>DYHB01000238.1 GCA_020724415.1 Thiobacillus sp.
TCTGCTTGTCGTCCTTGACGAAGGGCTGCGACAGCAGGGTGACTTCCTTGAGGAACTTGTTGATGCTGCCGTCCACCATCTTGGCCACGATTTCGGCGGGCTTGCCGGATTCGGCTGCCTTCTGCTCGGCGACGCGGCGCTCGGAATCGATCAGGTCCTGGGACACGCCGGAGGCGTCCAGGGCCTTGGGCTTGGAGGCGGCGATGTGCATGGCGATGTCCTTGGCCAGGGTCTCGTCACCGGCCACGTCCACCATCACGCCGATCTTGGCGCCACCGTGGACATAGCTGGCCAGCTTGCCCTGGGCCTCGATCCGGACGAAGCGACGCAGGCTCATGTTCTCGCCGATCTTGCCCACCAGTTCGGTGCGCACTTCCTCGACCGTCTTGTCGCCGATCTTCATGGCGGACAGGGCGGCCACGTCGGCCGGGTTCTGGGTCACGACCATTTCGGCCAGGTTCTTGACCAGGGCCTGGAAATCATCGTTCTTGGCCACGAAGTCGGTCTCGCAGTTGACTTCGATCATGGAGCCCAGCTTGCCATCCGGGGTGATGTGGATGCCCACGATGCCTTCGGCGGCCACGCGGCCGGCGCTCTTGGCGGCCTTGCTGCCGAACTTGACGCGCAGGATCTCTTCGGCCTTCTGCATGTCGCCCTCGGCCTCGTTCAGGGCCTTCTTGCAGTCCATCATGGGCGCATCGGTGCGTTCGCGCAGTTCCTTGACCATGGCGGCGGTAATTTCAGCCATTGATTTCTCCCAATACAGTCAGATTTCAGAATCGAAAAAGCGCCCCGTCTGAGGGGGCGCTCGTGCATTCATGGGGGAGGAAACACCTCCCCAAGCCCATCACTGGGCCGTGGCGGCGTCGGCGCCGTCCTGGACCTCGACGTACTCGTCATCACTGGCGGCAGCCACGATCTCTTCGATCACCTGGGTCTTGCCTTCCAGCACGGCGTCGGCGATGCCACGGGCGTAGAGGCGGATGGCGCGGGCGGAATCGTCATTGCCCGGGATGACATAGTCCACACCCTCGGGGGTGTTGTTGGAGTCGACGATGCCGATCACGGGAATGCCCAGCTTGTTGGCTTCGGTGATGGCGATCTTCTGGTAGCCCACATCCACCACGAACAGGGCGTCGGGCAGGCTGGCCATCTCCTTGATGCCGCCCAGGGAGCGGTTCAGGTTGTCGTATTCGCGCTGGACGCGGAGCAGTTCCTTCTTGGACAGGGCATCCTTGCCGGTTTCGTTCAGCATGGCCTCGGTGTCCTTCAGGCGCTTGACCGACTGCTTGACGGTCTTGAAGTTGGTCAGCATGCCGCCCAGCCAG
>DYHB01000239.1 GCA_020724415.1 Thiobacillus sp.
GTCCAGGAACTCGTCGGTGAGGATGCCGATGTTGGGCTTATTGAGGCCCGCCGTGGCGAAGATGTCGATGACCTCATCGGACACCAGCGCTCCGGAGATGATTTGCCGTAGGGCGTGTTCCTTGGCCTCGTCTGAGAGCTTCTTGTCCTGGATGCCGTGCTTGGTCAGGGCCGACTTGATGGCCTGGAAGAAGGCCAGCTCATCCCGGAACTCCAGGGCCGCGTCCAGGGTGCAGCAGAGGGCGAAGGCCTTGCTGGCGGCGAGCACCTGGTCGGCGAAGCGCTTCTTGCCGTCGTCCTGGCCGAGGATGTGGTTGCAGGCGCCAGCCAGCAGCACCAAAGCCTTGGTGCGGAACGGGGCGTAGTCGAAGCCATGCAGCATGGCCCGCAGGATGCCGACCTTCTCTTCCAGGATTTCCAGCGCCTCTTCCGCCTGGATGGTGGGGCGGCCCTTGCCCTTGGAGTTGGTGTATTCCACCAGGGCATGCTTCAGTTCGGTGGCGATGCCGATGTAGTCCACCACCAGGCCGCCCGGCTTGTCCTTGAAGACCCGGTTCACACGGGCGATGGCTTGCATGAGGTTGTGGCCGCGCATGGGCTTGTCCACATACATGGTGTGGGCGCAGGGGGCGTCGAAACCGGTGAGCCACATATCCCGCACGATGACCAGTTTGAGCGTGTCGGTGGGGTCCTTGAAGCGCTTCTCCAGGCGCTTCTTGGTGTCGCCGCTGTAGATGTGGGGCTTGAGCAAGGCCTTGTCCGAGGCGGAGCCGGTCATCACCACCTTGATGGCGCCCTTCTCAGGGTCTTCATCGTGCCACTCAGGACGCAGGGCGACGATGGCGTTATAGAGGTGGACGCATATCTCCCGGCTCATGGCCACCACCATGGCCTTGCCATCCATGGCGGCCAGGCGGTTCTCGAAGTGGGCCACCAGGTCCTTGGCCACCATCTGGATACGTGGAGGCGCCCCGACCACCTTCTCCAGGGCCGCCCAGCGGCGCAAGGTCAGGGCCTTGGCGGATTCCTCCTCGTCCTCGGTGAGCTCATCGACTTCCTCGTCGATGTGGGGCGTCTCTTCGTCCTTCAGTTCCAGCTTGGCAAGACGGCTCTCGTAGTAGATGGGCACCGTGGCCCCATCCTTCACCGCCTGCTCGATGTCGTAGATGTGGACGTATTCGCCGAACACGGCGCGGGTGTCCTTGTCCTCGCTGGAAATCGGCGTGCCGGTGAAGGCCACGAAGGTGGCGTTGGGCAGGGCCTCGCGCAGGTAGTGGGCATAGCCGTAACGCACCCCGGTCT
>DYHB01000240.1 GCA_020724415.1 Thiobacillus sp.
CGCTCATGGATTCCAAGAACGACCCCTCCGGCATGAAGCCCCTCCGGGCCAGCCGTCCTACCCCCGAACTCTTCCGGACCCCGCCCTTGGGCATGGACGAAGAGGCCCTGGCAGCAGACATACGCCGCTATTTCGGAAATTTCCTGGGCCGGGACCGGCATTGCCGCTCGTCCCACTATCCCTATCAGGCCCTGGCCCTGGCCTTGCGTGATCGGCTCATGGAGCGCTGGAAGCGCACCCGCTACGCCTATGAGGAGCAGGAGGTCCGGCATGCCTACTACCTGTCCCTGGAGTTCCTCATGGGGCGTACCCTGAACAATGCCCTGCTCAACCTGGGCCTGGAGACTCCTCTTGAAGCTGCCCTGAAGCGCCTGGGCCTGGACATGGAGGAACTGGTGGACGTGGAGCCGGACGCCGGCTTGGGCAATGGTGGCCTGGGGCGTCTGGCCGCCTGCTTCCTGGACAGTTGCGCCACCTTGCAACTGCCCGTCATGGGCTACGGCATCCGCTACGAATACGGCATGTTCCGCCAGCGTATCGAGGCCTGCCGCCAGGTGGAGGAGCCGGATCACTGGCTGCGGGAGGGCAATCCCTGGGAACTGGAGCGGCCCGAGCATACCCGCCGCATCCAGTATTACGGTCGCACCGAACACTACAAGGATCAGGATGGCCGGCTGCACGTGCGCTGGCTGGATACCCATGACGTGCTGGCCGTGCCCTTCGACACCCCGATCCCGGGCTACCAGAACGACACGGTGAATGTGCTGCGGCTCTGGAGCGCGGCGGCCACGGACGAGTTCGACCTGGGCGAGTTCAATGCCGGTTCCTATACCGAATCGGTGGCGGCCAAGAACGCGGCCGAAAACATCACCATGGTGCTGTATCCCAACGATGCCAGCGAGAACGGCAAGGAACTGCGCCTGCGCCAGCAGTACTTCCTGGCCTCGGCCAGTCTTCAGGACGTGCTGTACCGGTGGGAACAGAATCATGGCAAGGATTTCAGCCGGTTCGCCGAGAAAAGCTGCTTCCAGCTCAACGATACCCACCCCACCTGTGCCGTTCCCGAGCTGATGCGTCTGCTCATGGATGAGCACGGCCTGGAGTGGGAGGAGGCCTGGGCCATCACGAGCCGGACCATGGCCTATACCAACCACACCCTGTTGCCCGAGGCCCTGGAAAAGTGGTCGGTGCACCTGTTCGGCCAACTGTTGCCCCGGTTGCTGGAGATCATCTACGAAATCAACGCCCGCTTCCTGGCCGAGGTGGCCCGGCGCTGGCCCGGGGACGCCGGTCGCCTGGC
>DYHB01000006.1:0-14957 GCA_020724415.1 Thiobacillus sp.
CCGAGTCCCTACAGGATCAGGCACAGAGCCTGGTCCACTCGGTCTCTGTGTTCCGGACCGGCAACGCCGGTGGCCGGCTGCCCGCCCCCAGCCGTGGGCCTGCCGCCCGCAGCGAGCCCCGGGCTTCCGCGCCCGGCCGCCGCAGCCTGCCCAAGCCTGTGCTGTCCACGGACGATGAATGGGAAGAGTTCTGACCCATTCCTCCCGGGCCCCGGCCATCAGGCCGGGGCAACCTAACCCGTCATCGAGGCGATATGCCAGAACCCCTCCGCGCCGACCGTGAATTCCATTTCTCCCACAAGGATTTCGAGGAGGTGCGCAAGCTGATCTACGACCATGCCGGCATCGCCCTGACCGATGCCAAGGAGGACATGGTCTACAGCCGCCTGGCCCGGCGCCTGCGCGCCACGGGTCTGAAGACCTTCCGGGAATACCTGAATTTCCTGAATTCCGGCCATGAGGAGGAGTGGGAAGCCTTCGTCAATTCCCTCACCACCAACCTGACGGATTTCTTCCGGGAAAACCACCACTTCACGATCCTGAAGGACTTCCTCAAACACCGTCATGACCGGCCCATCGTGCTCTGGAGCTCCGCCTCGTCCACCGGCGAAGAGCCCTATTCCATGGCCATGACGGCGGTGGAGGCCTTTGGCGGGTTCGGCGCTCCGGTCCAGATCCTGGCTTCGGACCTGGATACCAATGTCCTGCGCAAGGCCGAGGAGGGGGTATACCCCATGGACCGGATGAAGAAGCTGAGCAGCGAACAGCAGCGCAGGTTTTTCCTCAAGGGTACTGGAGACCGCGCCGGCTATGTTAAGGTTCGACCGGAACTGAGGGCCATGGTGCGCTTTTTCCAGCTCAACCTGCTGGCCCCCACCTGGCCCATCAAGCAGATGGTGGACGGGATTTTCTGCCGCAATGTAATGATTTATTTCGACAAGCCGACCCAACACAAGATACTGGCCCGGATGAAGCCCCTGATGAAACCCGACGGGTTGCTCTTCGTAGGCCATTCCGAAGCCCTCTACCACGCTACCGACCTGTTCAAGCTGCGGGGTCAGACCGTCTACGAACACGCGGATCACGGCAAGCCCAGGAGTCACAAGTGACCGTCCACGGCTACGAAGAGGTCCTGGCGCCCAACCACTACTTCGATCGGAACTTCCAGATCGAAGCCTCCAAGATCCTGCCCGGCGAGTACTACGTCACCGGCCGGGACATGCTGTTGGTCACCGTGCTGGGCTCCTGCGTCTCGGCCTGCATCCGGGACCCCAAGACCGGCATCGGCGGCATGAACCATTTCATGCTGCCGGAAGGCGATCCCCACAACCCCCTGTCCGAATCAGCCCGCTACGGCGGCTACGCGATGGAGGTACTGCTGAACCAGTTGATCAAGCTGGGGGCTTCCCGTAGTCGGCTGGAGGCCAAGGTGTTCGGCGGCGGGGCCGTGATGCGCGGCTTCACCATGCACAACGTGGGGGAACGCAACAGCGAATTCGTCCTGGAATACCTGGAAAACGAACGTATCCGCGTGGTTGCCCAGGACCTGCAGGACATCTATCCGCGCAAGGTCTACTTCTTTCCCTTCACCGGCAAGGTGCTGGTGAAGAAACTCAAGCAAGTCCATAACAACACCATTCTCCAGCGCGAGGAGGAATACGGTTCCCGCCTCAAGAAGTCGGAAATGTCGGGCGATGTGGAGCTGTTTACATAACAACGGGAGCCTATCGTGGCACGCATCAAGGTACTCATCATCGACGACTCGGCGCTCATCCGCAGCGTCATGCGGGAAATCATCAACAGCCAGCCGGACATGGAGGTGGTGGGCGCCGCCCCGGACCCCCTGGTGGCCCGGGACATGATCAAGGAACTGAATCCGGATGTGCTGACCCTGGATGTGGAAATGCCACGCATGAACGGGCTGGATTTCCTGGAGAAGCTGATGCGCCTGCGGCCCACCCCGGTGGTCATGGTCTCCACCCTCACCGAGCAGGGTTCGGACATTACCCTGCGGGCCCTGGAACTGGGCGCGGTGGATTTCGTGGCCAAACCCAAACTGGGCATGCGCGAGGGCCTGAACGAGATCGTGGACGACGTGGCCGACAAGATCCGCATCGCCGCCCATGCCAGGGTCCGACGCAGTCATACACCCCCCCCAACGGCGGCCCCGATCGGGAGCGCGCCCCGCCCCAGCCCGGGCCATTTCATCAGCACCACGGAAAAGGTGGTCTTCATCGGTTCCTCCACCGGGGGCACCGAGGCCTTGAAGGAAGTGCTCACGCGCATGCCGGCCAATTCACCGGCAATCCTGTGCACCCAGCACATGCCCGAGTCTTTCACAAAGTCCTTTGCCGCTCGCCTGGACAGCCTCTGCGCCATGAAGGTCAAGGAGGCGGAACACAATGAACGGGTGCTGCCGGGCCATGCCTACATCGCCCCGGGTCACTCCCATCTGCTGATCCGGAAAAGCGGGGCCTACTACTACACCGAGCTGTCCCAATCCGACCCTGTGAACCGGCATCGTCCCTCGGTGGACGTGCTCTTCAACAGCGCGGCCCAGGTGCTCGGTTCCAATGCCCTGGGTGCCATCCTGACCGGCATGGGCAAGGACGGCGCCGCCGGCTTGCTGGCCATGCGCCAGAGCGGGGCCTGGACCATCGCCCAGAACGAGGCCACCTGCGTGGTCTTCGGCATGCCCAAGGCGGCGATAGAATTGGGCGGTGCAGAGGAAATCCTGCCGCTGACCGAGGTCGCCGGCCATATCATCGACCGCTTGAGCAAGCGGGTCTGATCCGCCCGGGACTTTGGACCATTCATCCCGACTATTCATTACACTAGCGCCTGCCTTTGGAGACTGGACATGCTGATACGCGACACCCTTGTAGATGGTACGGCCACCCTGAGCCTGGAAGGCCGCTTCGACTTCAATTCCCACCGGGATTTCCGCAACGCCTACGAGGCCATGCTGAACAATCCCCAGGCCCGGGAAATCGTGATCGACTTCGCCAAGGTGGATTATCTGGACAGTTCCGCCCTGGGCATGTTGCTGCTGTTGCGGGAAAAGGTGGACGCCGCCGGCAAGAAAATCAGCCTCAAGGGCCTCCAGGGAACCGTCAAGCAAGTACTCGAGATCGCCAATTTCCAGCGCCTGTTCAACATCAAGCCCTGAACGACCCGACAAAAACCCGCCGTGAAAATCCTGGTCGTAGACGATACCCCCTCCAATGCCAAGCAACTGGAGATGGTCGCGCGCAAACTCGGTCATGAAACCGTGTTCGCCGAAGACGGCCTCCAGGCCATCGAGCAATACCGCAAGGAACAGCCGGACCTGATCTTCATGGACATCATGATGCCGCGCATGGACGGCATCACGGCCGCAGAGCACATCCGGACCCTGCCCAACGAGAAGTGGGTGCCCATCATCTTCTTCTCGGCCCTGGACAGCGTCCAGGACGTGGTCCGAGGGCTGGAGAAGGGGGGCGACGACTATCTGACCAAGCCTGCCAACCTCTCCCTGATGCGGGCCAAGATCAATGGCTTCGCCCGCATCCTGGGCATGCAGAACGACCTGCGCGAGCAGACCCATGAATTGCTCAACTGGCGCAACGAAGCCGAGGAACAGGCCCGCCTGGGCCATCACGTGATCAACCGCCTGGTGGATGCCGGCGGCCTTCGGGACCCGCTCCTGGAGTGGTTCAACATGCCCACGGCCACCTTCAGCGGCGACCTGCTCTGTGCCGCCCGGGGCCCGGACGGTGTGCTCCACGTCATGCTGGCCGATGCCACAGGACACGGGTTGGCGGCCGCACTGACCGCCTTGCCACTGACCCAGGTGTTTTACGGCATGGTGGCCAAGGGCTTTCCCCTGGCCTCCATCACCCAGGAGTTGAACCGCAAGCTCAAGGCCATCATGCCTGCAGACCGCTTCGTGGCAGCCATCCTGGGGGCGGTGGACCTGACCCATCACACGGTGGAGATCTGGAATGGCGGCATGCCGCCGCCCCTGTTCGTCGGTGAGGACGGAGGCATCCACAAACGCTGGGAATCCCGCCACCCACCCCTGGGCATACTGTCTCCAGGCGCGTTCAGCGGCGCCACGGAAACCTACAACTACGGCCATCCCGGGCATCTCGTCATCAGCTCAGACGGCTTGGTAGAGCTGGACACCGGGGCCGGCAATGCCCTCGACATGGCCCCCCTGGAACGGCTGGTCACCAGTACCGCTCCGGCTGCCCGCTTCCGGGCGATCCAGGCCTACGTGGGCGATGTGCTGGGAGAGAACTCCGGCCATGACGACATCTCCTGCATGCTGGTGCACGCGGTCATGGATGAGGCACCGCTCCAGGCCCGGCCGGATCAACCCGATACTGTCCGTTCGGGCCCGGTGTCGGAATGGCGCCTGGAGCTGTCCTGGGGTGCCCAGGAGTTGAGCTCCCTGGACATCGTCCCGGTGGTGCTGGGACTGACCAACCAGATTCGCGCCCTGCAGCCCCACCAGGGCGTACTGTTTCTGATCCTGTCCGAACTGTTCAACAACGCCCTGGACCATGGCCTGCTGGGCCTGGACTCCCAGGCCAAGGATGCCGAAGGGGGCTTCGAACGCTATCTGGCCCAGCGGACGGCCAGCTTGGCCAGCCTGAACCAGGGACGCATCGAGATGGCCCTGCACCTGCACATGGACGAGGACGTGCCGGTGCTGGACATCAACATTGCCGACAGTGGGCCGGGTTTCGATTTCAAGGGCTACGAACGCGCCCAGGCAGAACCGGACGACGGCCAACACTACCACGGCCGGGGCATCGCCCTGGTGCGCCAGCTATGTGCCGACGTGGCCTATTCGGGCAGCGGAAACCGGGTCTGGGCCCGCTACAAACTCTGACCGTACCCCTCAGGTTTCGGCCAACGGTTCAGGCGTTGATCTTGTCCAGCAAGGCCAGGATGCGGACAGGATCCCCCAGACGCATCAACTTGCCCGCCAGTGGCTCCAGCAATTGAGTCTGGCTGCGCAACACCTGTTGCTTCACCGACAGGATGTGGGCCGGATGCATGGAGAAGCTGCGCAGACCCAGCCCCAGAAGCAAGCGGGTCAAACGGGCATCACCGGCCATTTCACCACACACCGATACAGGGCAGTCCAGCCGCCTCCCCACTTTCAGGGTATGGCCTAGGAGATATATGACCGCCGGATGCAGGGGATCGTACAAGTGGGCCACCGTGTCGTCGGTGCGGTCGATGGCCAGGGTGTACTGGATCAGGTCATTGGTGCCCAGGGACAGGAAATCCAGCTTGCGGGCGAACCATTCCGCCGCCAGGGCGGCAGCCGGCACCTCGATCATGCCGCCGATGGGAACATTGGCGTCGAACTTGATCTTTTCCGCCTTCAGCTCGGCCTTGGCCGTGGCAATGAGGGCCAGGGCCTGATCCAGTTCGGTCAGGCTGGCCAGCATGGGCAACAATATCCGGGCCGAGCCATAGTGGCTGGCGCGCAGTATGGCCCGGATCTGGGTCATGAAGATATGCGGCTCGGCCAGGCACAGCCGTATGGCGCGCAGGCCCAGGGCGGGATTCTCGCTTTTCTGGGACATCCAGGCCAGGGACTTGTCGGCCCCGGCATCCAGGGTGCGAATCACCACCGGCCGGCCCTTCATGGCCTTGACCACTTGGCGATAGGCCTCGAACTGCTCATCCTCGGAAGGCAGGTCACCGCGGTTCAGGAACAGGAATTCACTGCGGAACAGGCCGATGCCCGTGGCCCCCTCATCGATGGCTTCACGCACGTCCGGTGGCAGGTCGATGTTGGCCAGCAGTTCCACCTGTACCCCATCCAGAGTGATGGACTGGCTGCTCTTGAGCCGCCTGAGCTTTTGCTGCTCCAGGCGCCATTGGTTCTGGCGCAGGCGGTATTCTTCCAGGATGCTTTCATCCGGGTTGACGATGACCACCCCGGAAACCCCATCCACGATCAGGGTATCCCCCTCCTGGACCAGGGCCCGGGCATTGTGCAGGGCCATCACGGAGGAGATGTTGAGGCTCCGGGCCAGAATGGCGGTATGGGAGGTGGTGCCGCCCAGGTCAGTGATGAAACCGGCGTAGGCGTGGCGCTTGAACAGCACCATGTCACTGGGGGACAGGTCGTGAGCCACCAGCACGGTGGGCTCCTCGTCCACCGGCTTCACCGGAGCATGGCCCGGATGGCCCAGCAAGGCCTTCAACACCCGATCCGCCACCTGCTTCACGTCATGCCGACGTTCCCGCAGGTAAGCATCCTCGATCCCCTCGAACTGGGCCAGGAGCGCCTCGGTCTGTTGGGCCAGGGCCCATTCCGCGTTGCAGGCCTGCTCCCGGATCAGCCGCTTGGGCACCTCGGACAGCATCGAATCTTCCAGGAACAACCGGTGCAGATCCAGAAAGGCCGCCAATTCGGGGGGTGCCCCTTCAGGCAAATGGTCCCGCAGGTGCTCGCATTCGGCCCGCACCATGGCCACGGCCTCTTCGAAGCGAGCCACCTCGGCATCTAGGTCCCGGGCCTGCAGCACATAATGCGGCGCTTCCAGCCGGTCGTGGGAAAACAACTGCGCCCGGCCGATGGCATAGCCTCCCGAGATGGCGATGCCCTGGAGGGCAAAGGTCATTCGCCCTCCCCGAACTTGTCCTCGATCAGCGTGACCAGGGCGGTCATGGCCTCGGCCTCATCGGGACCCTCCACCTCGATGCAAAGGGTGGAACCCTTGGCGGCCGCCAGCATCATGACGCCCATGATGCTCTTGCCATTGACCCGGCGCCCATTCCGGGCCAGCCAGACCTCGGACTTGAATTGCCCCGCCGTCTGGGTCAGCTTGGCCGACGCCCGGGCATGGAGGCCTAGCTGGTTGGTGATCTCGACGTCACGTGCCTGCATGGCAGGCGCAGTCTTCGACGTGGAAAATGCCCTCCTGGCCACCCTGGGTAACCCGGTCAGCCAGGGACTGCAGGGGTTCATGGCGGTAGGTCAGGGCCTTGAGCAGCATGGGCAGGTTGACCCCTGCCACCACTTCCACCGCACCGTCCCGGGCCAGCTTGCAGACCGTATTGCTGGGGGTGGCGCCATAGATGTCCGTCAGGACCAGGACACCATCCCCCTGGTCCAGCGCCCCAAGACGCCGGGTGGCCGCTTCCAGCATCTCGGTGGAATCCCCATAGGCCATGAGGTCGACGGCATCCAGATCTGCCGGGGTGTTACCCAACACATACTTGGCACATTCAATGAGGCTGTCACCCAGATGACCGTGGGCAACGATGAGGAGTCCTACCATGGCAGTTGTGGTGCACGCATTGCAATGCCCGCATTTTAGTCCTTCAGGTTCCGGCATGCCCTAGGAAGTCTGGCTACCTGACCAATGGTATATGCAGACTGTGACATCCATGCCGCATCTCCCTTGGCAAGGTAGGGTCAAGCAAAATTGAGGGGCGCCGGCCCCCTGGGATAGAATTGTGCTTTGCAATATGTGGCCTGCCCATGTCTGCCCAGCGCATCCGCGAGATACCCTACAACTACACCTCGTTTTCCGACCGGGAAATCGTGCTCCGGCTGCTGGGCGCCGAGGGTTGGGCCCTGGTGGATGAGCTCCGGGGTGAGCGCAAGACCGGGCGATCCGCCCGTATGTTGTTCGAGGTGCTGGGAGACATCTGGGTCGTCAGCCGCAACCCCTATCTGCTGGATGACCTGCTCGACAACCCTGACCGGCGCAGCATGCTGGTCAAGGCCCTGGGGCATCGCCTGGCCGAGATTGAAAAGCGGCGCCAGGGCAATGAAAAGGTGGGCAGGCTGCTCACCCTGGCCACGGGGGCCGTAGACCGTTTCGCCCATCATTTCGATGAGACCCGGCAACTGCGCCAGGCCATCCTGGCCCGCCTGAGCAAGGTCACCCGCCGGGACAACATTGCCTTTGACGGCATGAGCCGGGTCTCCCACGTCACCGATGCCACGGACTGGCGGGTGGAATACCCCTTCGTGGTGCTGTACCCGGATCGGGAGGAGGAAATCCCGGCCATGGTGCAGGCCTGCTTCGAACTGGACCTGACGGTCATCCCCCGGGGCGGCGGTACCGGCTATACGGGCAGCGCCGTGCCCCTGACGCCCCGGTCCGCCGTTATCAACACCGAGAAATTCGACTGGATCGCTCCTGTGGAGGAGTGTGCCCTGCCTGGTCATGGCACGATCGCCCAAGTGGTCCGGTGCGGAGCCGGGGCGGTCACGCGCCGGGTCATGGAGACTGCCGAGGCCCAGGGCCTGGCGTTCGCCGTGGACCCCACGTCGGCCGACGCCTCCACCATCGGGGGCAACGTATCCATGAACGCTGGCGGCAAGAAGGCGGTGCTCTGGGGTACGGCGGTGGACAATCTGGTGTCCTGGAAGATGGTCACCCCGGATGCCGAGTGGCTGGAAGTCACCCGCCTGGATCACAACCTGGGCAAGATCCACGATTGCGCCACGGTCCGTTTCGAGTTGCGCCGCCGGCTGGCCGACGGACAACCCAAGGGTGATGCCGAAATTCTCGAGCTGCCCGGCGCCCTGTTCCGCAAGCAGGGCCTGGGCAAGGACGTGACCGACAAGTTCCTGGGCGGCCTGCCCGGCGTGCAGAAGGAGGGCTGCGACGGTCTGATCACCCAGGCCACCTTCGTCCTGCACCGCATGCCCAGCCACGGACGCACGGTCTGCCTGGAATTCTTCGGCCGGGCCCACGAAGCGGTGCCGGCGATCATGGAAGTGAAGGCTCACATGGATGCCAGGCCCGGCGGCGTCTTGCTGGCAGGTTTGGAACATCTGGATTCCCGCTATGTGAAGGCGGTGGGCTATGCCACCAAGGCTGCCCGCAACAGCCGCCCCACCATGGTCCTGCTGGCGGATCTGGCGGGGGATGATGTGGCTGCTGTGGACGCCGCCGCCGCCCAGGTGGTGGCTTTTGCCCAGGCCCGGGGCGGCGAGGGCTTCATCGCCAGCAGCCCTGAGGCGCGCAAGAAATTCTGGCTGGACCGTTCCCGTACGGCGGCCATCGCGGCCCATACCAATGCCTTCAAGGTGAACGAGGACGTGGTGATCCCCCTGGACCGGCTGGGGGATTACACCGACGGCGTGGAGCGGATCAACATCGAGCTCTCCATCGGCAACAAGCTGGAGCTTCTGGATGCCTTGGATGCCTTCTTCCAGGGCGAGCTGCCGCTGTTCCAGCAGGATGAGGACGTCATCGCCGACCCCGAATCCACCGCCGAGCGCCAGGCGCGGGCCCGGGACCTGATCCGCCAGGTGCGGGAACGCTGGGAGCATTACCTGGGACACTTGGACGAGCGGCTCCCTGCCAGCGCTTGCGGGCTGGATGGCCGCGCCCTGGAGATGGAAGGCGCGAAATCCATCTTCCAGGCCCTGCAGGACCACAGTCTGCGGGTCTCCTGGAAGCGGGAGGTCCGGTCTGAACTGCGCCAGATCTTTACCGGCCGCGAGTATGAACCCGTGCTGGATGAATGCGAGCGCATCCACCAAAGGGTGCGCAAGGGCCGGGTCTTCGTGGCCCTGCACATGCATGCCGGCGATGGCAACGTGCATACCAATATACCGGTCAATTCCGACGACTACCGCATGTTGCAGACCGCCAACCAGGCCGTGGCCCGCATCATGGCCCTGGCCCAGGAGCTGGGCGGCGTGATCTCGGGCGAACACGGCATCGGCATCACCAAGCTGGAATTCCTGGCCGAGGAAACCCTGACCCGGTTCGCCGCCTACAAGGACAAGGTGGACCCGGAATCCCGTTTCAACGCCGGCAAACTGGCCCGGCACAGCGACCTGCGCAATGCCTACACCCCCAGCTTCAGCCTGCTGGAGATGGAATCCCTGATCATGGAACAGTCGGAGATCGGCGCCATTGCCGACTCCATCAAGGATTGCCTGCGCTGCGGCAAGTGCAAGCCGGTCTGCACCACCCACGTGCCCCGTGCCAACCTGCTCTACTCCCCGCGCAACAAGATCCTGGCCACCTCGTTGCTGATCGAGGCCTTCCTGTACGAGGAACAGACCCGGCGCGGCGTCTCCCTCAAGCATTTCGACGAATTCGGCGACGTGGGCGACCATTGCACGGTCTGCCATCGTTGCGTGAACCCCTGCCCGGTGGACATCGACTTCGGCGACGTCACCGCCGCCATGCGCCACTTCCTCAAGAGTACCGGCAAGAAGAAGCCCAAGCTGATCAGCCGGGCGGCCCAGTTCTTCCTCAACAGCACCGATGCCGACGCCATCAAGCTGACCCGGGTGGTCATGATCCAGGGCGGCTACCTGGGCCAGCGACTGGGCCACGCGGTCAGCCACAAGCTGGGCCTGGACAAGGCCCAGACGGCGCGTCCCCCGGCCACCGTGGGCCGGGCCTCGGTGGTGGAGCAGGTGATCCACTTCATCAACAAGCCCCTGCCCGGGGGACTGCCCAGCAAGACCGCCCGGGCGCTGTTGGGGGTGGAAGACCCGAAACAGGTGCCCATCCTGCGCAATCCGGCCAAGACCACGGAAGAATCCGACGCCGTGTTCTATTTCCCCGGCTGCGGCTCGGAACGGCTGTTCTCCCAGGTGGGACTGGCCACCCAGGCCATGCTCTACGAAGTGGGTGCCCAGGTGGTCCTGCCGCCCGGCTACCTGTGCTGCGGCTATCCCCAGACGGCCACCGGCGACCGGGAAAAGGGCGACGCCATCACCACGGCCAACCGGGTCCTGTTCCATCGGGTGGCCAACACCCTGAACTATCTGGACATCAAGACCGTGCTGGTGTCCTGCGGCACCTGCCTGGACCAGCTCAAGGAATACCAGTTCGACAAGATCTTCCCCGGCTGCCGGCTCATGGACATCCACGAATATCTGGCCGAGAAGGGCGTGAAACTGGATCAGGTCACCGGTACCCGATACATGTACCACGACCCCTGCCACAGCCCCATGAAACTGGCCAATCCCCTCAATACGGCCAAGGCCCTCCTGGGCACCGACGTGAAATTGTCCGACCGATGCTGCGGGGAATCCGGCACCTTCGCCGCCACCCGGCCCGACATCGCCACCCAGGTCCGCTTCCGCAAGGAAGAGGAAATCAACAAGGTGGCCAATGGCCTGCGCGCCTCGGAACCCGCCGCGCCAGTGAAAGTGCTCACCTCATGCCCATCCTGCCTCCAGGGCTTGGCCCGCTACGGTGAGGCCACCGGCGTCCAGGCCGACTACATCGTGGTGGAACTGGCCCGGCACCTGCTGGGCGAGAACTGGATGCAGGATTATGTGCAGCGCGTCCAGCAAGGGGGCATCGAAAAGGTGCTGCTGTAGCACATCACCCTCCAAGTCTTATAGAACAAGACCCCTGGCAATAGTGAACACTCACAAACCAGTCATGCCACCGCCAAGCTCCCTGCCCCCCGCCCCCTCCGCCATGTCTCCGGACTGCCCCCTTTGCATGCCCACCCGCCAAGACGTCCTCTGGCAGGACGACCTGTGTCGGGTGATCCTGGTGGAGGACCCGGATTACCCCGGCTTCTGCCGAGTCATCCTGAACCATCACGTGGCGGAAATGACGGACCTGCCCCCACAGCTCCGGATACGGCTCATGGAGGTGGTCTTTGCGGTGGAAACGGCCCTGCGGCAGGTGCTGAGGCCCGACAAGATCAACCTGGCCAGCCTGGGCAACATGGTGCCCCACCTGCACTGGCATGTCATACCCCGCTTTGCCCGGGACCCTCACTTCCCGGACGCCATCTGGGCCCCGCCCCGGCGCCCCCCGCAAGCCATGCCTGCGGACAACCTCGAAGCCCTCCTGCGCCAAGCCCTGGAAACCCTGTTGGCCGATTGAGCCACTACCCGCCGCACACCGCTTCAAGCCCCCAACCCGCCGGACGAACCTCGTCCGGCGTGCCTGCACCCTGACCTGCGGAGCCCCGCTACAGAGGCCCCTGCCGTCCTTGCCGGCGCACAGCCATTTGCCCAGGCCCGGACAGGCCGCAGCAGCGTATGTGACGATCTGGTGTACTTTTTGTGACAAAATGACACAAGCGACATTTCTGTCCCCTTTCAGCGCCACCGCACCCACCGCCATGGAATTCAAACACCTCAACCACATCGAACAGGCCACCAAGCCTGGCCAAAGCGAATTGTTCCGCTTTGGCATCGCTCTCATGTTCATCGTCGGTGTCATGCTCTACACGGCCTTCCGGGGCGAGGGCCAGACCAGCCTTGTCCTGGTGGTCGCCGCCATGATCGGCGGCTACATGGCCATGAACATCGGCGCCAACGACGTGGCCAACAATGTGGGCCCGGCCGTGGGGTCCAAGGCGCTCACCCTGGCCGGTGCCCTGGTTATCGCCGCCATATTCGAGGCCGCCGGCGCCCTCATTGCCGGGGGCGACGTGGTGGAAACCATCCGCAGTGGCATCATCGACCAAAGCCGGCTCAGCCAGGATGGCAGTTTCGTCTGGCTGATGATGTCGGCCCTGCTGGCCGGGGCCCTCTGGCTCAACATCGCCACCGCCATGGGCGCTCCGGTCTCCACCACCCATTCCATCGTCGGGGCTGTATTGGGGGCGGGCATTGCCGCCAGCGGCTGGGACATCGCCAACTGGTCCAAGATGGGGGCCATTGCCGCCAGCTGGGTCATCTCCCCCGTCATGGGCGGCCTCATCGCCGCCGGGTTCCTCTACCTCATCAAGCGCAGCATCACCTATCAGCAAGACATGATCGCCGCCGCCCGCACCATGGTGCCGCTGCTGGTGGCAGCCATGGCCTGGGCCTTCAGCACCTACCTGTTGCTCAAGGGCGTATCCAAGATATGGAAGGTGGATTTCCTGAGCGCCAGCCTGATGGGCCTGGGCATCGCCGTGCTGATCTACCTGCTGGTGCGACCCCTGACCCGGCGCAAAACCCTGGACTCCGGTCACCAGAAGCAGAGCGTGAACCAGCTTTTCACCACGCCCCTGATCTTCGCCGCCGCGCTGCTCAGCTTCGCCCACGGCGCCAATGACGTGGCCAATGCCGTCGGTCCCCTGGCCGCCATTGCCGACGCCGTCAGCCACGGTGGCGAGATTGGGGGCAAGGCCGCCATCCCGGTCTGGGTCATGGTGGTGGGTGCCCTGGGCATTGCCATCGGCCTGGCCCTGTTCGGGCCCAAGTTGATCCGAACCGTGGGCAGCGAGATCACCGAACTGGACCAGATGCGTGCCTTCTGCATCGCCATGGCCGCGGCCATCACGGTCATCGTGGCGTCCCAGCTTGGCTTGCCGGTCAGCTCCACCCATATCGCCGTGGGCGGGGTGTTCGGGGTGGGCTTCCTGCGGGAATACCTGAAAAGCAACTACGCCCGCATGGTGGAAGAGATCAAGGCCCACCACGCCGAGGGCGATCAAGCAGCCATCGATGCCTTCATGGTCAAGTTCAAGGCCGCCAGCATCGACGAGAAAGGCCAGATGCTGGAGGAGTTGAAACGCCAGGCCAAGGAAGCCATGGACCCGGCCCATTTCTCCAAGCTGGAGCGCAAGAACCTGCGCCGCATCTACAAGCAGGAACTGGTGAAGCGCTCCCACCTCTACCGGATTGCCGCCGCCTGGGTCATCACCGTCCCCGCTTCAGGCATGATGGCAGCCCTGATCTACTTCATGATCCGGGGCATGATGCTGCCCTGAGCCGCCCCCATCCCTGCGCCTTGATTCTGCCCGGGCATGCGCCATAGTGACATTAGGGAGGCCGCAAAAGCGGTTTTCCCCGCGAGCAGAAAGGAGGACGCCATGACAAACCTCGTACGTCGTGATCCCTTCGCGGTTGACCATCTGTTCGACGATCTCATGAAAGGCTTCTTCGTCCGCCCGGTGCGGTACATGGGAGACGCTCCCGAGATGCAGATCAAGATGGACGTGAAGGAAGATGACAAAGCCTACACGGTCCATGCCGACATCCCCGGCGTGAACAAGGAAGACATTCACGTCGACGTGGAAGGCAACCTAGTCTCCATATCCGCTGAGACCAAGCGGGAAAGCGAGAAGAAGGAAGGTGAGAAAGTCATCCACAGCGAGCGCTACTACGGGAAGGTTTCCCGCAGCTTCAGCCTCGGTCAGGACGTGGATGAAGTCCATGCCAAGGCCAGGTTCGAAAACGGGGTGCTGGAACTGACCCTGCCCAAGAAGGAGGCCAAGGCCACCCGCAAGCTGACGGTGGAATAGAGGTCGGCCTGCACGGGGAGGGAGCAGCCAGGGCGGCTTCGGTCGCCCTGTCATTATTTACGGCTTCATGGCTGCCCCTACTTCCCCCCTTTTCGGCCTGACTTGTAAAATCCGGCATCTTTCACGGGAGCCACCATGTCCATCTCTCAGCTCACCCCTGCCGACAAGGCCAAGGTCATTGCCGAAGCCCTGCCCTACATCCAGCGTTTCTGGGACAAGACCGTGGTGATCAAGTATGGCGGCAACGCCATGACCGACCCGGTGCTGAAGGCGGCCTTCGCCCGGGATGTGGTACTGCTCAAGCTGGTGGGGCTGAATCCGGTGGTGGTCCATGGCGGCGGCCCCCAGATCGAGGACCTGCTGAAGCGGGTCGGCAAGAAGGGCGAGTTCATCCAGGGCATGCGGGTGACCGACGCCGAGACCATGGACGTGGTGGAGATGGTCCTGGGCGGCCAGGTGAACAAGGAGATCGTCAACCTTATCAACCAGGCGGGCGGCAAGGCCGTGGGGGTGACGGGCAAGGATGGCAGCTTCATCCGGGCCAAGAAGCTGATGATGGCCAGCAAGGAAAACCCGGGGGACGTGATCGATATCGGCCAGGTGGGCCAGATCACCAAGATCGACCCCAGCCTGATCGCCTTCCTGGATTCAGGCGACTTCATCCCCGTGGTGGCCCCCATCGGCGTGGGGGAGCAGGGCGAGACCTACAACATCAATGCCGATGTGGTGGCCGGCAAACTGGCCGAGGTGCTCAAGGC
>DYHB01000006.1:14967-57362 GCA_020724415.1 Thiobacillus sp.
GACCAGAACGGCAACCTGCTGACCGGCCTGACCCCCAAGCGGATCGATGAACTGGTGGCCGACGGCACCCTGTCCGGCGGCATGCTGCCCAAGATCGCCTCGGCCCTGGATGCCGCCAACAGCGGCGTGAAGGCGGTGCACATCAT
This sequence comes from Thiobacillus sp., assembly GCA_020724415.1. GTDB lineage: Bacteria > Pseudomonadota > Gammaproteobacteria > Burkholderiales > Thiobacillaceae > JADJCP01. The sequence continues at coordinate 15,114 of DYHB01000006.1, forward strand.
CGACGGCCGGGTGGAACACGCCCTGCTGTTGGAGATCATGACCGACCAGGGTGTGGGCACCCTGATCAAGTCGTCCTGACGCCCGGCACGGACAGACGCGGAGCCCAGCGGGCCTCGATGGCCTCGGCCACCCCCTCGCCCCGTTGGGCATGCAGGTCCAGCATGGCCCGGGCCGTGTCCTGCCAATGGCTCAACTGGGCCTCCACGCTGGCGGCCAGGCCTGACAGGTCGCCCCCCTCCACCCAGTCCTGATAGGCCTGGGCCAAGTCCGGCGCCAGCTTGCGCCGCATGCCCACCAGATTGGCAAAGTAGAAATGCAATGGGGCCGGATTCCGCCGTTCCAGCAGCCCGGGCAGGGTGGACAGGCAATCGGCATAGAGGTCGCGTACGGCCCGGACGATGATCTCGGCCCGGCTGCGCATGACCTCCAGCATGAGTTTTTCCCACGCCTCACCCAACAGTTCTCCCACCCGGGCCTCGCCCAGCTCATGCAGGATGACCGATTCCCGCTCGGTGGCCACCATGGCGTCCAGGGCGGCCTCCGGGTCGGACTCGAAGGGGTAGGCCGCGAATGCCCGCGCCATGGCCTCGTTCTTGCGGTTCCAGCGCCATTCCTCGTATTTCTCCCAGAGCCAGCGGCGCAGGGCTTCGGTGCGGATGAAGAGGGTCCGGTCCAGGTACATGCCCGGCGGGGCCTCCAGGTCCCGGGCCAATTCCCGACCCGATACCAGGATGTCAAAACCATGGCGACGCTCCTGGCTGGCCAGTTCGGCCAGGAAAAAATGGGGCTTGCAATGGCGCCCGTAGCCGCCGCTGTAGACCAGGCCCTGTTGCAGCAATTCATCATTGATGCGGCCGGACTCGAAGGGGTCCACGGGTCCGGCGGCCAGGGGCAAGGGCTCATAGTCGGCCAGCTCGATGCCATCCCACATCTGGCTGCGCTGGTTCATCCAGTCGCCCACCTCGGCCCTGGGCATCTCCCGGGACAGGGGAATGCGGTTTTCCCAGCGGTAGAGCTCCCGCATCTTGAGCAGGAAAGTGCACAGGGTCAGGTCGCCGGCAAACTGGGCATCGGAAATGTGACAATTCCGTTGTACCGCCTGGATCAGGGCTTCATGATTGGATGTCCCCATGGCCAACTCCGGTAAAATACTCGATAGATTTAGTCGGATTATAGGCACCTCAAGCAACGAAGGAAAAGCACATGCGTTACTGGTTGATGAAAAGCGAACCCTCCGATTACAGCATCGACGACCTGGTCAGGGACGGATCGGTCCCCTGGTATGGCGTGCGCAATTACCAGGCCCGCAACTTCATGCGTGACCAGATGCAGGTGGGCGACGGCGTCCTGTTCTACCATTCGTCCTGTCCCCAGCCCGGTATCGTGGGCCTGGCCAAGGTGGGCAAGCTGGCTTATCCGGACGCCACCCAGTTCGATCCCCAGCACAAGTACTTCGACCCCAAGGCCACGCCGGACAATCCCCGCTGGTTCAATGTGGACGTGCACATCGTGCAGAAGACCCGGCTCATGCCCCTGGCCGAGATCCGGGACACCCCGGAACTGGCCAACATGCGGATATTGCAGCGGGGCAATCGCCTGTCCATCACCCCGGTGGACCCGGACGAGTGGAACGTCATCGTGGCGCGGCTTGCGGGTCGGCCTTGAGCCTTGGCTTCCTGGCGGCCTACCTGATCCTCGGCCTGGTGTCCGGGGTCATCGCCGGACTCTTGGGCGTGGGAGGCGGCCTGGTCATGGTGCCCTTCCTGACCTGGGCTTTCCTGGCCCAGGGTTTTGCCCCCGAGTACAACATCCACCTGGCCCTGGGCACGTCCCTGGCCGTCATCGTGCTCACTTCCATTTCCAGCCTGCGGGCCCACCACCAGCATGACGCCGTGCGCTGGGACGCCGTCCGGCGCATCACCCCGGGCATCGTCCTGGGCACCCTGGCCGGCGCCTTTGCCGCTGCCCGGTTGCCGGACACGGGCCTGAAATGGTTCTTCACCCTGTTCATGATTTATGCCGCCACCCAGATGCTGCTGGGCTTCAAACCCAAACCCCAGCGGGATCTGCCCGGCTGGGTGGGAATGACCTCCGCCGGGGGGGTGATCGGCCTGATATCCAGTTGGGTGGGCATCGGCGGCGGCACATTGAGCGTCCCTTTCCTGACCTGGTGCAATCTGCGCTTTCAAGAGGCCATTGGCACCTCCGCCGCCATCGGGTTTCCCATCGCCCTGTCCGGCGCCCTGGGGTTTGCAATATCCGGGTACACGCTGCAGATGCTGCCGGCCCATAGCCTGGGCTTCATTTACCTGCCCGCCCTGCTGGCCATCGCCGCCGGCAGTGTGGTGAGTGCCCCCTGGGGCGCCCGGCTGACCCATCGCCTGCCGGTTCCCCGGCTCAAGAAAATCTTTGCCGCACTGCTTTACCTGCTGGCCGTACGAATGGCCTATACCCTGCTTTGACGCTTCGTCGGAAGATGCCGATGCCCAATGAACACAAGGAGACTGCCATGCGTTTTGTGATCCTGATGATGACCCTGTTGTTCAGCCTGAATGCCCTGGCCCTGTCGGACTATGAACGGGAGACGAAGTGGGCCGACGAGATACTGCCCTCGGTGCTGGTGGGTGACCCGGTGTATCTGAAACAGGCGGATGGCCATGAATTCCTGGGCCTGTATACGCCGGCCGACCCAGGCAAGACCGCCGTGATCCTGGCCCATGGCATCGGCGTTCACCCGGACTGGGGCCTCATCAGCACCCTGCGCCAGCAACTGCCGGATCACGGCCACGCCACCCTGTCCATCCAGATGCCCATATTGAAAGCCGATGCCAAGGGTGACGACTATCCGCCCACCTTTCCCCTGGCGGCCGAGCGCCTGGCCCTGGCCGTGGCCTATCTGAAGGCCCAGGGCCATGAGCGCATCGCCCTGGTATCCCATAGCCTGGGCAGCCGGATGAGCTATCGCTATCTATCGAACCGGGCCGACCCCGCCGTGATCACCTGGGTGGCCCTCAGCACGCCCGGTACGGAAGACTACGGCAAGCTCACGCTGCCGGTACTGGACCTGTATGGCACCGCAGACCTGCCCCATGTACTCAAGAACGCACCCGTACGGGCCAAGGGACTGACGCGCAAGGGCTCCGCCCAACGGACCCTGGCGGGAGCCGACCACTTCTTCAATGGCAAGGATGAGGCATTGCTCAAGGCCATCCTGGAGCACATGACAGCGGTGGGAAGCAAGTAACCACCCCCGGTCCCGCGCGGTCCCGGGACAGAACGGGCCACACTGCCTTCCCGGGGCCTCAGCTCAGGCCCAGGCCCTCGGCGGCACCATAATCGGTGGTCTTCAACTTGATCTTGAGTCTGAGGTCGTTGAAGGAATCGGCGTTGCGCAATGCATCCTCGGCCGTGATCAGATCCCGGACGAAGAGCTCCAGCAAGGCCTGGTCGAAGGTCTGCATGCCCTGCTCGACGGACTTGGCCATCAAGGCCTTGATGTCCGTCAGCCGGCCCTTCATGAGCAGCTCCGAGATGAAGGGCGTGACAATGAGGACCTCCACCGCCGCCACACGACCGCTGCCGTCGGCCTTGGGCACCAGGCGCTGGGAAATGATGGCCTTCAGGTTCATGGACAGATCCAGCAGCAACTGCTCGCGCCGGTCCAGGGGGAAGAAGCTGACGATGCGCTCCAGGGCCATCTCCGCATTGTTGGCATGGAGGGTGGTCAGGCACAGGTGGCCGGTCTCGGCATAGCTCATGGCGAATTCCATGATGTTGCGCTCCCGCACCTCGCCGATCAGGATCACGTCCGGCGCCTGGCGCAGGGAGTTTTTCAGGGCCACTTCCCAGGCATCCGTGTCCGTGCCCACTTCCCGCTGGGTGACGATGCTCTGGCTGTGCTCATGGACGAATTCGATGGGGTCTTCCACGGTCAGGATGTGATCCTGGCGCAACCCGGCCCGATGGCCCACCATGGCCGCCAGGGTGGTGGACTTGCCGGTGCCCGTTCCCCCCACCATGAGCACCAGGCCCCGGGGGATGAGGGCAATGTCCTTCAGGATATCGGGCAGCCCCAACTCATCCAGGGAGGGGATGCGCGTGTTGATGTGACGGAACACGATGCCCACCCGCCCCTGCTGGACAAAGACACTGACCCGGAAGCGGCCGGACTCGGCCTCCTGGATGGCGAAATTGGCCTCCTTGGTGGCCGTGAAACTGATCCACTGCTTCTCGGTCATCACCGTCTTGGCCAGGGCCTGGGTCTCGGTGGGCAGCAGGGGCTTGTCGCCGATGGGCGTCACCCGGCCGTCCAGCTTGAGAGCCGCCGGGAAGCCGGCCGTGAGAAACAGGTCAGACGCCCCCGACTGGACCATCTGGCGCAACCAGCTCTGGATCTGGTTCGGTGTGCTCATGGCAGGCTCCTGACGAGGTGTTGGGGGATGGATCAGCCCGGGAACAGGTCGCGGTTGACCGCCACCACCCGGGCATCCCGGGAGGCGATGTAGTTGCGCTTGACCAGTTCGCTCAGGCACTGATCCAGGGTCTGCATGCCCTGGCTTTGGCCGGTCTGGATGGCGGAGTACATCTGGGCCACCTTGTTTTCACGGATCAGGTTGCGGATGGCCGGGCTACCCAGCATGATCTCGTGGGCCGCGATGCGACCGCTGCCATCCTTGCGCTTGAGCAGGGTCTGGGAGATCACCGCGCGCAGGGACTCGGACAGCATGGAGCGGACCATTTCCTTCTCGGCGGCCGGGAACACGTCGATGACCCGGTCAATGGTCTTGGCGGCGGAACTGGTATGCAGGGTGGCGAACACCAAGTGACCGGTTTCAGCACCGGTCAGGGCCAGGCGGATGGTTTCAAGATCGCGCAACTCGCCCACCAGGATGATGTCCGGATCTTCCCGCAGGGCCGAACGCAGGGCGTTCTCGAAACTGTGGGTATGGGGACCCACCTCCCGCTGGTTGATCAGGCACTTCTTGCTGGTGTGGACAAACTCGATGGGGTCCTCGATGGTGAGGATATGGCCGTGCAGGTTGTCGTTGATGTAATCGATCATGGCCGCCAGGGTGGTGGACTTGCCCGAACCCGTGGGGCCGGTCACCAACACCAGCCCCCGGGGCTGGTCGGCAATCTGCTTGAAGATGCGCGGCGCCTCCAGTTCATCCAGGGTGATGACCTTGGAGGGAATGGTCCGGAAGGCGGCACTGGCACCCCGGTCCTGGTTGTAGGCGTTGACCCGGAAGCGGGCCACGTTCTGCAATTCGAAGGAAAAATCCACCTCCAGATGCTCTTCGTAGCTCTTGCGCTGGGCATCGTTCATGATGTCATAGATCATGGACTTGACCTGGTGGTTGTCCAGGACCGGCACGTTGATGCGCCGGATATCCCCATTCACCCGGATCATGGGCGGCAGGCCGGCCGACAAGTGGAGGTCGGAGGCCTTGCTCTTGACGGCGAAGGCAAGGAGATCGGAGATTTCCATTATAATTCCTTGAGTTACAACTTCTTTGTGAAGACTCCCAAGGCATTATGGGCGCAATCGCCGCGGGCTTGCAAGCCTGCCATGAACGGATCGAAAAGGCATGCGCCCAAGCGGGCAGGGCATCCTCGTCGGTCCGGTTGCTGGCCGTCAGCAAGACCTTTCCGGCCCGGGCCATCCGCGACGCCTGGCAGGCCGGACAGCGGGCTTTCGGCGAAAGCTACCTCCAGGAAGCCCTGGACAAGATGGTCGACCTGGCTGATCTGGGGGCGGAATGGCACTTCATCGGCCCCATCCAGAGCAACAAGACCCGGCCCATTGCGACCCATTTCGACTGGGTGCATGGCATCGACCGGCTCAAGGTCGCCCAGCGCCTGAGCGAGGCCCGCCCCCCGGCAAGCCCGCCCCTGCAGGTCCTGATACAAGTCAACGTGAGCGGCGAGTCGAGCAAATCCGGGATTGCCCCCGGCGAGGCCCTGGCCCTGGACCTGGCCAGGGCCGTCCGGACCTTGCCGCACCTGTGCTTGCGCGGCTTCATGACCATCCCCCGGCCCAGCCCGGATCTGGCCGTCCAGCGGGCCCAGTTCCGCGTGCTGGCCGATCTTCTGGCCCAGGCACGGCTGGCGGGCATGGACCTGGACACCCTGTCCATGGGCATGTCGGACGACCTGGAAGCGGCTATCCTAGAGGGTACCACCCTGGTCAGGGTCGGCACGGCCATTTTCGGAGCGAGAACTTACCCATGAAGATCGGATTCATCGGCGGCGGCAACATGGCCACCGCCCTCATCGGCGGACTGCTGAAGCAGGGCTACGCCGCAGACGACATCGGCGTGGCCGAGCCCAATGCCGAACGGCGTGCCGCCCTGGCCCAGGCGTTCGGCATCGGCCTGGAGGAAAGTGCCGCCGAGGTGCTGACCGCCGAGACCCTGGTCCTGGCCGTTAAGCCCCAGATATTGCAAGCCGTGCTGACCCGCCTGCCGCCCCTGTCGAAACATGTCTGCGTGCTGTCCATCGCGGCCGGGGTGCGGGCCGCCGATATCGCCCGCTGGCTGCATGGCCACGGCGCCATCATCCGGGCCATGCCCAACACGCCGGCCCTGGTGGGCCTGGGGGTCACCGGCCTGTACGCCCTGGCGGGGGTCTCCCAATCCCAGAAGGACGCGGCCGAGGCTATCCTGGCCGCCGTGGGGCAGACCGTCTGGGTGGACAGTGAGGCCCACATCGATGCCGTAACCGCCATTTCCGGCAGCGGGCCGGCCTATGTCTTCCTGTTCATGGAGGCCCTGGAAGCCGCCGCCGTGGATCTGGGTCTGGACCGGGCCACGGCCCGGACCCTGGCCCTGGGGACGGTGCACGGGGCCGCCAGCCTGGCCGTCCAGGACGGTTCGGAACCGGCCCTGCTGCGGGCCCGGGTCACCTCCAAGGGGGGCACCACGGAGCGCGGCATCGCCGCTCTCGAGGCAGGTGGCCTGGACCGGATCGTGCGCCAGGCCGCCCGGGCCGCCGCCGACCGGGCCCGGGAGCTGGGCGATTTGCTGGGAGAAGGATGATGCTCCAGGATGCCCTGCAATTCCTGCTCCGGGTGATCTTCGACCTGTTCGCGTCGGCCCTCTGGCTGCGCTTCTACATGCAATGGGCCCGGGTACCGTTCCACAACCCCTTTGCCCAGTTCATCGTCAAGGTGACCGATTTTGCCGTGCGCCCGACCCGGCGGGTCATTCCCGGCCTGTTCGGGCTGGATCTGGCCAGCCTGCTGCTGTTCCTGCTCACAGAAACCCTCCTGATCCTGGCCAGTCTATGGCTGGCCGGGTATCCCCTGGGGCTGGCCGGCAGCTCCGTGCTGCCCGGCATCGGCCTCATGGCCCTGGCCGCCAGCCTGCGCCTGGCCATCTATATCTGCATGGGGCTGGTCCTGATCCAGGCGGTGATGAGCTGGATCAATCCCTACTCCCCCTTCGCGTCGGTATTCGCCGCCCTGTCCCGGCCCTTGGTGGCCCCCTTCCAGCGCATCATTCCTCCCATCGGCGGCGTGGACCTGAGCCCCCTGGCGGTCATCATCCTGATGCAACTGGTATTGGTAGCGCCGGTGGCGGGGTTGGAGCGCTATGCCAGGACGCTGGTCTGGTGAACGAGCGGCCAGCCAAGATTTGCGATTAAAAAAACAATATTGAGAGGCGTGTTTTTGAAGCGTAAGCTGCTTGATGGGCTCGGGTTATCCTGGGCGAATGTGCTTGGAATGAAACCCGTGCCGGGTAGTCATGCGAAGTGCTTCAGGTATCCACGTCGCAGGATTGCCTGTTATCACAATTCTCACAGGAGAGACTTCATGACTTCGCATTACATCAGATACTGCGCCCCCGCCGGACTCGCCAGTCTGGCATGGGCACCCAATGCCATGGCCCAAGCCATCACTTACCAACCACAAGTTGCGGCTGTGCCGACCCTGGGGCAGTGGGGCCTGATACTCCTCTCGGCATTACTGTTGGTGGGTGCCTATTTCTTTTTCAGGAATGCCAAGAACGGCGCAGGGAAAGTGATGTCGGTGTTCACGGCACTTTTCGCCGTCGGCATGCTGGGGACCAACCATGACGTTATCAGCCAGGCCTGGGCCAATGGTGTCAAGGCTGCCAGTTTCGACCCGGGCAAGACGGTTGTGGAACTGGACCAGGGGCCTGGCCCATATACGGTCACCAACCCGGGCCCGAACAGCATCCGGGTAACCGGATTCACGGGGGACGGGGACTCCTGCGTGGACAACCTGGGCCGTCTTGAACAACCCATCCGGGTTGCCCAGTTGAATGGCGGCGGTTTTTATTGGCGGATTTGCCCCCACGGCTTCGGTGAGTGCCCCTCGGAGCCCTTGCCCGGCTGCACCATTGGCAGCATCGTACCGTCAGGCGGCACCTGCCATGTCACCCTGTCCTGCGTACCCATCTTCAATGGTGGTCCCGAGGACGTCTGACGCCCAGTCGGTGCCAGCACCCTCGTCGCCCCGGGCTGCGGACCCTGACCAGCCGGAGTTACCCGGCTGGTTGCGCCCGGCCCAGCCTTGCGGCAGCGTGTTGACGCTGCATGTCCAGCCGGGCGCCAGTCGCACGGCGTGGGCAGGCCTCCATGGCGACGCATTGAAGGTTCGCGTCCAGGCCCGGCCCGTGGAAGGCGCGGCCAATGCCGCCCTGATCGCCTTCCTGGCCGACACCTTGGCACTGTCCCGCCAGGAAGTCGTCCTGGTCCGGGGCGAGAAATCCCGGCAAAAAACCTTCACCGTTCCCTTGCCGCCGGATCGGGTCGCATCAATAATCCAATCATGAGCGAACCGCTCCCCGCCTTTGGAAAACACCCGATGCGCACTCAACCCATCCGCCTCAGCCGGCGCTGTCCGGTCTGTGGCGGACGCAGCCACGCGGAAGCCAAGATGCCCCTGTCCCAGGGCATACGTGCCGTAGAACTGAACCTGGACCAACCCGCCCACCTGGCCGAGACCCTGAGTCTGCATCTGCTGCTGGCCCTGGTGGAACTGCTGCCCTACAAGCAGTTCACCTGCCAGCGCTGTTTCCATGAATTCAGGCTCGCCAGCCAGACCACCCGACAAGTGCTGTTCGGGCTGCTGTCTTCCATGGAACCGGTGGCGCCGCCCCGGCCCCAGCCGGTACCCGAGGCCAAGCGTCCCAGCCTGCCAAGCCCAAAGCCGCCCACCGTGAAGGAATTCAAGTCTCCTGTGGTCCGGCCCAAGGCACCCGCCCAGCGACCCCAGCCCGCCCCGCCGGGCCAGGCCACCCCGGCAGCACCCGCGCCCGGTGGGCCGGACTGGACCCCCTACCATCTGGATCAGGATCTGGACGCCCTGTTCGACCAGTTCAAAGAAGAATGATGTCGAACTGCTCCTGGCCGAACAGGTTTTCCACCTGCATGGAGACGGGCTTTCCGATGAAATCGGACAGCTGGGCCAGACTGGGGGATTCCTCGTCCAGGAACAGGTCGATGACCTGCTGGGAAGCCAGGATGCGGAATTCCTTGGCATTGAACTGACGGGCCTCCCGCATCAGGGTGCGCAGGATTTCGTAGCACACCGTCTGGGCCGTCTTGATCTGGCCCCGGCCCTGGCAGGTGGGACAGGATTCGCACAACACCCGGGCCAGGCTCTCCCGGGTACGCTTGCGGGTCATTTCCACCAGGCCCAGGGAGGTGAAGCCGTTGATGGTCATCCGGGTGCGGTCTCGCACCACGGCCTTGGACAGCTCGGTCAGGACGGCCTCCTTGTGCTCCGCGTTGTCCATGTCGATGAAGTCCAGGATGATGATGCCGCCCAGGTTGCGCAGGCGCAGTTGCCGGGCGATGGCCTGGGCCGCCTCCAGGTTGGTCTTGAACACCGTCTCGTCGAAGGTACGGCCGCTGATGAAGCCGCCGGTGTTCACGTCGATGGTGGTCAGGGCCTCGGTCTGGTCGATGATCAGGTAGCCGCCGGACTTGAGGTCCACGCGCCGGTGCAGGGCCCGCTCGATCTCCTCTTCCACGCCGTACAGGTCAAAGAGGGGGCGCTCGGCAGCGTAGTGGGACAGCTTGCCCACGGCGGCCCGGGTGAAGTCCTCGGCAAAGCCCTGCAAGCGCAGGTAGGTCTCCCGGGAATCCACCAGGATGCGGCCGGTTTCCTCGCTGGTGAAATCCCTCAGCACCCGATGGGCCAGGTCCAGCTCCTGGTAGATCAGGGCCGGCCCTTCCGACAGGCGGGCACGGTTGACGATGGCATCCCACAGGGTATGCAGATATTCCACGTCCGCGGCCAGTTCGCCGTCCTCAGCCAGGCTGGCCATGGTGCGGATGATGAAACCGCCATGCTCATCCTCCGGGAGCAGTTGCTGGACCCTGCCCCGCAGCTGTTCCCGCTCGGTCTCGTCCTCGATCTTCTGGGAGATGCCGATCCGGCTCTCCTGGGGTAGATAGACCAGGAAGCGACCGGCCATGCTGATCTGGGTCGACAGGCGGGCGCCCTTGGCACCGATGGGATCCTTGATCACTTGCACCAGCACGCTCTGGCCTTCATGGAGGATCTTCTCGATGGGTCTGGGCGCCTCGTCGCCCCGGGTTTCCCAGATATCTCCCACGTGCAGGAAGGCGGCCCGCTCCAGGCCGATGTCGATGAAGGCGGATTGCATGCCGGGCAGGACCCGGGACACCTTGCCCAGGTAGATGTTGCCTACCAGCCCCTTCTGGCTGGCCCGCTCGATGTGCAGTTCCTGCACGGTACCCAGGTAGATCACGGCAACCCGCGTCTCCTGGGGCGTGACGTTGATGAGGATTTCCTCGCTCATGACAGTGGCCCTGGAAGTGGATATTCGGCAGCCCGCCGGACGCGCTGCCGGATATCCCCTCGATGGTTCAGGCCAGGGGGTCCACCCCCGCCAGTTTCAATAGTTCTGCCGTTTCGTACAGAGGCAGGCCCATGACACCGGAGTAACTGCCGGTCAATTGCTCAATGAACAATGCGGCGTGTCCCTGGATGGCATAGGCGCCGGCCTTACCGTAGGTCTCCCCGGTGGCGACATAGGCCGAGATATCCGCCTCGGTCAGAGTCCGGAACCGTACCTGGCTGACGGACACCGTATATTCCAGGCGATCCTGCCAGGCCAGGGCCACCCCGGTCACCACCTCATGTACCCGACCGGAATAGCGGCGCAGCATGTCGGCCGCCGCTGCCGCGTCACCTGGCTTGCCCAGCAGCAGGCCGTCGATGGTCACCGTGGTGTCCGCCGCCAGGATGGGGTAGGGCGGCAACATCCGTCCGGCCTGGGCCTTCTGCCCGGCCCGGGCCTTCATCAGGGCCACCCGCTTGACGTAGTTCTGCGCCGTCTCCTCGGCCCAGGGGGCTTCGTCCACATCTGCCCGGGGAGGTGCGTGGCGCAGGGGGAGGATGATGGGGGTCAGCCCGATCTGGCGCAGCAGCTCCATGCGGCGCGGACTCTGGGAGGCCAGATAGAGATGTTTTTGCATGTAGCGTAAATCCGACATGGCGGAAGCATAAGCCATTCCACCCGGTGATGTGCGCTTCACCGATCCGGCCCTGACACCCGCCCGGTCAATCCCGGTGGTAAGGATGGTTGGCCAGCACGCTCCAGGCCCGGTACAACTGCTCGGCCAGCACCACCCGGGCCAGGGCGTGGGGCAGGGTCAGGCGGGACAGGGAGAGGGTCATGCCGGCCCGGGCCAGGAGCTCGGGCGCCAGCCCGTCGGCGCCGCCGATGACCAGGGCCACATCCCGGCCGGATTGCATCCAGGTGTCCAGGGCCTGGGCCAACTCCCGGGTGGTCAGGCTGCGACCGTGCTCATCCAGGGCCACCAGTTGGGTACCGGCAGGACAGTGCTCCAGGATGCGCGCCGCCTCCAAGGCCTTGATGCGCTCCGCCGACTGGCCGCTGCGTTTTTCAGGCTTGATGGCCACCACTTCCACCCGCGCCTCCCGGGGCATGCGCTTGAGGTATTCCTGAACGGCGGCGTCCGCCCAGGCCGGCAGCTTGTCGCCCACGGCCAGGATGCGCAGTTTCATGGCCGGGCCCTTCCCTCATGCAGGCGGGTGCGGGCGGGACGACCTCCCAAACCGGTGGGGGCGCGCCGGCTTTCAGGCCAAGGTGAGGACGGGTTCGGGCTGGTCATGCGCCATCATACCGCCAAGCCTTTCCAGTAAGATGGCATCCGGATACCGAGACCCCACCCACATGACTTCAAAAACGCGCCGCCTCTTCCGCCTGGCGGGTGAAATCCTGCTGATCCTGATCATCCTGCTGGCCGTGGAACGCTTCATGACCCGGGACGCCCTGCGCGGCCCGGCCCCACCCCTGGAGGCCGTGACCCCGGAAGGCAGGACCCTGTCCCTGGAGGCCCTGCGGGGACAGCCGGCGCTGGTCTATTTCTGGGCCACCTGGTGCCCGATCTGCGATGTCAGCCAGGGCACCATGGACGGCCTGGGCCAGGACTATCCCATGATGACCGTGGCCATGCGCTCGGGGGATCCGGCCGGCGTGGCCAGGCATCTGGCCCAGGCCGGCCTGAAGTGGACCGTGGCCGCCGACGAATCCGGCGACATCAGCCGGACCTGGGGCGTCAGCGGGGTTCCCGCCGTCTTCGTGCTGGACGCCCAAGGCCAGGTTCGCTTCGTCACCCGGGGCTACAGCTCCGGTCCTGGCCTGCGCCTGCGCCTGTGGTGGGCCCGCCTGACCGGATGACCGGGGCCGCCCCGGGCATGAAGCCGGTAGAATGGCGCCATGGCTGATCCCCTAGCGCACAAAGGCCGGGCCAAGACCGCCCGCATCCCCATCAAGGTGGAGGCCAAGCCACGCCTGAAGCTGCCACCCTGGATCAAGGCCCGGGCGCCCGCTTCCCCGGAGGTGGCCAGGATCAAGTCGGCCCTGCGCCGGAACGGACTGCACACCGTCTGCGAAGAGGCTGCCTGTCCCAACCTGGGCGAATGTTTCCACCAGGGCACGGCCACCTTCATGATCCTGGGCGACCTGTGCACCCGGCGCTGCCCCTTCTGCGACGTGGGCCACGGCAAGCCCCTGCCCCCCGATCCCGAGGAGCCCGCCCGCCTGGCCGCCACCGTGGCCGCCATGGGACTGCGCTACGTGGTGATCACCTCGGTGGACCGGGATGACCTGCGGGACGGCGGCGCCGCCCACTTTGCCGAGTGCATCCGGGCCGTGCGCGCGGCTTCCCCGGGCATCCGGATCGAGATCCTGACCCCGGATTTCCGCGGCCGCATGGACGTGGCCCTGGATATCCTGGCCACCCAGCCACCGGACGTGATGAATCACAATCTGGAAACGGTACCCCGCCTATACCGGGCGGTGCGACCGGGCGCCGACTACCACCACTCCCTGGCCCTGTTGCGTGGCTTCGGGCAACGGGTGCCGGGAGTGCCCACCAAGTCCGGTCTCATGCTGGGCCTGGGCGAGACCGACGCCGAGGTGCTGGACGTGCTGGCGGACCTGCGTGCCCATGGGGTGGACATGCTCACCCTGGGCCAATACCTGCAGCCGTCTCCCCATCACCTGGCGGTGGAGCGCTTCGTGCCGCCGGAACAGTTCGATGCCCTGCGCACCCGGGCAGAAGCCATGGGGTTCAGGAATGCGGCCTGCGGCCCCATGGTGCGCTCTTCCTACCACGCGGACCTTCAGGCCGGTCTGGATTGAGCCCCCGCCGGCGGGGCCATCGGGCGTGTGATCCCGAGATAAGCAATTGATCCCAGCGGGATTTAAGACAATCCCATCCCTTGTGAATGGACATGGCAGAAGCTAGGCTTGCCGGGTAGGTTCTATTCAGCCTGCCCACCTCATCGCCACAGAAAAGGAGCACACCATGCCTTCCATTCAAGCGGTTCCCGATTCCTTCGTTCCCCAGTCCTCCGGCTTCCAGCAACTGTCCACCTATTTCGACGAGCGTTACCAGATCGCCTGGGGGTATATGCACTCCGAGCCCAGGCCGTGTTTTACGCCCACGCTGCTCCGAGAACTGACGGCCTGGGCCGATGACATTCGCAAACATGTCGACAACCCCAATAATCCCCCTGTGTCCTATGTCGTGATGGCATCAAGCCATGCGGGCATCTTCAATCTGGGTGGAGACTTGCAGCTCTTTCGGGAGCTGATAATTCGCCAGGATCGTGATCGGTTATATGGCTATGCCAAGGCATGTGTCGATGCCTGTTATGAGAATGTGGCCCATCTGAAGCGGCCCTCAATTACCACACTGTGCCTGGTCCAGGGAGATGCGCTTGGAGGAGGGTTTGAGTGTGCGCTCTCGGGTAACGTGCTGATAGCCGAAAAGGGCAGCAAAATGGGGTTCCCTGAAATCCTGTTCAATTTGTTCCCGGGTATGGGAGCACTTAGCCTGCTATCACGACGCATAGGGGGGGCCAAGGCAGAACGCATGATCCTGAGCGGCAATATTTATCTGGCGGAAGACTTATACGAAATGGGAGTGGTGGATGTTCTTGCTGAACCCGGCCAAGGAGAACAAGCGGTATACGACTATATACGCAAGGAGAATCGTGCCCGTAATGGTGCTCTTGCATTGAGGGCCGCTCGTGAACATTCCGAGCCGATTACCTATGACAGTCTGTTGTCAATCACGGAAATCTGGGTCGATGCCGCGCTGCGGATCGAGCCCAAGGATTTGCGCATGATGGAACGCCTGGTGGCGCGTCAAGGGGGCAAGATCGCCCAGGGCAGCCCCGATTCAGCGACCCCGGACGCTCGATTGGCGGGATAGGTATTCGGTCAGGGCCGTCAGGGCCTCCGTGCAGGCGGCCCTGACCTGGCCCAGTCGATCCCGGGCCACCTGGGTACCGATTTCGTAGGGCTGAAGGCGCTCCGCCTCCATGCAGGCCTGGGCCAGGGCCAGGGCTCCCACGTCGCTGGCACCGCCCTTCAGCATGTGGAAATGATCCTTCCACACCGGGTAATCCCGTGCGGCCATGGCCTGCTCCACGGCCTCGAAGGCACGCAGGCTGTCCCGGCTGAACTCCTGGACCAGACCGGCGACGAAATCCGGCCCACCCCCCAGGCTGGCCAGATCATCCAGCACGGTCTCATCCAGCACCACGGGGCCCCTTTGCACGGCGGGTCGCGCCAGCGCTTCCACCTCCCCACGATCTGACAAGGCCAGACGGGCCACGGTATCGATCAGGTCCCGGCTGTTCACGGGCTTGGTCAGGAATACATCGGCCCCGGCAGCGAGGCATTCCCGGGCGGTTTCCTCCCGGGCATCCGCAGTGAGGATGATGATGGGCAAGTGTCCCTCCTCCATGAAACGCCAACGACGCACCACATCGTTGCCGGACAGGCCCGGCATCTGCATGTCGATGATGGCCAGGTCGATGGGCTGCTCCTGGAATTCCAGGGCGTTCAGGGCTTCCTCGCCATCATCCGCCGTGACCACGACATGGCCTGCATGCTCCATCAGGCCCCGGGTGACACGCTGGTTGACCGGATTGTCATCCGCGACCAGCACCCGCAGGGTGACGGCGCCGGCCTTGCTCTGGAAGCGCTCCGCGATGGACACCACATTGTCCGGCAGGGCAGCGCTCATGGCCGCATGGATGGCATTGAACAACAGACTGGGATTGATGGGCTTGCCCAACACGGCAGAATAGCCGGCGCGCGTCAGCCTGGCCTCCAGGCCGGGGCTTTCCGGGCCAGCCCCGCCCAGCAGGATGATGGGCGGCGTATGGTGGCGCGTGGCCAGGTCCAGACCCGCGATGAGGGCCTCGGGAGTTTCCGCGATGCAGTCCGACTCCACCACGATGGCCGCCAGGGGCTGGGCATCGTTCATGGCCTGCAAGGTGGTGCGCAAGGCCTGGCCGTTGCTCACGGCATTCACCTCCATGCCCCAGCCCCGTACCAGACCCGCAATGCGTTCATGGGTGTCGCCCCGGGCCAGGATGACCACGCGTCCCTGCATGCCTTCCTGTAGCTCCGGCGCGGCTTCCGCCTCGGGGGGCTGGAAGGGGATCTCGAACCAGAAGACGCTGCCCAGCCCCTCTGTGCTTCGGAAGCCCATGCTGCCCCCCATCAGCTCGGTCAGTTGCCGGGCGATGGTGGTGCCCAGCCCGGTGCCCCCATACCGGCGCGTGATTCCGGCATCCGCCTGGGTAAAGCTCTCGAAGATGTCCTTTTGTGCCGCCTCCGGGATGCCGATGCCGGTATCCACCACCTCGAAGTACAAGGTGGGCGGCTGCCCCTGACCCACAGGGCGGATGTACAGGTCCACACGCCCGGCATGGGTGAACTTGATGGCATTGCCCAGCAGATTGATGAGGATCTGGCGCAGATGCTTGGCGTCACCATGGAGACGATAGGGGGTCTGGGGGGCGATGTGGGCGGCTAGGGCGAGCCCCTTTTTCCTGGCCGCCGGCTCCAGCATGGAGACGGTACGACTGACCAGCAGGTGCAGGTCGAAATACTCTTGGTTCAGGATCAGGCGGCCCGCCTCGATGCGGGAGATGTCCAGGACGTTTTCGATCAGGCCCAGCAGGGTCTCGGCTGAGGATCGAATGATCTGGGCCAGCTCCTTCTGCTCACGATCCAGTCGGGTTTCGTTCAACAGATCCGCGACCCCGATCACGCCATTGAGCGGAGTTCGCAACTCGTGGCTCATGTTGGCAAGGAACATGGATTTGGCCAGATTGGCCTCTTTTTCGCGGGCAATGGCCCGATGTAGCTGGCCCAACAGCGTTGCAGAGTACAAGGGGACAACGATTATCGCGAATAATATGCCGAGACCTAAAGCCAGGTGCGTTCGCCAGAAGTCACCGTAAATCAGTACCAGCCCGAACCCAATAACGGCTAAGACTGTAGAAAAAAACAGATAGGGCACTCCATACCTGAAGCCGTTGCCCAAAATGACCCACAGATAGACGGCAACAATCGGCGCACCAGTTTCGTTGCTCAGAATGAGTACGATCGAAGCCCCTGAGAAGTCGATCAAGGCTCCGGAGATCCGTCTAATGGGCGAGACTCGACCATCGAGAACACACCAGGCCAACAGTAACGAAGCGAAAACCAGAAATAGTGTTGCTATGAGGTGGGTTGCCCCCGACATCTGGCTGGAGTGCTGAAAAAACGAGGTGGCGAAGTACAGGTAAAGGATGATCCCCACACAGAACCGTATCAACGCCTGCTGAAACTCCGTGTCCGGCCGGGAGCGAATCCGCTGTCTCAACCATTCAAACGCATTTCCCAATACTCCTGCGTTCACGGTGCAATTCCTGCTTTGCCGTCGCTGAAACGCCTGGAGATCTCCCTGACTTCGTCCTCCCGGCTCAGGAAGGCTTGGGCGCAGTCGGGGTCAAAGTGGGCTCCCGTGTGGGTTCGGATATACGCCAGGCCATCCTCGAAGGTCCAGGCCGGCTTGTAGGGACGCACCGAGGTCAGGGCATCGAAGACGTCCGCCACGGCCACGATCCTGGCCGGCAGGGGGATGGACGTCCCGGCCAGGCCATGGGGATAGCCCTTGCCGTCGTAGCGCTCGTGGTGGTGCAGGGCGATGGTGGCGCCCATGCTGAGAAACCTGGATGGGCTGTCGGTCAGGATGTCATGGCCGATCACCGGATGGGTCTGCATGATCAGCCATTCCTGATGGGTCAGGGGCCCGGGCTTCTGCAGGATATGGTCCGGTATGCCGATCTTGCCCAGATCGTGCATGGGGGCGGTCAATTCGATCTCCTCGCATTCCAGGGCGCTCAGGCCCAGGGATTCGGCGATCAGCCGGCTCAGCCTGGCCATGCGGTAGATGTGATTGCCGGTGTGTTCATCCCGATATTCACCCGCCTTGGCCAGCTTGATGAGGGTCTCCCGTTCCCGGGCATGGATGTCCCGGGTCGCCTTGGCCACCTGGGCCTCCAGCCATTGGGCCCGGTCGCGCAGGTTTTTCTGGCTGTGGCGCAGGCTGAGCAGGTTGCGGCAACGGGCCTGGAATTCGTGGGGATCGATGGGACGGGTGAGGAAATCGGTGGCACCGCTTTCCAGGGCCTGTTGCCGGACCCGACGGTCCTCCACCACCGTGATGACCACCACGGGCACATCCGCCAGGGCTGGCACGGCACGCAGGCGGCGGGTGAATTCCACGCCATCCATCTCCGGCATCCGGTAGTCGGTGATGATCAGGTCGGGCAACCGGTGCTTCGCCCGCTCCAGGGCCTCCTGGGGACTTTCATAGCTTTCCACCAGAACGTCATGGCGCAGGGAACCGGCCAGGCCGGCCAGCATGCTGCGGGCGGTGGACCGGTCATCCACGATGAAGACCAAGCCGCCGGCATGGACCTCCACCGGGTCCACATCGTTAGACGAGCCAAACAAGCGCCTGGCTACGAGTTTCAGTCTGTCCATGCCATTCGACCTCGCGTGGTCATCCAGACCGGTAGGCCGGCATGGAGGACGTTTGGCCTGACGGATGCAGGCCCAGGTTCGTAATCACTCAATAATATTCGGTTTTGCCCATTGTGGCCGTAATCCGGGCCACACCGGACCTACTTCGCCCACCGGGGCGGCCGGTCTGCCCGAAGTGCCGCAGGCTTCTAGAACTATCGGCAAAGTGACAGTGTTCTTTAACAGCGGTGATAATCCCGGCAACACAACCACTGATTCGCTCCATGCATCTCCATATCCTCGGCGTCTGCGGCACCTTCATGGGTGGCATCGCGGTCATCGCCCAGCAGGCCGGCCACCGGGTCACCGGTTGCGACGCCCAGGTCTATCCCCCCATGAGCACCCAGCTCCAGGACCAGGGCATTGCCCTCACCGAAGGCTACGGGGCCGAGCAGGCAGACCAGGGGGCGGACGTGCATGTGATCGGCAACGTGGTCAGCCGGGGCAAGCAGCCCCTCATGGAGGCCATCCTGAATCGGGGCCTGCCCTATGTCTCGGGTCCCCAATGGCTCTACGAGCATGTACTCAAGGACAAGTGGGTCCTGGCGGTGGCGGGCACCCACGGCAAGACCACCACTTCGGCCATGCTGGCCTGGATTCTGGAATATGCCGGCCTGAACCCCGGCTACCTGGTGGGGGGTGTGCCCCTGAATTTCGGCGTTTCCGCCCGCCTGACCGATTCCCCCTTCTTCGTCATCGAGGCCGACGAGTACGACACGGCCTTCTTCGACAAGCGCTCCAAGTTCGTCCATTACCGGCCCCGCACGGCCATCCTGAACAATCTTGAGTACGATCATGCGGACATCTTCCCCGATCTGGCCGCCATCGAGACCCAATTCCACCATCTGGTGCGTACCGTACCCGGCAACGGATTGGTGGTGGCCAATGGTGGCGACATGAACGTGCTTCGGGTACTGGGCAAGGGCTGCTGGAGCGAGGTGGCCTATTTCGCCGGCCCGGGCTTTGGCTGGAAGGCCCAGCCCCGGGAAGGCGACCGGTTTGATGTCAGCCTGGACAACCAACCGGTGGGGCAGGTGGACTGGGCGCTGATGGGCGAGCACAACCGCCACAACGCCCTGGCGGCCATTGCCGCCGCCCGCCACGTGGGGGTGCCCCCGGCCCTGGCCATGGAAGCCCTGGGGCGGTTCAAGAATGTCCGGCGGCGCATGGAACTGCGCGGGACGGTGAACGACATCGCCGTCTATGACGATTTCGCCCATCACCCCACGGCCATCCAGACCACCCTGGCCGGGCTGCGCGCCAAGGTGGGCCAGGCCCGCATCCTGGCCGTGCTGGAGCCGCGCTCCAACACCATGAAACTGGGCGCCCACAAGGATGAGCTGGCGGCCAGCCTGGCCCAGGCCGACCGGGTCTACTGCTATGCCCGGGACCTGGGCTGGGATGCCGCCCAGGCCCTGACCACCCTGGGAGCCCGGGCCCGGGTGCTGGACGACCTGGACACCCTGGTGGCATCGGTTCGTGCCGAGGCCAGGCCCGGCGACCACATCCTGGTCATGAGCAACGGCGGCTTCGGGGGCGTTCACGACCGTCTCCTGGCGGCACTGGGTGCTCCTGCCTGAGATGAGACAGCCCCCTCACTCGCTCCGCTCGCTGCCCCCCGTGGGGGGGTGTCAGTGATGACACACACCCCGACCCCGTCCTCCCCCGACGACGCGTTCCATATCGCAGCCGGACAGGAGGGGGTATGCCTGTGCATGCTCGGGGATTGGCGCCTGGATCGGCTGCCCCGCATCGATGCCGCCCTGGGCCAGTCCCGCCAGGCCCTGGCCGGGGTGCAGGTGGTGGACGGATCCCGGCTGGAAGCGCTGGATACCGCCGGGGCCATGCTGTTCTGCCAGCACCTGAAAGATGCCGGGCTGGACCCGGGCCAACTCCGCTGGCAGCAGTTTCCCCAGCGCCACCAGGACATGCTCGCCCTGGTCCGGTCCCGCATGCAGGAAAGCACCGTCGTCACCCCGGCCCGGGGCAGCCTGATGCACCAGTTGGGCGTCTGGGGTGCCCGGGGCCTGGTCTATGGCCGCGACTACCTGGTGTTCCTGGGCCATGTGGGGGAAGCCCTGGCCGACTGGGTGCGCCGGCCGGCCGCCTTCCGGCACCGGGAGTTCTTTGTCCAGCTGGAGGCCGTGGGGGTGGGCGCCTTGCCCATCGTGGCCATGATGACCTTCCTGATCGGCGTGGTCTTCACCTACCTGCTGGGCATCCAGATCGAGAAATTCGGCGCCAACATCTTCATCGTCGACGGAGTGGGCCTGGCCGTCGCCCGGGAACTGGCGCCCCTGCTGACCGCCCTGCTGGTGGCCGGCCGGTCGGGCGCCGCCTTCACCGCCCAGATCGGCGCCATGAAGGTCACCGAGGAGATCGATGCCATCCGCACCCTGGGCCTGTCCCCCATCCAGGTGCTGGTGCTGCCCCGCCTGCTGGCCATCATGATCACCCTGCCCCTGCTGACCTTCGTGGCCAACATCAGCGGCCTGCTGGGCGCCGCCCTGGTGGCCGACGTGCAGTTGGACATCACCTGGTACACCTTCTTCAGCCGGCTTCAGGACGTGCTGCCCCTGTACACCGTCTGGCTCGGCCTGGCCAAGGCACCGGTCTTTGCCGCCGCCATCGCCATCATCGCCTGCCAGAATGGCTTCAGCGTCAGCCGGGATGCCCGCAGCGTGGGCGAGCACACCACCCGCACCGTGGTCTGGTGCCTGGTCTCGGTGATCCTCATCGACGCCCTGTTCGCCATCGCGTTTCCGAAGATTGCGCCATGACTGCACCCATCCTGGAAGTGGAAAACGTCGTCACCGAACTGGGCGGGCGCCGGCTGCACAACGGGGTTGGATTCACCCTGCAACCGGGCCGGATCACCGCCTTGATCGGCGGCAGCGGCACTGGCAAGACCGTGCTGCTGCGCGAGTGCATCGGCCTGATCCGCCCGGCCGGCGGCCAGATACGCCTGTTCGGCCAGGACATCCTGTCCCTGGGCCCTCGGGCCATGAACCGGGTACGGCAGCGTTTTGGCGTCCTGTTCCAGGAAGGGGCGCTGTTTTCGTCCCTTAACGTGGCGGACAACGTGGCCGTCCCCCTCAGGGAGCACACCCCCCTGTCCAAGGCCCTGCGCGACCGGGTCGTGGCCATGAAGCTGGCCCTGGCCGGTCTGCCGCCCGAAGCGGCGACCAAAATGCCCAGCGAGCTCTCGGGAGGCATGAAGAAGCGGGCGGCCCTGGCCCGCGCCCTGGCCCTGGAACCGGAACTGCTGTTCCTGGACGAGCCCACCTCGGGCCTGGACCCCATCAGCGCCCGGGAATTCGACACGCTGCTCAGAACCCTCTGCGACAGCCTGGGCATCACGGTATTGATGACGACCCACGATCTGGATACCTTGTGGGGCATGGTGGACCGGGTCATCGTCCTGCACGCCGGCCAAGTCATTGCCGACGGCCCGGTGGACGAGGTGGCCCGGGTGGACAACGATTGGATACGCACCTATTTTTCCGCCCACGCGGAGGGGAGAGGACATGGAATCTGAAGCGCGCTACGCCTGGGTGGGCGCAGGCCTGCTCGGCCTGGTGGTCCTGCTGGCGGCCGGCATCTTCTGGCTGTCGGGCGGGCACGACGACACCGACTCGGACAACTTCCTGGTCTACTTCGAGCAACAGTCCCTGGAAGGCCTGCAAATCAACAGCGATGTCCGCATGCAGGGCATCAAGGTGGGCAAGGTGGCCGACTACGCCATCATGCCCGGCGAGGCCAAGCGGGTGAAAGTCACCCTCCAGGTGGACGCCCGCACCCCCATACTGGAAGGCGTTCAGGCCGTGGTCACCCGCAACCTGGTCACCGGCCTGGCCGCCATCGACCTGGACAACCTGGCCGACGGCGGGCCGCCCCTCACCAGCGTGCCGGAAGGCGAAAGGTACCCCGTCATCGAGGAAGGCGTCCCCCAGCTTGCCAAGGTGGCCAGCACCCTGGAAGGGCTGGGCCTGTCCGGACAAGACACCCTGGACCGGATGAACCAGCTCCTCTCAGACCAGAACCAGCGTGCCATCGCGGGCATTCTGCAGAACCTGGAAGGCGTCACCGGCCAGCTCAACGCCAGCCTGCCCCAGCTCGCCGCCACCCTGGCCAGCGCCAAGGAAGCGGCGGATAAGCTGGATGCCCTGGCCGAAGAGACCCAGTTGGCGATCCGGGACTCCCGGGGCCGCATCGACCGTGTCGCCACCGAGGCCGAAACCACTCTGGCCGCCGGTCGGGACACCCTCACGGCCCTGAATGGCGAAGTGCGCAAGACCACCGGCCAGTTTCGCCGCACGGCGGACTTGACCATCCAGGAAATCCAGACCACCGCCCAGACCCTGCGCCAGGCCGGCGACGCCTTGCAGAACGCAGGCCTCTCCCTGGCCGACCCGGGCCGGGTCCTGTACGGCCCAAGCAAGGCCCAACTGGGCCCCGGAGAAAAGAAATGAGCCCCATGCGAACCCTGCTCGGCCCCCTGGGCCTGATCCTCCTGGCCCTGCTGGCCGGCTGCTCCGTGCTGCCCCAGCGCACCACCGAAACCCATTACCTGCTCACCGATCCCGGCCCCCTCCTGTTCAGCGCCTACAACCATCCCGGCGTGCTGCTGCTGCGGGAAATGGACGTACCCGCCTTCTACCAGGCCCCCCGCCTGGCCTACAGCCGCGAAGCCGGCACCCGCAGCCACTACGAACTGGCCCGCTGGACCGAACCCGTCGGCCAGCGCCTCACCTGGCTGCTGCGCCAGCGCATCGAACAGTCCGGCGTCTTCGACACCGTCGCCGCCCTGGGCAGCGGCGTGGTGGGCGACTACCAGCTCAATACCCGGCTGGTGGACTTCTTCCATGAAGCCACCGATCCCCCCGGCGTCGTCCTGCTGGTCCTGGAGGCCGAGCTGATACACCGGGAAAGCGCCCGGCTGGCCAGCCACCGGCTCTTCGTCAGCCAGATCCCCCTGGCGCGCTACGATGCCGCCGCCGCTGCCGACGCCATGGGCATCGCCGCCAACCACGTCATCGACGAAGTGATCCTGTGGCTGGAGCAGTCCATCAGGTAATCCATCCGCGAGGCGAAGATGACCTGGCCACGGTCGGCCACCGTACCTAATATGGGCCCACAGGCCATCATCAGGAGGGAGTCGAAATGCCAACCATGCTCCAAACCCGTCCCTGGGCGACGCTGATCGCCGCCCTGCCGTTGAGCCTGGGGCTGGCCATGCCGGTGGCGGCGGCCCAATTGACTGCGGCGGAATCCGACCCCGTCGCCCTGGGCTGGATGAAGGGCGCCCCGCCCAGCCCCGACAAGCTGATCATGCAGCCCGATTCCAATTACTTCAGCTTTCCCAAGATGCGCTGGACGGTCTGCCACATACGCGAACTGCTGCCGACCAAGCAGGTCAGCCGCGGCCTCGGTGTGCCGGTCCCCATGGAATATGCCCTGGACGAAGCGGCCATCGACGCCGTGCGTTTCACGCCCACCGGCACCCAGCGGACAATGACCTGGCAGGAAGCCTTTGACGCCAACTACACCGACGGCCTGCTGATCCTGCATCGCGGCAAGATCGTCTATGAGCGCTACGCCGGCTGTCTGCAGCCCGCCGCGCAGCACGCCGCCATGTCCATGACCAAATCCCTCACCGGCCTGCTGGCCGAAATCCTGGTGGCCGAAGGCCGGCTGGACGACACGGCGCCGGTCGCCTCGGTCGTGCCCGAGCTCAAGGACAGCGCATTCGGCAGCGCCACGGTCCGTCAGGTCATGGACATGACCACCGCCCTCGACTACAGCGAGAACTACGCCGATCCCCAATCCGGCATCTGGCAATACTCCGCCGCCGCCAGCCCGCTGCCCAAGGCCCCCGGCTACACCGGCCCCAATGGCTACTTCCAATATCTCCAGACCGTCAAACAGGACGGCCCCCACGGGCGCGCCTTCGGCTACAAGACCATCAATACCGACGCCCTGGGCTGGATCATTGCCCGGGTGACCGGCAAATCGGTGTCCGAACTGCTCTCGGAACGCCTCTGGCGCCAGATAGGGGCCGAGCAGGATGGCTACATGACCGTGGACGCCCTGGGCACCCCCTTCGCCGGGGGCGGGCTCAGCGCCGGCCTGCGCGATTTGGGCCGCATCGGCCAGTTGGTGCTCAACGGCGGCCATCTCCATGGCCTGCGCCTGTTCCCCTCGGAAGTCACCCGCAATCTCCAGGCCGGGGGCGACAAGGCCGCCTTCGCCGCCGGCTATCGCGGCCTGCCCGGCGGCAGCTACCGCAGCATGTGGTGGGTCTTCCACAACACCCACGGCGCCTTCGCAGCCCGGGGTGTGCACGGCCAGACCATCTACCTGGACCCCACGGCCCAGATGGTCATCGTGCGCCTCGCCTCCCACCCCAAAGCCGGCAACGCCGCCAACGACCCCACCTCCCTGCCGGCCTACCAAGCCGTGGCGGAATACCTGATGACCAGGCCGTGACCGGTTGAGCGGTGCCGGGAATGGGGAGCCCCCAGGAAGGCCGCGACCCCGCCTTGCCCATCCCGGCGGGGAGCCACTTGCCACGAAACACGATAAAGCGTTAAATCCAAGCTATAAAACAAAGCTAGGCTCGGCGCGAATAGCCAAGACGTCGAATCCGGTCCCTGACACGGACATAAGGCTTGGGTTCCGAGGCGCCAGCCGCCTTGACAAAATATGGGAGTACATACGTTGTCAAAATCGTTCCATCCCTATGATGTTCATGAGGAAATCGGCGTTACCGTTTTCCGGGTTGTACACCATTTGGTGTGCATATTACGTTAGCCACCAATACCCTTATGCCTATACGCCTTCCAAAAGACGCAAAAGAATATGATTACGAAGATCAAGTGTGCTCCTTACTACATGCGCATGGGTATTATCTAGAAACTCGACTTGTTCTAAAAAAAGGCAGCGAAGAGGTTCTCGAATTCGATGCATTAGCCACCCCTACTAATGATTATCAAAACAGAAAGGTAGTCGAGGTAAAGAGTGGGAAATGGGGCATTTCTGACGTCTTTAAGCTTTACGGACAGGTTTTGTACACATCCGAGAACCACG
This sequence comes from Thiobacillus sp., assembly GCA_020724415.1. Lineage (GTDB taxonomy): Bacteria > Pseudomonadota > Gammaproteobacteria > Burkholderiales > Thiobacillaceae > JADJCP01. The sequence continues at coordinate 40,608 of DYHB01000006.1, forward strand.
CCTGGCTGATACACAAGAAAAGCACTTCAGAAACAAAGAAGAAGGCAATACAAGAAGTTTGCGGTAGCGTTCCTGTAACTACAATTAACATAAATATTGAAGAAGTAGCAGGCTCTGAAAATATCCCGGCTGGCCTAGAAATTCCAGACGACATTTCAAAATCAATATTTTCGACCTCATGGTGGTCAAGGTCTGCCGACCGTATCGCTCAAAGCAAATTCAGGGAATGGTGCAAGGGATATGCGGAGGTTCCCGCACCGGTTCAAAATGCACAAGGCTACCTTTCCGATCTAGATGAGTGTCTTTTTAAGAAATCACCGCTTTCTCGCGTAGATGCACTATATGATGCGTACAAGACATACCCACAAATAACGTCAAGTCTAATAAATTATGTTGCTGAAAATTCGAAAGATGACTTGAAGACAGTTCGCCGTTCCGTATCAGACCAATACGGACGCGCTTACTTGCAATACGTAATGGCGCAAGAGTTTCGTGCACGAATTGCAATTATAAAGAATGCCTATGACGCCATCTTGGAAGAAGCCAACTCGGAAAGCAAAAAGGGAAACAAATTTACTTGGGCAAACATAATCAAGACGCTGCTTCCAGACTCATTCAACAATGGCATGGATGCGCTTAGTAAATTTGAATACGCACAGCATGTTCCATATTTCCTTCAGGTCTTTATTGAAGTATTTGGCGGGTTCTACTGCCCTACTGATGATAGAGAGTTAATCCAAATTTCGCAGGCAACAGGCATACCCATCGAGAAGATACCGGAAGCACTTGCTTTACTTGATATGTTCTTCCCCATCTCTAAGGGATGGATGCATCAAGGAGATGGCATAACTCTTTTGAAGGGTATCCCGGCGTACTTACGGGGCGCGGGGTGCTTCGCGCGCGAGGATCTCTACGGAAAAGACTGGGGGGATGGCTTTCCTCAGATCAGTTGGCAAATTCCAAATTGGCACAATGCGCTATATAAACTATTGGAGCCATCACTAAAGGTTGAAGCATAATTATGGCTAACATTCCAATCCACCGGACGCTGGCAAGCTGGCGCTTGCCAGCGTCCGGTGATTTATAACGTTAGAACCAAAAGGGTCACGTAGATGGGAAACAACAAGAATGCCGGCCATCTCGGTGAGTTGCAGGTTGTTGAAAAGGTTCCGTGCCCGAACTGTGCCAAGCCGCTGATGCAGTTGCCGTCAAACTATCCGCTCTATGATCTTCAGTGCACTGGTTGCTCGTTTCGAGCCCAAGTCAAAACGAACCGTTCCAAGCCAAAAGATGAAATCTTTGGCGCTGGCTGGGAGATCATGGATAAGGTGTTGAAGTCTGGCTTCATGGTCCCGCCCCTATTCGCGAATTTTGTGTGGGTAGAATCCGGCGTGGAACGGCAGAAGATCATTTTCTATCCGTTCGTCCCGAAGAAGCATTTGAAGAAGAGGCAGTTGTCGCCAACAGCCAGGAGAGCAAACTACAAAATGTTCAATTACGTGAATCTCGGAATTTTACCGCATTTCGTGGTTTACGAGCGCTGAATGGTTCCGGGAATTCTGGGTCAGGTCTTGCATTACGACATTTCTGTTACTTGCATGTTGCATATGTTGCAATGCAAAACCTGACCCGGTTGCTGTTTAGTCAACTGTCACCGTAATTGAAGTCTTGCGAAAAGGTTTACGGTTCAAAGGAACTCATAAATCATGGCTGGTTTAACACCTAACATGGCGATCAACCTCCTTGAAAAATCGTGGTCTGTCCCAGAACAGCCTCGCTGGACGTCACAAACATGAGCCTGTTCACTCGTTACGTTTACGTTCTTAGAGCTGTGCTTCTATTGGCTGTCTTGAATTCTGTTCTGTGGAATCTTTTCTCCACAGAAACACAAAATATGGTGACTGTGGTCCTGTTTAATACAGTGCGTGTAGCCCTCGCATTCTGGGCCGGTTGGCTGATTGTCGCAAAGCACATAGGCAAGCTATGGGGAGCTGCTTTCGGCGGCGCCCTGATTCAGTTCGTAGACCACGCAATAGTCTCAGGCGCTTTCTTTCTAGGTTCTGGCGAAATTCAATCGTACACAGGCATATTAATTTCCTATGTAATGTTTGTTTGGATTCCCATGTTTGCAGGTTGGATTGGCGGATTCGCACGGCTAAAGCTCTTCAGCTTCAATTCATATCCCTAAAAAATAGAAACAAGGAATTCGGGGTCAGGTCTTGCATTACGACATTTCTGTTACTTGCATGTTGCATATGTTGCAATGCAAGACCTGACCCGGTTGCTGTTTAGTAAACTGTCACCGTAATTGCAGCGGACGCCTGGGCTGGGTCGTTATGTTTAAGGGGGGTCTTGTGACTGAATATGGCATTTGGAAAACGATAAAAATTGGCTTCTGGCTTGGAGTCGGATTCATCATTCCACAGATGATCGTGATGTATGGAGGTACACTTTTAACATTCCTCGCTATGCCTTCTATGATCGAGATGTCATCGAGTAGCGATGAGGAAGCAAGTGGAATTTTCGATATGGCCGGCCTTGGATCTAAATTGGACAAAAGAAAGCAAATAGTAATTGGTGATTATGAAGATAAAGGCAAAGATGGGCAGTTATTGATCCTTGGGGTTGTAACGAACAAAGGCGATTCGCCTGCAAGCTCAGTTCAACTGGAGGCTGAATTGTTTGATAGCAATGGAAAATTTGTTTATGAGTGCTCTGAATATATAAGCAACAAGGTTATGCCAGGAGAAACCGAAAACTTCCAAATTCAATGTGGATGCAGAGACAGTCAAATACCGGAATACAGTTCCATTAAGATTCGAGTTGTAGGCGCTCACGGATTTTAGAAACAATAAGTGGAGGAGATATGTCCCTGACATCCCTGCTGAAAGGCGTAGTCGGCGAGGCCATGGGCAGCTTGGCGGGCAAGCTGTTCCTGGACAAGGAGACCTATCGCTCCATCAACAACGTGACGTTGAACACCAGCAACGGCACCACCCAAATCGACCACATTATTGCCTCCCGCTATGGCATCTTCGTGGTCGAGACGAAGAACTACCAAGGCTGGATTTTCGGGGGAGAGAAACAGGCCGAGTGGACCCAATCCCTGCCCGGAGGCAAGAAGTTCAAGTTCCAGAATCCACTTCGCCAGAACTACCGGCACATCAAGGCGCTATCCGAGTTCCTGGGCCTGCCGGAGGACAAATTTCATTCCGTGGTTATGTTCTGGGGCGAGAGCGAGTTCAAGACCGAGATGCCGCCCAACGTGATGTCCAGGGGCTATACCACCTACATCAAGGGCAAGACCGATGTGTTGTTCAGCGACGAGGAAGTTGGGCAACTGGTTGAGGCCCTACAGACCGGGCGCTTGCCCACGGGGCTATTCAAGGGCCTGGATACACGGCGGCAACACTTGGACTCGTTGAAGGAGCGACACGAGAGCATGACCCGCTGCCCGAAGTGTGGGGCCGACCTGGTGGAGCGATTGGTGAAGTCCGGCGAGCGGGCCGGGCAGAAGTTCTTGGGGTGCTCGGCGTTTCCGAAGTGTCGGTTTATGAAGCCACTGAACACTGAACAGTAAAGGTCAGACCACGGTTTAAGCCAATTGGTGGCGTAGGTTGGGGTAGCAGGTTAGCTGGTCACCTAATGAGAAAAACGTGAACGGTCCCCGAATATGCATGCGGATATGCGCAAATCGACCACGTTATTGCCTCCCGCTACGGCATCTTCATGGACACCCTGTAGGGCCGGCTTCAGCCGGCCGCCTTTCCCATCCCCACCACCACCGCAAGGGCGGCTGAACCCGGTCCCACAACACAAAGGCGGGCTGAACCCCGCCCCACAAACCCCAACCGCCCTCAACCCACCTCCCACTCCAAAGACTCCCCCAGTAGAGCCGGCTTCAGCCGACTGCTCCTGCAAGTCATTGATTATGTGGGAGTAGCGGTACAGTGCGCCTTCAACCTCCGCCTTCAAATCCAAGCTGCCGCCAGGCTTCGAACACCAGGACGGCGCAGGCGTTGGACAGGTTCAGGCTGCGCTGGTCGGGGCGCATGGGCAGGCGCAGTCTTTGTTCGGGGGGGAAGGCGTCCAGGATGTCCTGGGGCAGGCCGCGGGTTTCGGGGCCGAAGACGAAGCCGTCGCCGGGTTGGTAGGCCACTGCGGCGTAGTTGCGGCTGGACCGGGTGGAGAGGGCGTACAGGCGCCGGCCCCGGAAGGCTTCCAGGCAGTCCGGCCAGGTTTCGTGGACGCGGACGTCGGCGTATTCGTGGTAGTCCAGCCCGGCCCGCTTGAGTTGTTTGTCGCTGAGGTCGAAGCCCAGGGGTTTGACCAGGTGGAGGGTGCAGCCGGTGTTGGCGGCCAGGCGGATGATGTTGCCGGTGTTGGGGGGAATCTCGGGCTGGTACAGGATGATGTCGAACATTCGGCGGGGAATCCTTGGATTACAATGCGCCGAGACTATATCAACTGCATCCTGCCATGGTTCCCCATCTCACTACCGCCCTGACCGGGCCTTTGTTGGACATCGAACGCCACGTGCTGGAGGCCCAGGCCAAGATCGAGCACTGGTTCCGCATGCAGTGGCAGGAACACGCCACGCCGTTCTATTCCTCGGTGGACCTGCGCAACGCCGGTTTCAAGCTGGCGCCGGTGGATACCAACCTGTTTCCCGGCGGTTTCAACAACCTGAACCCGGCCTTCATGTCCCTGTCGGTGCAGGCGGCCCGGGTGGCGGTGGAGAAGATGTGCTCCAGCGCCCAGCGCTTTTTGATCATTCCGGAAAACCATACCCGCAACCTGTTTTATCTGCAGAACGTGGCGGCCCTGGCGGACATTCTGCGCAAGACCGGCCTGACGGTGCGCATCGGCAGCCTGATCCCGGATTTGACCGAGCCCCTGGTGCTGGATCTGCCGGACGGCCAGTTGATGAAGCTGGAGCCCCTGCGCCGGACCGGTGACCGCATCGGCCTGGAGGGGTTCGATCCCTGCGCCATCCTGCTGAACAACGATCTTTCGGCCGGGGCGCCGGACATCCTGCAACACCTGGACCCCATGCAGACCCTGCTGCCGCCCCTCCACGCCGGATGGGCCACCCGCCTGAAATCCAATCATTTCAAGGCGTATCGCGACGTGGCCGACGCCTTCGCCCGGGTGATCGGCATCGACCCGTGGCTGATCGACCCCTATTTCGCCACCTGCGGCGAGGTGGATTTCCAGGCCCGGGAAGGGGAGGAGTGCCTGGCCAATCATGTGGAATCCCTGCTGGCCCGGATTCGGGTGAAGTACAAGGAATACGGCGTAGACAAGGAACCCTTTGTCATCGTCAAGGCGGATGCCGGCACCTACGGCATGGGCATCATGACCGTGAAGTCGCCGGACGAGGTGCGCGACCTGAACCGGCGCCAGCGCAACAAGATGGCGGTGGTGAAGGAAGGCCTGCCGGTGAGCCAGGTGCTGGTGCAGGAGGGGGTCTATACCTTCGAGAGCATCAACGAGGCGGTGGCCGAGCCGGTGGTGTACATGATGGACCACTTCGTGATCGGCGGTTTCTACCGGGTTCACACCGGGCGGGGCGCGGACGAGAACCTGAATTCCCCGGGCATGCACTTCGTGCCCCTGGCCTTCGAGGAGACCGGCAGCTATGCCGATGTCACCGCCCGGCCCGACGCGCCGGTGAACCGGTTCTACACCTACGGCGTGCTGGCCCGGCTGGCCGCCCTGGCGGCGGCCATCGAGCTGGAAAATACCGATCCGGAGTTCGCATGAAGCTGTTGTTCATTGCCGACCCGCTGGATCATTTCAAGCTCTACAAGGACTCCACCTTTGCCATGATGGAGGCGGCCGCCGCCCGGGGCCACGCCCTGTTTGCCGTGGAAGGCAAAGACCTGGCCTGGAATGGCGGGAAAGTGACCGCTCACGTCACGCCGATCCGGCTGACCGGTCGCCGGCCCGATTGGCACGAGGACGGCACCCCGGCCTGGCAGGACCTGACGGCATTCGATGCCGTGGTCATGCGCAAGGACCCGCCCTTCGACCAGGAGTACCTGTACCACACCTATCTGCTGGAACTGGCGCAAGGGCAGGGGGCCCGGGTGTTCAACCGGCCCGCCAGCCTGCGGGATTTCAATGAAAAGCTGGCCATCGCCCGCTTTCCCCAATTCACCGTACCCACCCTGGTGACCAGCCGGGAGGCCCTGATCCGTGACTTCCTGGCCGAGCAGGGGGACGTGATCCTGAAGCCCCTGAACGCCATGGGCGGCGCCTCGGTGTTCCGCATCCGGCCCGGCGATGCCAACCTGGGCGTCATCCTGGAGACCCTGACCCGGCACGGCGCGGAAACCGTCATGGCCCAGCGCTACATCCCCGAGATCAAGGACGGCGACAAGCGCATCCTGGTGATCGACGGCGAACCGGTGCCCTTCGCCCTGGCCCGCATTCCCGCCCCCGGCGAGACCCGGGGCAACCTGGCCGCCGGGGGAACCGGCGTGGCCCGACCCCTGACCGAGCGCGACCGGGCGATCGCCCAAGCCCTCGGCCCCCACCTGAAGGCCGCCGGCATCCTGCTGGCCGGGCTGGACGTAATCGGCGACTGGCTGACCGAGGTGAACGTCACCAGCCCCACCTGCTTCCGGGAGATCATGGACCAGACCGGTTTCGACGTGGCGGGCATGTTCATGGACGCCCTGGAGAAGCAGGCGGCCCCATGATGGCCAGGCTGTACCGAACAGGCACGCGCAGCATCCGCTGGCCGACCCTGCCACGCGTCACCCTGTCACTCGTCACTTTGTCACTCGTCACTTTGTCACTCATCACCCTGTCACTGCTCACCGGCTGCACCGACCGGCCGGCCTACAAGCAGCAGTCCTACGTCTTCGGCACCCTGGTGGAAATTGCCATACAGGGCGAGCCGGAAGCCAAGGCCCAGGCCGCCATAGCCCATGTCCTGGCCGATTTCGATGCCATGCACCGGCAACTGCACGCCTGGGAACCCAGCGACCTGAAACGCCTGAACGATGCCATCGCCGCCGGCGAAATCCGGATACAGGCGGCGCCCGGCCTGGTCCCCGTACTGGCGGACGCGGCCCGCGCCGCCGCCCAGGGGGATGATCTTTTCAACCCGGCCATCGGCCACCTGATCCGGCTCTGGGGCTTCCATTCCGACATTTTCGAGCCGAAGCTGCCCGCCGCCGAGGAGGTGGCTCGCCTGGTCAAGGCCAACCCGCGCCTGTCGGACCTGACCCTGGACGGCGACCGGGTCACCAGCGCCAATCCCATGGTCAGCATCGATCTGGGCGGCTACGCAAAAGGTCTGGCCCTGGACCGGGCCGCCGCCTACCTGGGCAGCCAGGGCATCCGCAATGCCCTGATCAACATCGGTGGCAACATCCTGGCCCTGGGCCAGCATGGCCACCGACCCTGGAAGATCGGCATCCAGCATCCGCGCAAGGCGGGCGCCATCGCCCTGCTGGAACTCCGGGACGGCGAGGCCATCGGCACCTCGGGCGACTACCAGCGCTATTTCGAGCTGGCGGGCCGACGCTATTGCCACCTGATCGATCCACGCACCGGCTGGCCCGTCCAGGGCGTCCAGGCCGTGACCGTGCTGACCCGGGGCCCGGGGGCCGGCGTGCGTTCGGACGTGGCCAGCAAGCCCATGTTCATCGCCGGGCCCGAGGGCTGGCGTGCCATGGCCGACCGGATGGGCATCTCGGATGCCCTGCTGATCGATGGCCAAGGCCACATCCAGGCCACCGAAACCCTGGCGGCCCGCCTGGAATGGGTGGAGCAAGCCCCGCCGGTCTCGGTGGTGCGATAATCCGGCTCATCGACGTTTTACCGGGGAGCTTCATGTACACATGGAAAAGCCATTACGTGGTTCAGGCCGATTTCCAGCACTGGGCCAACGAAGTCCTGTTTGCGGCCCTGGACCATCTCAAGCCGGAAGTCCTGGCCAGCGACCAGGGACTGTTCTTCCACAGCGTCCACCACACCCTGGACCACATGCTGCTGGTCAGCCAGGTATGGCAGGCCCGCCTGAAGGGCGAAACCCTGGCCAACCCGGACTACAAGTCCATCCAGCACCCGGACTGGCGCGAGCTCAAGAATGCCCTGCGCCTGGAAACCCGGCACCTCCAGGGCTGGCTGGATCAGCAGCCGGAGGCGTTTTTTGACAGCCGTCTCGATTTCATCGCCGGTGACGGCAAGATGAAAAACCACTGGGTGCGGGACATGCTGAACCACCTGTTCACCCATTCGGTCCACCACCGGGGCCAGATTTCCGCGGCCATCACCCGCCTGGGCGGGCCCTGTCCGGAAATGGACTTCATCTATTACCGGCACGAGATGGACCGCATCCTGTCCATGCCCCAATAACCCGGGCAGCCCCGCGCCCGGCCCGCCTCTCCATGACTGGACTCTGACTTGACCGACGACAAGCCGCGCAAGACCTTGCGCCTGAAGGTCCCCGCTTCCGACAGCCCCTCCGGCCCATCCGGCCCTGCCACGCCGGGCGTCGCCCAGCCCAATGCCAAGAAACGCAAGCCGGTGCGCTGGAATCCCCTGACCCGCAACCGGACCCAGGCCAAGCCCGTTGCCCCCGGCCCCGGCGGCGACCCGGCGCCGGAGCGGCCCCCGTCCGGCAAACCGGCAGCAAGCGCCAGCCGGCGCCGGAGCAAGGGCCCGGACCACGGCCCCGCCTCGCCCCGCCAGGAAGGCCAGCCCCCGAGCCGCCAAGCCCGGGCACGGCCCGCCCCGGACGGGGAGCGCGACTACCGGCGCACCCACTATGCGGATCGCAAGAAACCCAAGGCCGCCACGCCCGCCCAACACGGCTTTTTCGTGCCCTGTCCCCGTGGTCTGGAGCAGGAACTGGCCCGGGAGCTGGCCGAGATCGGTGCCGTGGACTGCCAGGCCGGCCCTGGCGGCGTCAGTCTGGAAGGCGACCTGAAGCTGGCCTGGAAGATCAACCTCTGGAGCCGTCTGGCCATCCGGGTGCTGTGGCGTATCAAGAGCGGCGCCTACCGCCTGGAAGAGGATCTGTACGACGCCGCCAGGGAGGTGGATTGGCCGGCCTATTTCACAGTGGACAAGACCATTGCCGTCACCACCGTGGCCCGCTCCAGCCCCCTGAAGAGCCTCAACTTTGCCAGCCTGAAGATCAAGGACGCGGTGTGCGACCGGTTCCGCGACAGCGTGGGCAGCCGGCCCAGCGTGGATGCCCGGGAGGCCCAGGTGCCCCTGCTGCTGCATCTGGACCGGGACCGCTTCAACCTGTATATCGACCTGACCGGCGCGCCCCTGAACCGGCGCGGCTACCGGGTGGAACCGGCAGCAGCCCCCATCAATGAAAACCTGGCGGCCGGCCTGCTGCGCCTGGCCGGCTGGACCCCGGACCAGCCCCTGCTGGACCCCATGATGGGCGGGGGTACCCTGCTGCTGGAGGCGGGATTGATGGCCCTGAACCGAGCCCCGGGCATGAAGCGCCATTTCGCCTTTGAAAACCTGACCAGCTTCGACAAGGTGGAATGGACCCGGCTGCGCAAGGACGCCGAGGCCGAAGCCCAGGAGCCCCGGCACCTGGCCATCTACGGCTGCGACAACGACCCGGCCATGGTGCGCGCCACAGGCCTGAACCTGCGGGCCGCCGGGCTGCTGGACTGCATCGCCATTGACGAGGGGGATGCCCTGGAAGTGCCGGCTCCGGAAGATCATGGCGTGATCGTCAGCAACCCCCCCTATGGCGTTCGCCTGAGCGTGGAGGACATGGCCGCCCTGTACAAGGGCCTGGGCGATGCCCTGAAACAGCGCTTCACCGGTTGGCGGGCCTATCTGATCTCCGCCGACCCGGAATTGCCCAGGCAGATCGGCCTCAAGGCCAGCCGGCGGATACCCCTCTACAACGGCCCCCTGGAATGCCGCCTGTATGAGTACACCCTGGTGGCCGGCAGCCTGCGCCGGGAGAATTGACCCTAAAAGGCCGGGACCGTAACGTCGACTTATCTGGAGGGGCTTGGACCGGGCTTGTCCTTGGGAGCAGGCGTCTTGGCGGCTCCCACCTTTTCCTTCTCGACCTGGGCGGCCACCTTGTACACGGCCTGGATCAGATCACGCCCGATCTTGTCTTCGAATTCCTTATGCACCGGCAACAGAGCCTGATGCCACAGAATGCGGTCCTTATAGGGCAGGACATGAATCTGGGTGGTGCCCGCCCGGCGCACGGCGGCCAAGGATTCCTCATTCTCCTTCTGGGCAATATCCCGCTCGTATTGCGTGGCATCCGCCATGGCCTTGTTCAGGGTGACCCGGATATCGGCGGGCAGACCGTCCCAGAAGTGCTTGTTCACGATCACTGCATAGCCCAGATAGCCATGGTCGGACAGGGTCAGGTGCTTCTGGACCTCATGCATCTTCTGGGTATACAGGTTGGACATGGGGTTTTCCGTACCGTCCACCACCCCCTGGCGAAGCTTGGAATACACGTCAGAGAAGGCCATCACTTGAGGCCGGGCGCCCAAAGCCTTCATCTGGGCTTCCAGAACCTTGGAGGACTGGACACGCATTTTCAAGTTCTTGAAATCCGCCACGCTGCGCAACGGCTTGTTGGCGCTCATCTGCTTGAACCCGTTGTCCCAGTAGGCCAGGCCCAGGATGCCCCTGGGCTCCAGCATGCTGAACAGGCGGGTGCCGATCTCGCCGTCCATCACCCGGTACAGGGTTTCCTTGTTGGGGAAGATGTAAGGCAAGTCGAACAGCTCGAAGGCACGCACCCCCAGGGGTCCAAACTTGGCCAGAGACGGCGCCAGCATCTGGACCGCCCCGACATTGAGCGCCTCCATTTCCTCGTGATCCTTATAGAGCTGACTGTTGGGATAGACCTCCACCTTCACCGCACCCCTGGTCCGCTCCTCTGCCAACTGCTTGAAGTAATCCGCTGCCTTGCCCTTGGGGGTATTGGGAGCTACCACATGGGAAAACTTGATGACGATGGGCTGTTGCGCCAGGGCCATGGGCGCTGACAGAGCTGCGGCCAAACCCAGGGCCAGGATGAATGCGTGCAACTTCACTATGAACTCCCGATGAGAGAGGGATGTTGGACAGATACCACCACCACGCCTTTACCTGCCGACCCAGCCGCGTGATGTCCCAATCAATACTAGGACTCGGTCAGACCTTAGGCAAGCCAGGGACAATGCAAAGGTCTAAACAGGCCATGGGAGCAAGCGCTGTACCGGCACTCCCACGGATGGCAGAAATCAGAGATCCACCTCTTCGGACCAGATCAGGGCCTGGATATGGGCGTCCAGAACGGCTTCAGGTGCAAGATCCAACACCGAGCTGCAGGTTTCCAGGGTTTCCAGAGCCCCCGTTTCACAGGCCCGGGCCAGCATCAGGTAGGGCGCATACACCCCCGTGTCTTCCACCAGGGCCTCCTGAATGGGTGGTGCCAGACGCAAGGGCGCCAGGGCCTCGGTCATGGGCATGGCCAACAGGGCGTCCAGCATGGAGAGGATGCCCACGATGAACAGGCCGCCGCGCTGGCCCGCATCCAGGCCTTGCAGCCCCAGGTTCTCCATCAGGCGGGCCCTGGCCAGGGCGTGCTTGAGCAGGGCCATGGCCCGGCCATGACCGGCCGGGTGGGCAAACAGCAGCAACACCAGCCAGCGGTAGAGGGGATCATGCCCCAGCATCAGCAGGGCGTGGCTGATGGAACGGACGGGAAAGCGCAAGCCCACGGCAGGGGAGTTGATGAAGCGCAACAGCCGGTAGGCGAGGGCCGGGTCCTGCTTGAACTCGGCCTCGATCAGGTCGTGATCCGCGTGGTTCACCACCAGGTTCAGCAGGGACATCACCCGTAGCCGGCTGGCATCGGGACTCCGGACCGGCGCCGGTCCCGGCTGGGTGAAAAAATAACCCTGGTACAAATCGAAATGCAGCTTCCGGCAGGCCTGGAATGCCTCTTCGGTCTGGACATTGGTGGCAATGAGGCGGGGGCCCCGGATGCCCTGGACCTTCACCAGGCGGTCACACAGTGCCATCAGGTCCTGGTCGCCCACATCCAGACGCAAATAGCGGCACTCCCGAGCCAACGGCAGCAAGCCGGGCTGCACGGAGGTGTCGTCCATGGCCAGGGCAAAGCCATCCCGGGCCAGGGCCTGGCATTGCGCCATGAGGGCCGGGCTGGTCTCAGGGGCGTTCACGGCCAGGATGACGTTTTCCTTGGGCAGACGCGGGATCAGGGGATGGCCCAGGGAGAGGGGATCCAGCTCCAGCAGGGTGAAGCGGCGGCTCAGGGCCTGCTGGCGGTGCAGTTCCATGACGTTGGCCAGCAGGGCCTCGTCGCGCACTTGCCGGGCCGAGGCGGCCCCGGGGGAGACGGGCAGGGGAATGCGCGTCTTGACCGCCATTTCATATCCCATCACCCGATAGTCTCCATCCAGCAGGGGCTGCCGGGTCAGGAAGCGGGCCGCCGCCTGGGGCAGCGTGTCGGATGGCGCCTCCGTGGCATCGGGCCGGGAGGCCTGGTTCATTTTGCGGCGCCGGGCCATTTCCATGGAGAGGGCGGGCATGGCAGCTCCTTCAGGCGGACTTGCGTTGTTCATGGCCGGTCTGCTGCTGGCCATTCTGTTCATGGCCGGGGGCAGCGGCAGGCCTGGAGATGAGCCGGACGCGGCCTTCCAGCAAGGCCGCCACCAGGTCGTCAGCCTCCATTTTCATGGCCTGGCTGCCTTCCCGGCTGGTCCAGAGAAACAGGCTGCGCAGCGGACTGACCCAGGCCAGCTTCATGGTGCGCGGGGTGCGGCCGGGTTCCCGGTACTCGATCCAGACTCCGGGCACCACCCGCTCCAGCAGCAGGCGCAAGGGGGGCAGGGTGTCCTCCGCCGGCTCAGGGGCCGGCTCAGGCTCCGGGTCTGGGGCGTATTCCCGCCGGGTGCCCGGGTCAGGGATCCGGGTCCCGGGGGTTTCCGGGTCGGCTTCAGCTGCCGTGGCACTTTGCGCCGGCGGTCGTGCCACATCCCTGGGCAATACCAGGGCGTTGGCGGGCACGAACCCGATCGCCGCCATGTAACCCACCAAATCCCGATAGAGCAGATTGATGCGGCTGGGCAAATCATGGCGCAGCATCTGGATCAGTCGCTGCTTGGCATCCGTGCGCCAGGGATTGGCCTTGAGGGCATCCGTCAGGGCGGTTTCGATGATCTTGGGACCGACGGGCACATCCATGGGCTCCAGGTCCGGCACCGCCATGAGCCGGGCGTAACCACGGGCCAGCTGGTGCAGGGAGCCCCAGGTGACATACTGGATGGATTGGCTCAGCAGGGCGGTGTTCACGGTTTCCTCGATCTGATCGTCGTCCAATATGCGCAGCCGGCTCAAGTCGAAGTCGATCTCATAGCCAGCAAGCGCCGATCGCCGGCGCTGGCAGGCCCGCAGATACGCTTTGTCGAAGGACACGCCGAAATCATGCACCAGGCCCAGACGATTGACCCGGGTGAAGTCGGCGGCATCCAGCCACAACTCCCGTTCGGCCCCTGTGAGAGCTTCCGTGGCGCGGCCGAACAACCGGTCTGCGGCCACCGAGAGCGCCTCGCCCAAGGCTTGTCCCAGGCGCATGGAGGCGATCTCGCCGCACTCCTGCAAGGGTGCCGACAAAGCCGCCCACTGGGGGACGGCGGCATCCATCGCCGGCGACGGGGCCGCAGACAGCCTGCCCCATGTCGGGGCCTGTCTTCCGCCCCGGCCGAAGTCGGTCGAATCACTGCCATTGTTGTCCCGATTGCGCTTCGCCATGGTCCTGTCCTTTCAAACGCACCCAGGGCAGGACTCATGTTCGGGATTGATTCGGAACGCCCCAGGCACGCGCCCGAGGCGACTCCACCCGGCGGCTCCGCTGTCATGGGGCTGGTGCCCTTTAGACCGGTGGCTTTGCGTCCCCACCTTTCGATGGGTTTGCCCTTGGCAGGTTGGATCACTATTTCTCTACATCCACTATATCGAACCCGGAATGGATTACTTTAGGTGCGGGTCAGGGCGCCGCCCCGAACGGTCGGAACACCTCGATGGACGGTGATCGCGCTACACTCCCGCCGTCACACGGCAACCCACCATGAACCCACCTGACCTGATCATCAAGCACCTGGGCCGCGTGGACTACCTGTCCACCTGGCAAGCCATGCAGGACTTCACGGCCGCCCGGGGACCGGATACGCCCGATGAACTCTGGCTGCTGGAGCACCCCCCGGTCTTCACCCTGGGCCAGGCCGGCCGCAGGGAACACCTGTTGACCGATCTGGGCATTCCGGTGATCCCCATCGACCGGGGTGGCCAGATCACCTACCACGGCCCCGGGCAACTGGTGGTCTACACCCTGCTGGACCTGAAGCGCCGGGGCTATGGCGTCAAGTCCCTGGTCCAGCGCCTGGAGCAGGCGGTGATCAATCTGCTGGCCGAACATGGGGTGTCCGCCCAGCGCCGGGAGGGCGCCCCCGGGGTCTACGTGGGCGATGCCAAGATTGCGGCCCTGGGCCTGCGCGTCCGCCATGGCTGCGCCTACCATGGCCTGAGCCTGAATGTGGACATGGACCTGGCCCCCTTTGCCGCCATCAATCCCTGTGGCTATGCCGGCCTGGCGGTGACCCGCACCCGGGACCAGGGCATTCCCCTGGACCTGGCTCAGGTGGGGGCCGGTCTGGTGGCCCAGTTGCAGCGCGCCCTTTAATGCCATGACCCGGATCCCCGGGCTGGACGATCGCTGGCTTAGGCGCCCCGCGTCCCCTGGGGACCTCGGTACACGCAGCCCGACTGGGCCGTTTCCTGGATCACGATCTTGCTCAGGCCGGGCAGGGCCGGGGCCAGCCGGTCCCAGATCCAGAGGGCCAGACGTTCGCTGGTGGGATTCTCCAGGCCGGGGATGTCATTCAGATAGCGATGGTCCAGTTGGGCGTGGATCGGCGCCCAGGCAGTCTGGATGTCGGCAAAATCCTGCACCCACTCCAGCTCCGGGTCCAGGGGACCCTCCAGATGGACCGCCACCTGGAACGAGTGGCCGTGGACCCGGGCGCAGGGGTGCTCGGCGGGCAACCTGGGCAGGCGCCGGGCGGCTTCCAGGTGAAACAGGTTGAATATTTCCATGATCGGCCGGTTCGGTGGCAGTTCAGGAATTCTAGCAGCCCGGCGCGCTTGCCCCACCATAGCGGGGCGGGGGAGCCTGCTCGGGCCTGCCGCGTGCAAATGACTTTATCAGGAGGGAAAATAAGCGTATTCTGATATTCATACCCGCAAAGATAAAATCACGTCTGTACGGCAGTTTTTTGCAAGGAGGAGTGGTCATGTTCAAGATCCTGGCCGGGTTCGTCGCCGGCATTGTCTTCACCGCCATCACCGGGTATCTGATGATGCCCTCCATGATGTTCAAGGAAACCCCCAGCCCCTTCGGCCTGGAGGAAACCATTGCCCGCATCCAGCACAACATCGAGGGCAATCCGGAGCTGAAGGCCAACGGCTGGTCCCTGTCCGGCCTGCGCAACCCCGCCAAGGCGGTCCAGACCGACGGCGGCAACGTGCTGCCGGTGATGATGATCGAGGCCTGCAGCACCAAATACTCCAAGCCCATCCTGAAGGACGACACGGTACGCTTCCTGTCCATTCTCATGCCCTGCAAGGTCTCGGTGTACAAGAAGGAAGACGGCAAGGTCTACATCGGGTCCATGAACGCCGGCCTGATGGGCAAGATGTTCGGCCCCATGGTGGGCGAGGTCATGGGCCAGGTCGCGGAAGACCAGAAGAAGTTCTTCGTCTTCGACCCCAACACCCCCGCGCCCCAGATGATCCTGCCCACGGCCGCGCCGGCCGCCGGCGGTGCCGGTGGTGGCGGCGGCGGCGGTTGCTGACCCGCGCCCACGGATGAGGACACCATCATGCTGACACGCCTGTTTTATCCCCTGATGGCGCTGGTGCTGACCGCCAGCCCGGTCCTGGCCAGCACCGATCCGGCCGCCGCCATCGCCGCCCAGACCAAGGCCTCGGCCTCCACCGCCGACCACAGCAAGTTCAAGGAACTGCAACAGCCGTTCAAGTCCGGTCCGGAAGTGACCAAGGCCTGCCTGGCCTGCCATACCGAGGCCGCCAAGCAGGTCCACAAGTCCAAGCACTGGACCTGGGAATTCCTCAATCCTGACACCCAGCAGCGCCTGGGCAAGAAACACGTCATCAACAACTTCTGTACCGCCGTGCCCTCCAACTACGAGTTCTGCACCGCCTGCCACGTGGGCTACGGCTGGAAGGACCAGAATTTCGACTTTGCCGCCCAGGAAAACGTGGACTGCCTGATCTGCCATGACACCACCGGCAGCTACCGCAAGATCCCCGGGCTGGCCGGCCATCCGGCCTACCAGGACATGGAATACCCGCCCAAGTCCGGCCGCATCGTCAAGGCGCCTGACCTGGGCAAGGTGGCCCAGAGCGTGGGCAAGACCCGGCGCCAGAACTGCGGCGCCTGCCACTTCTACGGCGGCGGCGGCGATGCCGTGAAGCATGGCGACCTGGACAGCTCCCTGAACCAGCCCGGCCATTACCTGGACGTGCACATGGCCAAGGACGGGCTCAATTTCAGTTGCGGCGAATGCCACAAGACCACCGGCCACGACGTGCCCGGCAGCCGCTACGCCCCCACCGCCCTGGACAAGGGCAAGCACATGCGGGGCAAGGTGGAAGACAACCCCGCCACCTGCCAGGCCTGCCACACCGACGCCCCCCACA
>DYHB01000241.1:0-639 GCA_020724415.1 Thiobacillus sp.
ACCCACGACCCCCTGGTTCGTAGCCAGGTACTCTATCCAACTGAGCTACGAGCGCTGAAAAGAGCGCGGATTATATAGAAACCCGGCCAATTCGCAAAGCCATTTACTGGCATTTGGCGGAGACGGAGGGATTCGAACCCTCGATGCAGGTTTTGCCCGCATGCTCCCTTAGCAGGGGAGTGCCTTCGACCTCTCGGCCACGTCTCCTAACTCGCCCCGGCAAGCCGGGTAAGAGGCCGGCAAGGATACCCGCGCGGCCCCAAAAAAGCAACGAAGGCGGGCTCAGGCCGTTTCGGGCGCCTTGTCCAGTTCAAAAGCCTGGTGCAGGGTGCGCACGGCCAGCTCCATGTACTTGTCGTCCACGATGACCGAGATCTTGATTTCCGAGGTGGAGATCATCTGGATGTTGATGTTCTCGCCGGCCAGGGCCTTGAACATCTTTCCGGCGATGCCGGCATGATTTCGCATGCCCACCCCGACGATGGATACCTTGGCGATCTTGTCATCCCCCAGAACTTCCCGGGCGCCGATGGCGGATTTCACCATGGCGAGGACTTCCATGGCCTTTTTCAGCTCGTTCCGATGCACGGTGAAGGAGAAGTCGGTGGTGCCGTCGTGGCCGACGTTCTGGATGATCAT
>DYHB01000241.1:649-1288 GCA_020724415.1 Thiobacillus sp.
GGGCCGGTCGGGTACGCCCAGGATGGTGCACTTGGCTTCGTCGCGGTTGAAGGCGATGCCGGAGATGATGGGTTGTTCCATGGAATCTTCCTCGAAAGTGATGAGGGTGCCTTCGCCTTCGTCCTGAAAGCTGGACAGCACCCGCAGATTGACCTTGTATTTGCCGGCGAATTCCACCGAGCGGATTTGCAGCACCTTGGAGCCCAGGCTGGCCATCTCCAGCATTTCCTCGAAGGTGATGGTCTTCAGGCGCCGGGCCTCGGGCACGATGCGCGGGTCGGTGGTATAGACGCCGTCCACGTCGGTATAGATCTGGCACTCGTCCGCCTTCAGGGCGGCGGCCAGGGCCACGCCGGTGGTGTCGGAGCCGCCCCGGCCCAGGGTGGTGATGTTGTTGGCGCCATCAATGCCCTGGAAGCCGGCCACCACGACCACATGGCCGCTGTCCAGGTCCGCGCGCATGGCCGCGTCGTCGATATCCTCGATGCGGGCCTTCATGTAGGCGTTGTCCGTGCGGATGGGGACCTGCCAGCCGGTATAGCTCCGGGCCTTCAGACCCAGGTCCTTGAGGGCCATGGAGAGCAGGGCGATGGTGACTTGTTCGCCGGTGGAGACCAGCACGTCCATCTCCCGTGCATC
>DYHB01000097.1 GCA_020724415.1 Thiobacillus sp.
TCGATGCCGATGCCGATCCGACGACCTCGGAAGGCATCTTTGTCTATTGCGACACGTGCCCCGTGCCGGTGGCGGTGGGTGACAGGGTGCGCGTCACGGCCCGGGCCTCCGAGTTCCAGGGATTGACCCAACTCTCGGCCACCACGGCCGAAAGTGTGACTGTTCTGGCTTCGGGACAACCCTTGCCCACCCCGGCCGAAGTGATCTTGCCGGTGCCGGATGCCTTTGCCGGAAAGGATGACTATCTGGAACGTTTCGAAGGCATGCTGGTGCGTATCGCGGCTACCATGACCGTGACAGAGAACTTTCAGTTGGGCCGTTTTGGCCAGGTTACCCTGGCCGCAGGTGGCCGTCCGGTGCAGTTCACCCAAACCAATGTGCCGAGCGTGGCCGGAAATGCGGCGCACTTGGTGAGTGTGGCACGGAAGACCATTCTGCTCGATGATGACACCAACGTGCAGAATCCCGATCCGGTCATGTACCCACAAGGGAATCTGAGTGCGTCCAACAGCTTGCGGTCCGGCTCGACTATAGACAACCTGACCGGGGTGATGCATTACTCCTGGGGTGGCGTCTCGGCCAGTCCGAATGCCTGGCGTATCCGTCCGGTCGCCGGCCAAAACTATGACTTCAATCTGGCACCTCGTCCGGCGACTCCCCCAAGCGTTGGAGGTACGTTGAAGGTGGCCAGTTTCAACCTCCTCAACTACTTCTCCACCCTTGACGGCAGTGGCGATATTTGTGGCCCGCTGGGAATCCAGAATTGCCGCGGCGCGGACAGTACGGAAGAATTCACACGTCAGCGGGATAAGATCATCGCTGCCATCGCCGCCATCGATGCGGATGTCGTCGGTTTGATGGAAGTTGAAAACACCACTGCTGCCAGCGGCCTGCAGGATCTGGTGAATGGCTTGAATGCCGTTGCCGGTGCGGGCACCTATGCCTACGTCGATACCGGCACCATCGGCAGCGATACGATCCGCGTGGGTTTGCTGTACAAGCCGGCCACGGTGGAGACGGTGGGTGTCCACAAAATTTTGGACAGCACTGTCGATGCGGATTTCCTAGATACCAAGAACCGTCCTGTTTTGGCGCAAACCTTCAGCGAGATATCGACCGGCGGGAAGTTCACCATCGCGGTCAATCACCTGAAATCCAAAGGCTCAGATTGCAATGACGTGAGTGATCCGGATACCGGCGACGGTCAGGGCAACTGTAACCTTACCCGTACAAAAGCGGTCACGGCCCTGAAGAACTGGTTGGCCGGCGATCCCACGGGCAGCGGCGACAGTGACTACCTGTTGATCGGCGATTTCAACGCCTATGCCAAGGAAGATCCCATCACCACGCTGGAAACGGCGGGGTTCATTAACGAGACCACCGATTATTCCTTTGTTTTCGATGGTCAGGTAGGCTCGCTGGATCATGTCCTGACCAGCGCCAGCCTGCACAATCGGGTGGCAGGTGTGCAGAAATGGCATATCAATGCCGATGAACCCGGCGTGTTGGATTACAACACCGAATTCAAATCCGTCGGGCAAGTAGCCAGCTTTTACAGCGCCGACGTGTACCGTTCCTCGGACCACGATCCGGTATTGATCGGTTTGTCGCTGAACCACTATCTTTTGACGCTGGCTCAGACGGGTACCGGTGCGGGCGTGGTCGGTGGTGGCGGCACAAAAACTGAGGGTGAAACGGTCAATCTGACGGCATTGGCCAATCCCGGGTCGGTCTTCGTGGGCTGGAGCCCGGCGCCTTGTGCGTCAAGTTTTGCCATGCCTGGCCAGGATTTGACCTGTACCGCAGACTTCGCGCTGAACACTGTGGTCAACGGCACGACCGCGCCAAGCGGGATCGGTGGCGCTTCACCTACCTCGGTAACCATGACGCTTGCGGGTGGTGGCAGCGGCTGTGGTTTCCAATCGGCCCAGTTCATACCGGCCAGTACCATCCCAGGGGGGCTTCCGGCGGGGTACACGTTCCCCCATGGTTTGTTGGATTTCGTTGCCGCCGGCTGCGATGCTGCAAGCACCATCAGCCTGACCCTGACCTTCCAGGATCCCTTGCCCGCTGAGGCGGTGTTCTGGAAGTTTGGTCCCACTTCCGCCAATCCCATCCCTCATTGGTACACCATGCCGGCAACCTTCAGTCCGGATCGCCGATCCTTGACCTTCAGCATCACTGACGGTGGTTTGGGGGATGACGACCTGACCGTGAATGGCGTGATCGTAGACGCCAACGGCCCCGGGGTGCCCATATCCCAGGTCATGGCCGTGCCCACCCTGGACAGGGCTGGTTTGGGACTGTTGGTCTTGCTGATGCTCGCGGGTGCGGTCTGGTCTCTGCGTCGGCGGAGATTCTGACCGGTGGGGTAGCCCGAAACCGCACCCTCGCTACCATGTGGCAGGGTAGCAACGCCCGCTAAAGTGGGGCCGGCTTTAGCCGGCCATATTCCGAGGCGGGTAGGCGCCCAGGCCGGCTGAAGCCAGCCCCACGGTGGGGGCCACAGACCGGGCTGACGGCCGATGGGGTGTCAAATGCCTGATCAGCGCCCCCGGCCACCTGAGCGATGGTTGGCGCCGCTCGGGCGTCCACCGCTGACCTCGCCGCCGGGGCGGGCCTTGGGCCGGTCCGGGTTGCCGGAACGCGGTGGCCGGCTGGCACCAGCCTTGCCTGCCGGTTTGGCGCCGCCAGGGCTGCCCGGGGCCCGGGGAGGACGGGATTGTCCCCGCCCGCCACGATGTTCCGCACTGCGCAGCTGGATGGGTTCCGGCTTGGCGTTGGGGTCCGGCTCGAAGCCGGGTACCACGGCCCGGGGCAGGCTGCGCTTGATCAGCCGTTCGATGCCGCGCAGGAAATCCAGTTCGTCCACGCAGACCAGGGAGATGGCCTCGCCTTCGGCGCCGGCCCGGCCGGTGCGGCCGATGCGGTGGACGTAGTCCTCGGGCACGTTGGGCAGTTCGTAGTTCACCACGTGGGGCAGCTCGCTGATGTCGATGCCCCGGGCGGCGATGTCTGTGGCCACCAGCACCTGGAGCTTGCCGGTCTTGAATTCAGACAGTGCCCGGGTGCGGGCGCTCTGGCTCTTGTTGCCGTGGATGGCCAGGGCGGGGATGTCGTCCTTGGCCAGTTGCTCGGCCAGCCGGTTGGCGCCGTGCTTGGTGCGGGTGAATACCAGCACCTGGAACCATTGATGGGTCTTGATGAGGTGGCTCAGGACCTGGCGCTTCTTGTCCCGGTCCACGTCATAGACCTTCTGGGCGATGGTGTCTGCCGTGGCGTTGCGCCGGGCCACTTCGATCAGGGCCGGCTGGTTCAGCAGGCCGTCGGCCAGGGCCTTGATGTCGTCCGAGAAGGTGGCGGAAAAGAGCAGGTTCTGGCGCTGCCTGGGGAGCAGGGCGAGGATTTTCCGGATGTCCCGGATGAAGCCCATGTCCAGCATCCGGTCGGCTTCGTCCAGGACCAGGATTTCGACGTGGGACAGGTCCAGGGTCCGCTGGTTGACGTGGTCCAGCAGCCGGCCGGGGGTGGCCACCAGGATGTCCAGACGGCTCTTCAGGCGGGTGATCTGGGGGTTGATGTTGACGCCGCCGAACATGGCCATGGAGCTGAGCCGGGTGTGTTTGCCGTAGGTGCGCACGCTTTCTTCCACCTGGGCAGTGAGTTCCCGGGTGGGGGTGAGGATCAGGGCCCGGATGGGGGCCCGGCCCCCGGGAGCCGCCTTGGCGGATGTGGCCGACAGGCGATGCAGGATGGGCAGGACGAAACCGGCCGTCTTGCCGGTGCCGGTCTGGGCGCCGGCCATCAGGTCACCGCCGGACAGGACCGCAGGAATGGCCTGGGCCTGGATGGGAGTGGGGGTGGTGTAACCGTGTTCGGTGACGGCGCGGACGATTTCCTCGGCCAGGCCGAGATCGGAAAAATGCATGGAATACTCCGGGTAGGGGCATCGACCTGTCGCCACCTGATTCGTTGTCTAGGGATGGGGCGCCAGTCTGGGGCGGATGCGGGGGTGGCCGAGCCACAAAATGCGCGGCAGGGTGACTGGAGATTGCCGCTGGCCGCATCATACCAGAGCCGGCCTGCCGGGGCCGGGTTTTCCTTCAATCGGGCAGGTCGGCGGTGGCTCTGCGTTCAAAGGTGGTGAAGGTGCCGCAGGCCGGACTGACCTGGATGTCGTCCACCCGGGCAGCCGGCGGTCCTTGCCAGGCCCAGCGGATCAGAGCTTCCACTGCGTCCGTTTCGCCTTGCACCAGGGCTTCCACCCGTCCGTCGGCCAGATTGCGCACCCAGCCGGTGATGCCCAGGCGTTGGGCCTCCTGGCGCATGGATTCCCGATACCAGACGCCCTGGACCCGGCCCGAGATGAGCAGCCGGCGAACGATGGTCACGCCTTGCTGCCCCATACGGCGTGGATGGGGTCTGACCAGGGGGTCTGGCTGGCGTACTTGTCATCGTCGGGTCGGAACAGGCCCACCAGGGAGAAGGTGGACAGGTCCGTGAAGCCGCCGCTGCGCAGGAAATACTCCAGCACCAGGCCGGTCCGCTCGAAGGGATGGGCGTCGGCCCAGGCCCGGATGACCTTGGGCGGAAAGTAACGGTTGGAGTAGGCCAGGATGAAGCGTCCGCCGGGCTTGAGGACCCGGCGCACCTCACGAAACGCCTCCAGGGGGCGGGTCAGGTATTCCACCGACACCGTGCAGACCACGGCGTCGAAGTGATCGTCCGGCCAGGGCAGGGTCGGGTTTTCATTCAGGTCCTGGACTGCCCGCTCGGTCAGGGCGGGATTGGCCGCCAGCTCCTCGGCATTCATGCCCAGGCCCGCCACGGCGGCCGGCTTGGCGTCATCCAGGTGGGATTTCCAACTGGTCATCAGATCCAGTACCCGGGCCCCTTCCGGCACCAGCCGGCCATAGAGCCGTTGCACCTGGCGGGTGGCCACCCGGTCCAGGTGGTCCACCAGACGGGGCGCCTGGTAGAACTGGCCGTCCGGGTCCTCCCGCTCCCGGCTGAAGGCGTCGCCGGAGAAGAAATCCGTGGCCACGTCCCGCCAGCGCACCTGCATGCCCGGGCCCTTGCCGGCGATCAGGTCGGGCACGTCCTGGACCGTGCCGCCCCGTTGGGCGCCGGCCTGCCAGGCTTTCAATATCCGGGCCCCCACGGTCACCGGACGCCCGGCCATGGGATGGTTCAGATCCACGGTGAGACGGTCGCCTGCCAGCCGTCCGATCCGGAAGGGCAGGATGTTGTCCGCCGTGATGTCACGCACTCCTGGGATGAAGCCCCGGGGGTAGAAGCGCCCGGCCCGGGGTTCCAGGATACGGCCGTTGATCTGCCGGCGCTCGAAGCGCTGGGCGTCGATCTCGAAACTGTCCTGTTCCACGTAGTTGTCCATCAGTTCGCCCGGGCCGAACGTCACCTGGGCCTGGTGACCCACGGGCTGGTCTGTGACGGCGGCCAGGAGGGGATCGGGGAAATAGTCCCGCCACAGGTTCAATTGGCTGGCGTAATAAATGTCCGTATGCCGGGCGTGTTCCGACTGCCATTGCAGGCTGAACTCGATGGCGGCGAAATCCCGCCCGGTGGTGCGCTCCAGGGGGGTGCGCCCTGCGGTGCTGCTGGCGGCGTTCTCGTCCAGGGAGATGAATTCGTTGGTCAGGAGGTCCATGGGCCGGGTCCGTAAGTGGGTAGCCCGGGGATTCTGCCCCCAGGTCCCGGCGCTCACAAGACATGAAGCTGGCAGGGTCTTGGCCATGGCAAGGTGGATTGCCGCGCTGGGGACGCTCGCCGGGCTGCTGTCGGGACGACATGGGCGACGAGGAGGTTGCCCGGTTGATGAAGCCATTGTGGGGCTGGCTTTAGCCGGCCGGTTGCCCGTGCATGTACCTTTGGCGGGCTGAAGCCCGCCCCACCGGAGTGCCGTGGGGCCGGCTTCAGCCTGCCAATGCCCTCGCACCGGCTGGAGCCGCCCAGGAGCGGGTGTTGAGACATCATTTCCAGGGGGCCGGCCCGCGGCATCTAGGGCAGGGGCCATGCCATGGTTTCAGACTCAAGATACCCCGGCAGCGACCGATAACGGCACATTACCTGGACGCGTTGTCAGGATTTTCCTTGAGGTCGTCGCCATGCCACCACCCGCCTTCCTGTCTCTGACCACCACCATCGCTCTGCTGATGGCCAGCCCGGCCTGCCTGGCTTGGCAGAGTACCCACCTGCAGCTCCTGCATGGGGTGGATTACACCCTGGGCAGCCCCGAGCGGACCCTGTTGACTCTGGAGCATGCCCGGGGCAATGACGCCGGGGACGTGTACCTGTTCATCGATGCCGTGTCCCGCCGGGATATCGGACAGGACTACTACGGGGAGATCTACGGTCAGTTGGCACTGTCTCCCATGACGGGAGTGTCCTGGGCCTTCGGGCCGGTGCGGGAAGTGTCCTTGAGCGCCGGGCTGAATGCCGGTTCCGAGCCGAAGGGGGATCCTTTCCGGGCCTGGCTGGCCGGCGTGAGTCTGGATTTCAGCATTCCCGGCCTGGACCTGGCCCAGCTGGATATCCACGCCTATCGGGACGAGTCCGTGGCCAGGACCGGCTGGCAGGTCACTCCGGTGTGGGACAGCACCTTTGCCCTGGGTGGCCAGCAATTCCGGTTTCGGGGCTTTGCCGACTGGACCAGCGGGCGGGCCGGGGCGGGGCGCAAGCCCCAGTTGCTGACCCAGCCCCAGTTCCTGTGGAACCTGGGCAAGGCCATGGCCGCCGGCCAGGATGTCTGGCTGGGCATCGAATACCAGTATTGGCGCAACAAGTTCGGCATTCCCGGGGCCAGGGAAACCCTGCCCCAGGTGACTTTGCTGTGGGCCTTCTGACGGCTGGGCCTGCCCTGCCTATTTGACCCGCATGCCAGGCTGGGCGCCGCTGTCCGGGGAGAGAATGAACAGACCCGGGGCATCGCCCGAGGCGGCCAGGACCATGCCCTCGCTCAGGCCGAACTTCATCTTGCGCGGGGCCAGGTTGGCCACCATGACCGTCAGGCGTCCCTCCAGGGTTTCCGGGGCATAGGCGGACTTGATGCCGGCAAAGACCTGGCGATGCCTGGGCTGGCCGTCCACCTGCTCGCCGATGTCCAGTTCCAGGCGGATCAGCTTGTCGGCGCCTTCCACGTGGCTGGCCGAGACGATGCGGGCGATGCGCAGGTCGACCTTGGCGAAGTCGTCGATGGCGATGTAATCCGGCTCCGGCGCCCTGGCCTCGTCCGACTGGGCGACATGTTGCTGGTGCTCTGCATGGCGGGCCGGCGCGGGCTCGGGGGCGGGCGCCAGGGTCTGCTTGTTCTCGTCCACCATGGCCTCGATCTTCTTCGGGTCCACCCGGGTCATGAGGTGCTGGTAATCGTTGATGGCGTGGCCTTCGGGCAGGGGAGCCCAGGGATCGGTCCAGTTCAGGGCCGGGATGTTCAGGAAGGCTTCTACCTGGTCAGCCAGTACCGGCAGTACCGGTTTCAGGTACCGGGTCAGGTCTCGGAACAGGGTCAGGGCCGTGGAACACACCTCATGCAGTTCGGCTTCGCGGCCTTCCTGCTTGGCCATCTCCCAGGGTTTCCGGTCGGCGATGTACAGGTTGGCGGCGTCGGCCAGACGCATGATTTCACGCAGGGCGCGGCCGTAGTCGCGGGCTTCGTAGCTCTGGGCGATCTCGCCGGCCTGGTAGGCCGCTGCGAATTCCGCCGTGGCCGCGCCATCGACCCGCCCCAGTTTGCCGCCGAAACGCTTGCTGATGAAGCCGGCACAGCGGCTGGCGATGTTGACGTACTTGCCCACCAGATCGGCGTTCACCCGGGCGGAGAAGTCCTCCAGGTTCAGGTCGATGTCTTCCATGGAACCGTTCAGCTTGGCGGCGTAGTAGTAGCGCAGCCATTCCGGGTTGAGGTGCCGGAGGTAGCTTTCGGCGGTAATGAAGGTGCCCCGGGACTTGGACATCTTGCTGCCGTTCACGGTCAGGAAGCCGTGGCAGAAGACGCCGGTGGGGGTGCGGAAGCCGGCGTGCTTCAGTTCGGCAGGCCAGAACAGGGCGTGGAAGTAGAGGATGTCCTTGCCGATGAAGTGGTACAGCTCGGTGTCGGAGTCCGGCTTCCAGTAGTCGTCGAAGTTCAGGCCGTGCCGGTCGCAGTAATTCTGGAAGCTGCCCATGTAGCCGATGGGGGCGTCGAGCCAGACGTAGTAGTACTTGCCGGTCGGTTGGCCATGCTCGTCGGGAATCTCGAAGCCGAAGTAGGGCGCGTCCCGGGAGATGTCCCAGTCGGACAGGCCCGACTCCAGCCACTCGTTGAGCTTGTTGCCCGCCTCGGCCTGGACCTGGGGCGGCACGATCCAGCCCTTGAGGAACTCGGCACAGCGGGGATCGGACAGTTTGAAGAAGTAATGGTCGGACTCCTTGCGTACCGGCATGGCGCCGGAGACGGCCGAAAACGGGTTGATCAGCTCGGTGGGCTGGTAGGTGGCGCCGCAGGCCTCGCAGGAATCGCCGTACTGGTCCTGGGCGTGGCATTTGGGGCACTCGCCCTTGATGAAGCGGTCGGGCAGGAACATCTGCTTCACCGGATCGTAGAACTGCTCGATGGCCCGCCGCTCGATCAGGCCGGCATCGCGCAGGCGGGTGTAAATGGTGTCGGCGTAGTGGCGGGTTTCCGGCGAGTTGGTGGAGTAGTAGTTGTCGAAACCCACGTGGAAGCCGTCGAAATCCCGCTTGTGTTCGTGCCATACCCGGTCGATGAGCTGCTCCGGGGTGATGCCTTCCTTCTCCGCCCGCAGCATGATGGGCGTGCCGTGGGTATCGTCGGCGCAGCAGTAGATGCAGGTGTGGCCGCGCATTTTCTGGAAGCGAACCCAGATGTCGGTCTGGATGTAGTCCACCAGGTGGCCCAGATGGATGCT
>DYHB01000098.1 GCA_020724415.1 Thiobacillus sp.
GAGCTGCGTCGTCTTCGGCATGCCCAAGGAGGCCATCAAGCTGGGCGGGGTCAGGGAGGTGCTCTCCCTGGATACCATTCCGGAAACCATTATTGCCGCTGGCCGCAGCATGGGCTGGAAGAACGCAATGTAGTCCCTGATCGAGGAGTGCCCGCGATGGATAACGAAGAACCCCTGTCCCAGGCCCTGGAAGCCACCCTGATCGAATCCCTGCCCGAGAATGACCCGGCTCTGGCCGCCCGGGTCAGTTTCCCGTCTCCGGACAACCCCAGGCACGCCCTGGTCGCTGCCCTGGCCACCCTGACCCGGCAGCGGGACGAGTTGGCCTTGCAGGAAGAATTCATCAAATCTGCCCAGCTGATCTGGCCCGGCGTGGCGGGCTGGCTGGTGAAGGTGCCCATCGATAGCTATCCCACGCATGAAAATCTGATCGTCTTGGGCGACGCGGGCCGCTTGCCCCCCAACCTGGCGGTTACGGGCTTGCAGCTCAGATCACCCGAGGCCCTGAGCCAGTTCCACTACGAGGCACGGGATTTCGTCCTGGCCCACATTGCGCGTCCTCATGGCGGCGAGGAAGACCTGTTCGTGTTCGAGTTCGACCATACACTGTCGGACCATGAGATGGCCTTGCTGCGCGATCTTCTGCAGATCTTCAAGAACCATGTCCTTTTGCTGGCTTCCCATGACCATGACGGCCTGACTGGACTCATCTGTCATACCCAGTTGCAGAACCGGCTGACCGACCAGATCACAGCTCGCCTCCATGGACGCAGGTTTCGTCAGGAGGGCAACGCAGACTACATCATCGTCCTGAGCCTGGATCTGTTTCGGTACATCAATGAACGGCACGGCCATCAGGTGGGGGAGGCGATGCTCAAGCGGACCGCGGACTACCTCAGGGAGACGCTGCACGAGGATGACTTGATCTTTCGACTGGGGGGCAAGGAATTCGCCATTCTGATCCAGGACCTGAACCCCCAGGAGGCGCGAGACCTGAGCGAACGACTGCGCCTGGGCCTGGCGGATCTGGACTTTTCCCAGGACATCCGCGCCACGGCCAGTTTTGGGGTGACCCCCCTGGACTGCACCGCCTTGCCCCAGGACAACCTGAACCACGCCCGTAGGGCATTGGAATACGCCAAGGCCCACGGCCGCAATCAGGTTCAGCTCTATACGGCGTTGCTGACCCAGGGCCAGCTCGAGATGGAAAACGGCCCCAAGGCCATCGAACTCTTTTAGCTAGACGCCATACAGGAGTCTGGCATCCGGTGCCGCCCACCAATCCCCCTTGCCACCATCCAGCGACATCGGCCTTGCCAAACATTGTGGTTGTGGTGTGTTTGGTCCATGGCCCGTGGACAGGCGCCCACCCCATTCAATCCCTTGTCTGCTTGCGCTGACCTGCCTTCTGCCATCTCTGCACCAAGTCCTCCACACACGGTACAGCGTGTTTTTTGGTGGCGCTCCAGGACTGTCACGAGGCCGCCGTGGAAAAGAAAAGTTAAATTTCTCCTGGCGCTTGCCGTTATCCAGTCAGAATATATATGGTTTGAAACCGGATGCCGCCGCGGGGCGGCAATCATTCACAAGTCGGGTGGACCGTACATTGGCTTTGCAGCCGTCTGACGCGGGTGTCAGTGCGCTGTCTTGATTGGCCTGGCGCGGTGTTCCGTGGTAGTGGAACAGGAGAAATCGTACATGACGAATCAAGAGGACGCGCCAGGTACGCCTCTGGAACCGGAGGAGAGGGACGTGCCAATGCCAAAGGAGGCCAGGCGCGACAACGGGGATCCCCTGCTGGAGTCCTTGATGGTGTTGACCACCATCCACGGTGTCCCTGTGTCCCGGGATGCCCTGGTGGCAGGGCTGCCGCTGGTGGACCATCGCCTCACGCCCTCGCTCTTCGAGCGGGCCGCCAAGCGGGCGGGCCTGGCCAGCAAGCTCATGCGCAGGAGCCTGGACGAAATCGAGGATGCCCTGCTGCCGGCCGTATTGGTCCTGGAGGATGATTCGGCCTGCGTCCTGGTGGGATGGAATGAAGATCGCAGCCGTTGCAGAGTCATGTTGCCCGACCTGGCCGAGGCTGCCGCCGAGATGGACAGGGAAACCCTGGAGGCGCGCTACTCCGGCGTGGTCATTTTTGCACGGCCCCAGTTCCGGTTTGACCGTCGTGCGCCCTCGGTGGGACAGGTGCGCGGTCGCCACTGGTTCTGGGGCGCCCTGGCCGAAAACCTGCCCGTGTATCGCGATGTGCTTCTGGCGGCGGGCTTGATCAATGTCTTTGCCCTGTTCCTGCCCCTGTTCACCATGAATGTCTACGACAGGGTGGTGCCCAACCAGGCCTCCGAAACCCTCTGGATGCTGGCCATGGGTTTGGTCATTGTGCTCATGGCGGATTTCGGTCTGCGACTGATGCGCGGCTATTTCGTGGATCTGGCCGGCAGCCGGGTGGACGTGAAATTGTCGGCCCACATCATGGAGCGCGTGCTGGGCATCCGCATGGAAAACCGACCCCTGTCGGCAGGTTCCTTTGCGGCCAATCTGCGTTCCTTCGAGACGGTGCGCGATTTCATCACCTCTGCCACAGTGGTGACCTTGATCGACATCCCGTTTGCCTTGCTTTTCATTCTGGTCATGGCCTGGATCGACTGGCCCATGATGATCCCGGGACTGGTCGGCGTGGCTCTGGTCATCGGCTATGCCCTGCTGGTGCAGGGGAAGATGCATGATCTTTCCGAGACCACCTACCGGGCCGGCGCCCAGCGCAACGCCAATCTGGTGGAGAGCCTGGTGGGGCTGGAGACGGTCAAGGCCATCGGGGCAGAGGGTGTCATGCAGCGTAAGTGGGAGCGCAGCACCATTTTCCTGTCCCGTGTCTCCAACCAGCTCAGGCTGCTGTCGGCATCGACCGTGAACAGTGCCCATTTCATGCAGCAGTTTGTCTATCTGAGCCTGATCGTGGTGGGCGTGTACCGCATTGGTGCGGGTGAGCTCACCATGGGGGGCTTGATCGCCTGTGCCATGCTGTCCTCCCGGGTCATGGCGCCTTTCGGCCAGATGGCCGGTCTTCTGACCCAGTTCCATAACGCGGCCACTGCCCTGACCACCTTGAATGAAATCATGGCCAATCCTGTGGAACGGCCCGATGATGCCAATTTTGTCAGCCGCACCCATTTTCAGGGTGAAATCGAATTCAAGGATGTCAACTTCGTGTATCCCGGCCAGGAGGTGGAAGCCCTGCGCGGCGTCAGCTTCAAGATCAAGGCCGGCGAGCATGTAGGGGTGCTGGGCCGGGTGGGCTCGGGCAAGACCACGCTGCAGAAGCTGATCCTGGGCTTGTACCAGCCCACGAGCGGGTCCGTTCGCCTGGATGGGGTGGATTTGCGGCAACTGGACCCGGCCGAATTGCGGCGCAATGTGGGCTACGTTCCCCAGGATGCCACCCTGTTCTTCGGCTCCCTCAAGGAAAACATCCTGCTGGCCTCTCCACAGATGGATGATGCCTCCCTGCTGCACGCGGCCCAGGTGTCGGGTCTGGCGGAATTCGTCAACACCCATCCCCGGGGATTCGACATGGAAATTGGCGAGCGGGGGGAATCCCTTTCGGGTGGTCAGCGCCAGTGCATTTCCATCGCCCGGGCCATCATTGGTAACCCGCCCATTCTGTTGCTGGACGAGCCCACCGGATCCATGGACCACACCACGGAAGAGACCATCAAGCGGCAGCTCAAGGAATATGCCCAGCACAAGACCATGATGATCGTGACCCACCGAACCTCTCTGCTGGATCTGGTGCAGCGCATCATCGTCATCGACAATGGCAAGATCGTGGCGGATGGTCCCAAGGATTCCGTGGTGCAGGCGCTGCGCCAAGGCCGGATCGGGAGGGCCAGCTAAATGCAGGAAAAATTCGACAAGCTGTATGACAAGGTCAACAAGGTCGGGGCCAACCCCAGGAGCCGCGCCCTGGTGGACCGGGTATTTTCCCGCTGGGTGCCGGACAAGACGGACGAAAATCTGGATTGGGTCAGCGATGCCGAGTGGGCCAGGCTGAGTCAGGAGCCTTTGCGGGCCAGGGCTGTGCTGCGCTGGCTGCTGGTCATCTTGATCCTGCTGGTGACCTGGGCCGCCATTGCCCAGGTGGATGAAGTGACCCGGGGCATCGGCAAGGTCATTCCCTCCAGCCAGTTGCAGGTCCTGCAATCGGTAGACGGCGGTGTGGTATCTGCCATCCATGTCAAGGAAGGCGACGTGGTGGAGGCCGGACAGTTGTTGCTGAACATCGACGAGACCCGGTTTGTCTCTTCCCTCCGGGAAAACCAGGCCCAGTACCTGGCCCTGCTGGCCAAGGCCGCCCGCTTGCGCGCCCTGGCCGAGGGTGCCCTGTTCGTCGTCCCTCCCGAGGTGGCCGAGCAGAGCCCGGAACTGGTGGAGCAGGAACGGAGCCTGTTCAATGCGCGCCGGAATGAACTGGATGCCCAGATCAGCATTGCGCGCCAGCAGCTGGCCCAGCGCGAGCAGGAACTGAACGAGGTGCGTGCCCGGCGGGACCAGGCGGCCAAGGGCTATGAGCTGTCCTCCAGGGAATTATCGGTCACCCAGCCCTTGGTGAGTTCGGGTGCCGTCTCCGAAGTGGAATTGCTGCGCCTGCAGCGGGATGTCAGCCGCTACAAGGGGGATCGGGACCAGTCCGAGGCCCAGTTGGTCCGCATCCAGGCGGCCATCGCGGAGGCAAGGCGCAAGGTCAGCGAAGTGGAGCTCAACTTCAGGAATCAGGCCCGCATCGAGCTGGCCGACGTCATGTCCAAGATCAACAGTCTGTCCGAAGGCAGTCTTGCCCTTTCTGACCGGGTCAAGCAAGCCACCCTAAAGTCTCCGGTAAAAGGGACGATAAAGAGACTGCTGGTCAACACCATCGGTGGTGTGGTGCAACCCGGCAAGGATGTGGTGGAAATCGTCCCCTTGGAAGATGCCCTGATGCTGGAAGTGCGTATATTGCCCAAAGATATCGGATTTCTCAGGCCTGGCCAGACGGCCAAGGTCCGCTTCACCGCCTACGACTTTGCCATTTACGGTGGCCTGGACGCCGAGGTGGATCAGATCGGTGCCGATACCGTGACCGATGAAGAAGGAAATGCCTATTACATGGTCAGGGTTCATACCCTGGAATCCAGCTTTGGCCGAGACATGCCCATCATTCCCGGCATGCAGGCCGAGGTGGATATCAAGACAGGCAAGAAAAGTGTCCTGTCATACCTCTTGAAGCCCGTGCTTCGAGCCCATCAACGTGCCCTCACGGAGCGGTGATTATGCGGCGCCAGATATTCCTGACCCATCGCAGGGACCTGTTGTCCCGATGGCTCAAGGCCTTTCCCAAGGCCGAATCCAGACCATTCCCCACCAGGGACATGAAGCCCATGTGCAAACGGGGCGAAGCCCTGGTCTGGCTCCACGTGGATACGCCGAGCCCAAACCTGGAGGCGGTGATCCAGCTGACCGTGAGGTTGTTGCCGGACTGCCCCGTCGTGGTACTGGCCAACGTGCCCAGCGAGCCGGAAGGCTACGCCGCCCTCAAGGCCGGGGCCTCGGGCTATGCCAATACCGTCACGGCTCCGGAACTCCTCCAGCAGATTGCCCTGGTCGTGGAGAATGGGGGCATCTGGGTGGGGCGTGACCTTAAATCCAGGCTGCTGGGTGCCTTGGCCCCCGTCCTGAAAGTTTCCGGGCAGGCTGCCCAGGAAGAACTGGACGGGCTTAGCCCCAGGCAACTGGAGGTGGCCAGGGCCGTGGCCACCGGCGCCAGCAACAAGGAAGTGGCCCGGGCCCTGGACATCACCGAGCGCACTGTAAAGGCGCACCTGTCCAGCATCTTCGAGCAATTGGGCGTCCGGGACCGGGTGCAGCTGGCCCTGCTCGTCAACGCCGGCCGGGATGACTACATGCCTGGCAAACAGCGGGCAGCCAACTGAGCATTGCAATGAGCGCACCGGATTTGCCCGGTGCTCCCAGTGGCGGACAGCCCACGCCTCTATTGTCCTTTAGTCCAATATTTTTTTTGCTTCCACTGGTGTCTTATGTGTGACATCAGAAATCCGTTCACATGGAGTCCATCATGGCCGTCAATACCGCACCCAACGCCGTAGCCACCGTTGTCGCCGTCGAAGGCGAAGCCTATGCCCGAAATGCCCAGGGCCAGATGCGCCGGCTTTTTGCGGGTGACACCGTGCTGGAAGGTGAAACCATCATCACCATGCCGGGCAGTCATGTGGAACTGGCCTTTGCGGATGGCACCCTGCTGAAGGTCAATCCCAACGAAACCTATGCCTTGACGGCAGGTACGGCGGGCCTCACCCCCGAGCAGGCGGCCCAGGCGGCCCAGGAGGGCTCTTTCGGTCAGGCCGAGATCGACCAGATCATCCAGGCCATCCAGCAGGGTGGCGCGATTGACGAGCAGTTGGAAGACACGGCGGCCGGCGTGGGCGGCGGCGGCGAGGGCGAAGGCCATGACTTCGTGCGCCTGCTGCGCGTAGCCGAGGGTGTCTCCCCCATCGCATTCGAGTTTGATTCCCCTGCCGACGAACCGGTCAACACGATCCAGGGTGGCGCCACCCCCATCCCGCCCGAGACGGACGATGTCGTGGAGCAGGGCGACGAAGATACCCTGATCCAGGTGGATCTGGTGGGTTCCGACGTGGATGGTGCGGTCATTGGCTACCGGATCATCACCCTGCCCGAGAATGGCACCCTGTATGCCGATGCGGCGGCCACCCAGGTGCTTGCTGTGGGTGATGTCGCTGCAGGGCCCGTCTTCTTCATGCCCGACCTCAATTGGAACGGCACCACTCAGTTCGACTATGCATCCCTGGACAACCAGGGTCTGGAAGACCAGTCCCCGGCCACCGCCACCATCATCATCGACCCGGTGAATGATGCCCCCGTGCCCAGCACGCCGGACGATCCCAACGTGGATCCCACCACGGGCAACTACACCGCCACCACACCCGAGGATACGCCGGTGTCCGGCCAGGTGGTGGGAGCCGATGTGGATGGCGACGACCTGACCTACACCAAGAACAGCGACCCCAGCAACGGCACCGTCACGGTCAACCCCGACGGCTCCTGGACCTATACCCCCAATCCCGACTACAACGGCAATGACCAGTTCACCGTGCTGGTGGATGACGGCAACGGCGGCACCGCCATCGCCATCGTCGACATCATCGTGACGCCGGTGGCCGACCCGGCCAACATCACCCCGGGGGCTGGCGAAGTCACCGAAGACACGGTGCTGAGCACGGGCGGCACCCTGTCCATCACCGACCCCGATGGTCCCGAAGAAGAGGCCTTCGTGGCCCAATCGGATGTGCTTGGCGCCTTCGGCACCTTCAGTCTGGATGAAGACGGCAACTGGACCTATGACCTGGATAACGACAATCCCACGGTCCAGGACCTGAATACCGGAGATACCCTGACCGAGAGCTTCACGGTCACCAGCGCGGACGGCACCACCTCCACGGTCACCATCACCATCAACGGTCTGGACGACAACCAGGCCCCCATTGCTGCGGACGACGAGAAGAGCACGCCCGAGGGTGCGCCTGTGAGCGGCAACATGATCACGGACAACACGGGTTTTGGAGCGGACAGCGACCCGGATGGTGACCCCCTGAGCGTGGTGACCATCACGGTAGGCGGCGTGGACACCACCATTCCGCCTGGCGGCAGCGAGACCATTGACGTACCTGGCGTGGGCGAACTCACGGTGGACAGTGACGGCAGCTACACCTTCGTGCCGGCGCCCGACTACGTGGGCGACGTTCCCGCCATCACCTACACCGTCAGCGACGGCAGCCTGACCGACACCGCCACCCTGAGCCTGACGGTCACGGAAGGCACGGACACCCCCTCGGTGGTATCGGACCACAGGGAGACCCCGGAAGGCCAGCCGGTCACCATCGATGTCCTGGAGAACGACGACCCGGGCAGCGAAGGCCCCCTCACCATCACCCAAGTCAACGGCCAGCCCCTGGCGGACGGCCCGGTGGAACTGTACGACCCCAGCAACCCCACGGTGCTCATTGGCACGGTGACCCTGGACGACGGCGGCACCCCGAGCGATCCCACGGACGACCAACTCATCTTCACGCCTGAGGGCGACTACACCGGCACGGTCAGCTTCACCTACACGGTGGAAGACCAGGGAGGCAACGAATTGACCGCCCCGGTCACGGTCAGCGTCACCCCGCTGAACGACCCCCCTGCGGCCGAAGACGACACCACCAACACCCCCCAAGGCCAGCCGGTCACCATAGACGTCCTGCAGAACGACGAAGACCCGGACGGCGACCCCCTGACCATCACCGAAGTCAACGGCACCCCGGTACGTGACGGCGACGGCGACCCGGTGGACGTCCCTGTCCCGGGTGGCACGGTACGCCTGGACGACGGCGGCACGCCGGACGACCCCAGTGACGACCAGCTCATCTTCACGCCCGAGCCTGGCTACACTGGCACCACCACCTTCACCTACACGGTGGAAGACCCGGACGGCGCCACGGACAGCGGCACGGTCACGGTCAACGTGGGCGCAGAGAACGAGCCGCCGGTGGCCGTGGACGACAGCGGCAGCACGGACGAAGACACGGTTCTCACGGCGGGCATACTGGAAGGCGTCATCACCAATGACAGCGACCCCAACGGCGACAGCCTGACGGTCACGGACGTGGCCGGCCAGCCGGCCGGCACCCCCATCGTGGGCAGCCACGGCACCCTGGTCCTGAACGGCGACGGCAGCTACAGCTACGCCCCCAACGCCGGCACCCAGGCCCTGGACGACGGCGAAGCCGTCAGCGAAAGCTTCACCTACACGGTCTCCGACC
>DYHB01000099.1 GCA_020724415.1 Thiobacillus sp.
GTGTCCAGGCCGCTCAACAACTCTTCCGCGTAGTCGGTGATGCGGAAGAAGTACATGGGGATGTCGCGCTTCTCCACCACGGCGCCGGAGCGCCAGCCCCGGCCGTCGATGACCTGTTCGTTGGCCAGCACCGTGTGGTCCACCGGGTCCCAGTTCACCGTGGCCATCTTCTTGTAGATGACCCCCTTCTCGAACAGCTTGGTGAACAGCCACTGCTCCCAGCGGTAGTAATCCGGCTTGCAGGTGGCCAGCTCCCGGGACCAGTCGATGGCAAAGCCCAGGCGCTTCAACTGGCCGCGCATGTAATCGATGTTGGCGTAGGTCCAGCCGGCCGGCGCCACGTTGTTGGCCATGGCGGCGTTCTCGGCCGGCAGGCCGAAGGCGTCCCAGCCCATGGGCTGGAGCACGTTGAAACCCTTCATGCGGTGATAGCGGGCCAGCACGTCGCCGATGGTGTAGTTGCGCACGTGGCCCATGTGCAGCTTGCCCGACGGATACGGGAACATGGACAGGCAGTAGTACTTGGGCTTGTCCGTGTTTTCGTCGGCCTTGAAGGCCTGCTTTTCTTCCCAGTGCTGCTGGGCTTCCGGCTCGATGATCTCCGGGCGATAAATGGGGTCCATGGGTCAGAAAAATTCGTTATGGGGCAAGAGGATAATTATATCGGCCTTCGGCGTGACATGCCGTCAAACCGGCGTTTATACTCCACAAATTGCCTGCTTATTTCATGTGTATTAGGGGGAAAGCCCATGTCCAAGAAGCATCCCGTCGTAGTCGTAACCGGCTCTTCCGGCGCCGGCACCACCACCGTCAAGCGCGCTTTCGAGCACATTTTCAAGCGCGAAAACCTGAATGCCGCCGTGATCGAGGGCGACAGCATGCACAGTCTGGGCCGGGTGGAATTCAAGGCCGCCATGCAGGCCGCCGAAGCCCAGGGCAACAAGTCCTTCTCCCATTTCGGCCCCGAAGCCAACGATTTCGAAGGCCTGGCCAACATTTTCAAGACCTACGGCGAGACCGGTGGCGGCAAGAAGCGTTATTACATCCACAGCGATGAAGAGGCAGCTGCCCTGAACAAGCGTCTGGGCACCAACCTGAAACCCGGCGAATTCACCCCCTGGGAAGACATGCCCGCCGGCACCGACCTGCTGTTCTACGAGGGCCTGCACGGCCTGGTGGTCACCGACAAGGTGGACATGGCCCAGTTTGTGGACCTGGCCATCGGTGTGGTGCCCGTAGTGAACCTGGAATGGATCCAGAAAATCCATCGTGACGGCGCCGAGCGGGGCTATTCCGCCGACGTGATCGTGGACACCATCCTGCGCCGCATGCCGGACTACGTGAACTACGTCACGCCCCAGTTCTCCCGCACCGACATCAACTTCCAGCGCGTGCCCATGGTGGACACCTCCAACCCCTTCATCGCCCGGGACATCCCCACGCCGGACGAGAGCATGGTGGTCATCCGCTTCAAGGACCCCAAGGGCGTGGACTTCCCCTACCTGCTGTCCATGATCAACGACTCCTTCATGTCCCGCCGCAACAACCTGGTGGTGCCCGGCGGCAAGATGGGCATGGCCATGGAAGTCATCCTGGAACCCATCATCCACAAGATGGTGGAAGAAAGCGGCCGCAAGAAGTAATCCGGGCGGTTCGATGACGTTGCACAAGGCCGGGCGTTTCTGCTCGGCCTTTTTGTTTTGCGCGGGCTTGGCGACCGGGGCCCAGGCCAAGGATGCACCGCCCCACCTCGGCCCGTCGGGCTTGGCAGCCTACCGGGCCTACCAGGCGGCTGCGACCCCCAAGGCCTTTGCCATCGCCCCGGGCGGCGGCTGGGGCTGGGCGGCGGAAACGGCCAGCGGAGACCGGGCCCTGGACCAGGCCCTGGCCTATTGCCAGCAGAACACCCCCCAGCGTTGCGTCCCCTACGCCGTAGACGGTCGTCGGGTATTCGACGCCCAGGCCTGGTCCGGTCTTTGGGGCCCCTATGCCGACCAGAAATCCGCTGCCCGGGCCGCCACCGGCACCGGGCGCGGCATGCGCTTCCCCGACCTGGCGCTGACCGACCCCAGGGGTCGCAAGACCACCTTGAGCCGGCTGAACGGCCAGATCCGTGTCTTGCACTTCTGGGGCTCCTGGTGCGGACCCTGCCGCCAGGAAATGCCGGACATCGAACGGGCCGCCCGCCAGCTGAAGGGCCAGGTCGCGTTCATCCTGACCCAGGTGCGGGAAGACCGGGACACCGCCCAAGGCTGGCTGAAGCAGCAGGGCATCGCCCTCCCCCTCTATGACAGCGGTGGCCAGGATGGCCGCTTCAGGCTCAAGGGGGGCGAGCGCCTGGCCGACCGCCAGGTGGCCAAGGCCTTCCCCACCACCTACGTGCTGGACCGCCATGGCCTGGTCCTGTTCAGCCATGTCGGGCCCATCCACGACTGGTCGGAATACCTGCCCTTCCTGCGTCATGCCGCCGCCCATGCCCGTTGACACAAGGCAAGCCACGGTTCAGAAGACCCCCTGCTTTCCACTATCATGACCCCTTTGCCGTCACAGCCCTGCCCTTGAGGAACACCATGCCGTCCGGACCCCGCGAAATCATCACCCCCTTCCGCCCCATTCCCCTCGACGTGCCCGAGGGCATGAAGCCCAACGAGTTCTTCAACAGCACCGAGAACCTCAACGACCTGGTCCACAACAACGGCCTGCTGCAAAACCCGGAAGGCCTGCTGCTCTACCGCAAGGCCCTGGGCCACAGCAACGAATTCGACACCTCCATCATCTACAACACCTCCCGCACCATCCTGGATCCCCTGGGCCGGCCGGTGCGGCGCACCCAGGTGCCGGAGCACGTCAAGCATGTCTGGAACCGCATGAACCAGATCATCTACGACTACATGCTGGAAACCTACCCGGACCCGGAACGCCACCTGGTGCTGGCCGGCGAAGCCAGCCTGGACGCCACCTGGCCCCTCACCTCCCCCGGCGTGCCCAGCATCCGCATGCTGCACAACCACTTCATCGTCTTCGACAAGGCCCAACTGGCCGCCGCCCCCCTGGCCGACGAAGCCAACCCCAACCTCACCGACGGCGGCCAGCACTCCCTGTTCCAGGCCCACCTGCGGGACGTCTATCGCGCCTTCTTCGACGAACTCGACCTGGAAATCCTGCGCCCCTGCACCCCTGGCTCCTGCAAGATCGCCATCACCGGCTACCCCCAGGGCCTGCCCAGTTGGGAAGTCACCGGCGGCGCCGAGGCCCTCAAGGAAGTCCGCTTCTGGAAGGAATACGACACCCTGCTCAAGGGCTTCATCGACTTCTACCGCACCTTCTTCGGCCAGGTCTCCACCCGCAACGCCGCCATGCCCCGGGACATCTACTTCCCCGACCTGGTGGAAAACAAGCTGCTGTTCAACAACGACCTGCTCAAGACCGCCAAGATGATCCGGGACCACTGCATCACCGACGCCAAATACGCCAACGCCATCCGCTGGCAACCCGCCTTCAAGCAGCTCATCTACCGCAACGACGCCGGCAAGCTCATCGTCACCATCAGCCAGAACTCCATCGGCAACGCCATCACTGAGTTGCTTGGCGTGGTGGTCAAGCGCACCCCCGACGCCGACGCCTACGGCCAGGCCGAACCCGCCCTCATCGAAAAACTGCTGGACGTGCGCAAACGCCTGGTGGAAGCCGACCTGGGGACGGGGATCGGAACGCCCCACTGGGGGGCGGAGTAGCCAGGGCGGGTTGAGCCGAGCGCTATCGTGCGCCCCATGGGGGAGACGACAGCCAGGCCAGGCGCTCGGGGGCGGGTTTGCCCTTCGAGCCCATGGCCGGGGCTTCGGGGCGAGTGAACCGTCTGCTAAATCCTGGTACGCGCTATGCTGCGATGGGCTATGCAATAAGCTAATTCAGTAACGGTCATCGTAATTTCTAGCTCAGGCCACGGACAAATCAGGTGACCAATCAATAGTCCATGTGCGCCCCGCTTGGCAGGTGCAGGTCGTCACCGTTTATGGGGACTGCTATGATTTACCCATGGCCCCAACCGTATTTCGCCAAGGTGCATTTCGTTTCTTTTTCTTCTCTCGGGAAGAACCGCGAATTCACATTCATGTGTCGCATACGGATGGTGAAGCTAAGTTTTGGCTCGAGCCGGAAGTTGAACTGGCGATGAATCAGGGGCTTTCGCACAAGCAGGTTGGCGAGGCATTGTCCTTGGTTCAGGATCATTACGAGGAGATTCGCAATGCTTGGCACACCCACTTCGGAGATTGAAGTTTCTCTGGCTTCAAACAAGGGTTTCTGGCTGCTGCTGGGTGAAGAGGAGTTGTTTGTGCCTTACGCCGAGTTTCCGTGGTTCAAAAAAGCCACCATTGAGGAAATCTCAAGTATTGAGTGGCCAACTCCGGATCATCTTTATTGGCCGATGATCGATGTGGATTTGTCGGTGGAATCCATCCGCAACCCGGCCAAGTTTCCTTTGCGTGCTGTGTCCGAATCCACTTGATTCCGGTTTTGTTACGCCGCCCCCGCCGCGCCCGAATCTAAATCAGCGGTTATCCACAGAATTATTCGTGCCTAGCGCCTTTATAAATTACTGCGGTCAGAGCAAAAATTTATTCTGAGCCGTTTTGACTTTCAATATTGCTCTGACCCCAATTATTCGTGTGAGCTCAGGCCGCGGCTCGTCAGGGATGTCTGGCCTGGCGCGAAGGTCATACCCCAGGGGAACGAGCCCCCAGTCCTAAATTCAAAACCTTGACCCCGGCTGCCGTAGAAACTCCAGCTCTTCCGGCGTGGAAGTACGCCCAAGCACCTCATTTCTGTGCGGGTACCTGCCAAAGCGGTCAATGATGGCCTTGTGCCGCAACTCGAATTCATAGTTGCCGGCAGGTGCAAAGTCCTTGTAAAGGCGCTCAGCCACGATGTGTATCTGCGCCGACTCGCTGTGCATATAGGGAAGAAGCAGAAAACCCCTCTGCGTAGGGTCCAGTGAGCCCAACGCGCCGGATGTCACAGCCTCTTGGGCAAGAACCAGTGCGATTGGATCCTGCGCGAATGCCTGCGAGGAATTGCGGTACACGTTACGCGAGAACTGGTCGAGCACGATGATTTCCGCAAGGCGCCCCTCTGCTGTTGCCCGCCACGGGAACAACTCCCCGACAGCGGCCCTCTGCATCACGCCGAAAAAGCGTTGCCGAATCAGGTCGTCGAAGCGCTTGTCCGAAGCGAACCAAAGCCGTGGTTCTACTTCCTGAAACCAGAATGTCAGAACTTCCGTGTACATGTTGAGGCTCATGACTTACAGAATATCAGGGGTATGCACAGCAACGGGGTCAGGTCTTGCATTGCAACATATGCAACATGCAAGGAACAGAAATATCGTAATGCAAGACCTGACCCCGAATTCTGTGACCCCGAATTCTGTTCTTGAGGCATTTGTTAGCTGTCTTGCTCTTCAAAAAAATCTGAATCTATATTCTTAAGCTCGTACGACCGAGAGAGAGATACCCCGAGCCCAAAATCAATCATGAACTCTGCTAGTTGCGGTCAGTCGATTAATGCAACTCGTGGATCAATGTTTTTGACATAGTTGGCTGCATCAGCGGAAAAGCTGCCTGTTGTGATGAATACTCCCTTGCGGGCACGCTTTCCATGCAGCGCACCCACGAATTTTTGTATCTCTGGCCTGCCTACTGTTCCTTCCCAGCGCTTGGCCTGCAAATACACCATCTCCAAACCAAGACGATCCTCGGAAATAATCCCGTCTATCCCCTCATCGCCAGATTGACCTACACGCTCACCCGCACCCCCTGCTTTTCCGTATCCCATTTTCAACAGTAGCTCAACGACCAAGTGCTCGAAGAAGCGGGGGCTACAAGATTTCACACGGCTAAGCATTTCAGCGGCCAGATTACGGCGGATAGTGAGGTATGCCGATTCGAGAGCTTCTTCCGGGGACTCGGCGCTATTTGGTTGCTGGATTTCTTCCTGGGACTGGGTTGAGGATCGACTACGAAATTCTTGGAACTCAGGATACTGGCTGAGGAAATCAATTGTTATGGCTTCCGGCGGACTCTGGAGCACTGCCCGGCCGCGATCAGTAATGGAAAATTGCCCTCTTGCGGGAGAATATAGCAGCCCTCCTCTCTCGAGATAGACTTTTGCCCAAGCAACGCGATTCGCATAGCGCGATTGTTTTCCGCTCGGCAACAACTCCTCTTGATCCTCTACAGAGAGCCGAAAAACTTCAGCCAGCTTAATTCGTGCGTCAGCTAGTGACCAAACTGCTCCATCCGAAGACAGCTTAAGCATGGGAAGGGTCAAATCTTGAAAACCTGGTACTGGCATTGATCCTCCGAATTGTATGGCAAACGTTGAAGATGACTTCCTTGCCCCTTGTGTAAGCATATCCATGGCCGCTACCGGCCTTATGTAATCCATGAACCGTTACGCAATCCTCTTGAGCATTCAATGCAACATGGGTTCACAGATCACGCCGGCCCTGAAGCCGAGTTGGCCGAGGGCGGCCCGGTCGTTGTTGGCAATGAGGGCTTTGACCTTTTCGACATCGGTCATGGAGGTGTCGGCGACGCATTCACAGAAGCTTTGGAACTTGCGTGGTTGTTCGTTGGCAATTTTGCGGAGGGTGGGGTTGGCTTGTCTGCCCGCATTGCCAATACAACTGGTGAGTACGGCCTTTTTCATTTCGGCCAGACTGAACTGGCCGCTCAGTTCCGGCATGACGTAGGCGGTTCGGATGTCCAGCCGGGAGCTGCGGGCGGAATCCGGGCAGGTGTGGGATTGGTAGGTGGTTTTGCCGGCGTTATCGATGCATTTGTAGATGGGCGCGGCCGACGAAGATATGGAGATGCCGACCAATAGCAATGTTGCGAAAGCCGT
Source organism: Thiobacillus sp. (assembly GCA_020724415.1). Classification (GTDB taxonomy): domain Bacteria; phylum Pseudomonadota; class Gammaproteobacteria; order Burkholderiales; family Thiobacillaceae; genus JADJCP01. Next base: position 6,904 of record DYHB01000099.1, read on the forward strand.
GGGCACGGTTTTCAGGCGGGGTTGAATGCCCATGGTGTATGGATGTTGCCCTGAAGTGACTATTGGGTCGCGCCAGCGTCTGCCGGGTGGCGGCGTGCCTTGGGGTGAGTCATGGATGTACCGGTCCCTGGTTTTCTGATGTTGTTGTCCGATTATTCCTGTCCGGCGGCCCGTAGCGCAAGGGGCAGGTAGTCGGCCAGGCGCTTCTCCCGGATCTGGTCCACGGACGTCAGCTTGATGTGCCGGCGCCCCTTGCCGGTGCCTTCAAGAAAGCCGTGGGGATCGGTGATTTTGGCCCCCTTGCTGAATTCCACGGTGACGTGTTCCTTGTAGGCGAACACCCCGCCGAACTGGATGCCGGAGGCAAACAGGATGCCGCCGTATTTCACCTCTTCGGTGAGGTCCTTGAAGGTCGTGGCGGCCAGGGCGCGCACCGCCTCGACGATTTGGTAATTGTGTTCACTGACAAGACGGATGTCTTCGAGCAGCGCTTGAACGGTCTTATGGGGCATGGGGGCCTCTCGGCGGGGCGGGGGATGGGGAACGGGAAGGCCGCCGTGGCGAGCGCCGCATCCAGGGAGCCCGCTGAAACGGCAGCCCGGCGCGTCAGTGCTCGTCGTACCCCGTGATCATGGCCTTGATGTGGGCCAGGGGCGTGTGGCCGGTGGTGGTGAGGTACACGTGGGCGATGAGGAACAGCAGCATCATGAAGGCGGCCAGGGTGTGGAAGAAGGCCACCCATTCCAGGGACAGGAATTGGTCCCAGCCCCATTCGATCCACTTGTCGTAGAAGATGTAGAACCAGCCGGTGAACCAGATGAGGGGACCGATGAACAGCATGACGCCCAGGTAGGCCAGGCGTTGCAGGGGGTTGTGCTTCTTGAGGGTGGTGACCTTGTAGGGGTGTTCCTCGCCCTTGAAGATGCCCAGGGCATAGAAGCGGGCCACCTGGGTGATGTTCTTCAGGGTGGGGATGTATTGCTTCCATTCGCCGGTGGTGAAGTGCCAGAAGATGGCGAACACCCACAGGCCCACCAGGGTCCAGGCGGCGATGGTGTGGATGTCCACGGCATCCGTGAAGCCAAACAGGCTGTAGCTGCCGTGGATTTCGAAGCCGCTGATCAGCAGGATGATGATGAGGGCGGCCTGGGACCAGTGCCAGAAGCGTTCGAAGCGCTTGAAGACGTAGATGCGTTCGCTCATTTCGGGTCTCCTTTGCGGGCGGAGAAGATGCGCAGGGCGCCGTGGCCGAGTACGCCCAGCAGGGTCAGGCCGGCCAGGCTCCAGCCCAGGGTGTCCAGCAGGCTGTTGCCGTGCCGTCCGGGCATGTAGATGCCGGGTACCTGGTCCAGCCGTCCGACGCCGCCGGGGGGCGCGTGGCACTGTTCGCAGCGCAGGGCGTCTTCCTTGGGCGCCACCATGTGGGTGATGGGCCAGGACATTTCGGTGCTGACGAAGGCGTATTTGCCGCTGTATTGGGCACCGATTTCCCGCATGCCCTGCTCGATGGCCTTGTCCCAGTTGAAGTTGGTCCAGTAGGCGGTGTCGTTCTGGCCGTAGGTGTTGAAGACCAGCAACTGGTTGTTGCCCACGTCATAGGGCTGCTTGCCCACGAAACGCTTGATGGGCCAGATGCGGGACTTGCCGTCGTCGGGACTGCCGTGGAAGGTGTTGATCTTGATCACCTGGTCCGGGTCCAGCTTGGTTTCCCGCAGGGTGTAGTCCACCTGGCCGTTGAACCAGATGTATTCCGGGATCACGTTGGATTCGTAGCGGAAATCCCCCTTCTTGCTGTCGTAGGCGTCGTGGCCGGAGGGGTCCTTTTTCTTGAAGGGCTTGCCGTTTTCGTCCATCTGGCCGGCGGTGGACCAGTCCCACATCATCTTGGTGGGCTGGGCCCGGGCGTATTCCGGAATGTGGCAGGTCTGGCAGGCGATCT
>DYHB01000242.1 GCA_020724415.1 Thiobacillus sp.
CCACGGAGACGTCGGAGGTGGGCACGCGGAAGGCCATGCCGGTGAGCTTCTTGTTCAGCTCGGGCAGCACCTTGCCGACGGCCTTGGCGGCGCCGGTGGAGGACGGGATGATGTTTTCCAGGATACCGCGACCACCGCGCCAGTCTTTCATGGACGGGCCGTCGACGGTTTTCTGGGTCGCCGTGGCGGCGTGCACGGTGGTCATCAGGCCGCGCTTGATGCCCCAGTTGTCATTCAGCACCTTGGCCACGGGCGCCAGGCAGTTGGTGGTACAGGACGCCGCAGAGACGATGGCCTGGCCAGCATAGGTGGCATGGTTCACGCCATAGACGAACATGGGGGTGTCGTCCTTGGAAGGTGCGGACTGGACCACCTTCTTGGCACCGGCCTTGATATGGGCTTCGCAGGACTCGGTGGTCAGGAAGAAACCGGTGCAGTCGATGACGATGTCGGCACCCACTTCATTCCACTTCAGGTTGGCCGGGTCGCGCTCGGCGGTCAGGCGGATCTTCTTGCCGTTCACCACCATGTTGTTGCCGTCGACGGCGATGTCACCGTTGAAACGGCCATGCACGGAGTCGTACTTGAGCATGTAGGCCAGGTAGTTGGGGTCCAGCAGGTCGTTGATGGCAACGATCTCGATGTTGGGGAAATCCTTGGTGACGGCGCGGAAAACCATGCGTCCGATACGACCGAAACCGTTGATGCCGACTTTGATAGCCATATGTTTGCTCCTTGGGTAAGTAATCAGTTATCGGATTAGAGAACGGCCTTGACCTTGGCGACCACGTTCTCCACGGTGAAGCCGAACTCCTTGAACAGCTGGCCGGCCGGGGCGGATTCGCCGAAGCGATCCAGGCCCACCACGGCGCCATCCAGGCCCACGTACTTGTACCAGGCATCCGTGACGCCGGCTTCGATGGCCACGCGCTTGACGCCGGCAGCCAGAACTCCGGCCTTGTAGGCCGCGTCCTGCTTGTCGAATTCGTTGGTGGACGGCATGGACACCACGCGGGCAGCAATCCCGTCGGCCTTCAGGGCCTCCTGGGCCTTGAGCGCCAGTTCCACCTCGGAACCGGTGGCGATCAGCACCACGTTGGGGGTGCCGGCGCAATCGGACAGGATGTAGCCACCCTTGCGGATGTCGGCCACCTGGGCCTCGCTGCGGGCCACGAAGGGCAGATTCTGGCGCGACAGGATCAGGCTGGTGGGGCCGTCTTTCTTCTCCACGCCGGCGGTCCAGGCCACCAGAGTCTCGGTGGTGTCGCAGGGGCGCCA
>DYHB01000100.1 GCA_020724415.1 Thiobacillus sp.
CAGATCAGTACCGGACCGGGCAGCACCGGAAACACGATGCCGGCCAAGCCGGCCAAGAAAAAGAGCAGGGCCACCAGAAGCGCCAGTGTCGTCATCCACAGGACCCCCTTTATCCGGTATCGGCGTCATTATAACACGTATGCAACTGGTATTCCCCCGATAAGTCTTGGGAGCGGAGGAATCTGTGATGCGCGTGGGCATTCTCACCGTCGAGCTGTTTCTGGGGGAGGCCGGCTCCCTCAAGGATAAACGGAGGCACCTTAAAAGCCTTTTGACCCGGCTGCGGAACCGGTACAACGTATCGGTGGCCGAGGTGGACCACCAGGACAACTGGCAGCGGGCCACCCTCGCGGTGGCGGTGGTCAGCAACCGGACCGCGCACGTGGACGAGTCGCTCCGGGAAGTGGTCAACTTCATTGCCACCGAGACCGCCCTTGAAATCATCCATCACCGGACGGAAGTGTTCTAACCCTTTCCCAAGGCACACCACCCCTAAGGTAACTATGTCGAAGATCTTCGTTTCCCAGCAGGATTTTTCCAAAGCTACGTAGAAGGGCAAGAGTTATTCCTGTTTGCCTCAAGAAGGGGATGTATGCACCAGTGTCGCCCCAGCTAGTTATTGATTCCCTGACCCTCCATTTCGGCGGCGTTACGGCTCTCACGGGGGTTCACCTGGAGGTCAACGCGGGAGAGATCACGGCCGTGATCGGACCCAACGGGGCCGGAAAAACGAGCCTTTTGAACTGCATCAGCGGCCTCTACCGTCCCAACGCCGGCCGGCTGTTCTTCGAAGAGCAGGAGATCACCAACACTGTTCCGCACCGGCGCGCCGAGTTGGGCATCGGCCGTACTTTCCAGAACATAGAACTTTTCAAGCACCTGACCGTGCTGGAGAACCTCATGCTGGGCCGGCACATCCATATGAAAACGGGTCTTTTAAGCGGTGGCTTGTTCTGGGGGCCGGCCCGGCGCGAGGAAGAGCTGCACCGCAGGCGGGTTGAGGAAATCATTGATTTCCTTGAGATTGAGAGCATTCGGCATAAGGCGGTGGGCACGCTGGCCTACGGTCTGCAAAAGCGTGTCGAACTGGGCCGGGCCCTGGCTCTGGAACCGCGGCTTTTGCTGCTGGATGAACCCATGGCCGGAATGAACCTGGAAGAGAAGGAGGACATGGCCCGCTTCATTCTGGACGTGGCCGAGGAGTGGGGCACCACCCTGATCCTGATCGAGCACGACATGGGCGTGGTCATGGACATTTCGGACCGGGTGGCCGTGCTCGACTTCGGGCGCAAGATCGCCGAGGGCACTCCCGAAGAAGTCCAGCAAAACCCCCTGGTGATCAGGGCGTATCTTGGCAAGCAGTAGCCCGTAAAGGATGAAGTTCTCGATGCAGGAAGACACTCTTCCCAAACTTCTGGTACGCAACGCGGCCCGGTACCGGCATAAGACAGCCCTTCGGGAGAAGGAATTCGGCGTCTGGCAGCCGGTCACCTGGTCGGATTATCTGGGCCACGTGCAGCGCTTCGCCCTCGGCCTGGCCTCGCTGGGTTTCTCCAGGGGCGACAAGGTGGCCATCATCGGCGACAACCGCCCGGAATGGGTCTACGCCGAACTCGGCGCCCAGGCCGTCGGAGGGGTCGCGGTGGGGGTCTACCAGGACAGCCTGCCCCGCGAGATCACCTACGTGATCGACCACTGTGACGCCCGGATTATCGTGGTGGAGGACCAGGAACAGGTCGACAAGCTCCTCGAGATCAAACCGGACCTGCCCAAAGTCGAAAAAGTCATTTACTACGATTCCAAGGGCCTGAAGAATTACCGCGATCCCCTGTTGCTTTCGTTCGCTGCGGTGGAGGCTTTGGGCGAGGCCTTCGGCGTGCAAAACCCGGATTACTTCGACCGGGAGGTGCGGGCGGGCTCGGGGGGCGACGTGGCCATCATCGCCTACACCTCCGGGACCACCGGACTGCCCAAGGGCGCCGTGCTGACCCACACGAACCTGATCCGGATGGCGCAGAACCTTTTGGCGGTGGACCCGTTGACGGCGGACGACGAGTTTCTTTCCTTCCTGCCTCTGGCCTGGGTGGGCGAACAGATGATGTCCATCTCCGCGGCGCTCTGGTCGGGGATGACGGTGAATTACCCCGAAGAACCCGAAACGGTCCAGGCCAACCTTAAGGAAATCGGGCCGCACGTAATGTTCTCGCCGCCCCGCATCTGGGAGGACATGGTATCAAAGGTGCAGGTGAAACTGGACGACGCCGGCTGGTTCAAGCGGATGGTGTCGCGCGCTTTCATGTCGGTGGGTTACCGGATGGCCGACTGCCGGTTCCAGGGGAGGCGTCCCGGTATCGGCCTGAGACTGGCCTATCTTGCGGGGGAGCTGCTGGTTTTCAGCGCGGTCAAGGATCACCTGGGCCTGGTCAACCTGAAACGGGCCTACACCGGCGGGGCCGCGCTGGGGCCGGACGTGTTCCGATTCTTCCACGCCCTGGGGGTGAACCTGAAGCAGATATACGGCCAGACTGAAATCGCCGGCATCTCGGTGGTGCACCGCGACGGGGAGATCAAGTTCAACACGGTCGGGCGGCCGATCCCGGAGACCGAGATCCGCATCAGCCCGGACGGCGAGATCGTTTCGCGCAGCCCGAGCGTGTTCGCGGGCTACTACAAGAACGATGCGGCCACCGCCGAGACCCTCAAGGAGGGCTGGCTCCATTCCGGGGATGCCGGCTATCTGGACCAGGACGGGCACCTGGTGGTCATCGACCGCGTGAAAGACGTGATGCGCCTGGCGGACGGCACCATTTTTTCCCCGCAGTTCCTGGAGAACAAAATGAAGTTCAGCCCGTACATCAAGGAAGCGGTGGTTTTGGGGCGGGACCGGCCGTACGTGGTCGCGCTTTTGAATATCGAGATGGGCAACGTCGGGATGTGGGCCGAGCGGCGCCAGATCCCGTACACCACCTACGTGGACCTGACCCAGAAACCCCAGGTGCTCGAGCTGATCGCGCAGGAGGTGCGCAAGGCGAACGAGGACGTGCCGGCGGCGGTCCGCGTCAAGAAATTCGTAGTGCTGCATAAAGAGTTGGATGCCGACGATGAGGAGTTGACCCGGACCCGGAAGGTGAGACGCGGTTTCATCTCCGAGAAGTACGGGGTGCTGGTGGAAGGCCTGTACAGCGGCGCCGGGGAGATCCCGATCGAGACCGACGTGAAGTACCGGGACGGCCGGCAGGTGAAGATCAAGACCTCGCTGCGGGTGATATCCGCCGATGATGTGGGGGTGAAGGCGTGACGTTTTTTCTCCAGATCATAATCACCGGCCTGGTGGTGGGCGCGGTCTACGCGCTGGTCGCCTTCGGGTTCGTGTTGATCTACAAGTCCAGTGACGTGATCAATTTCGCCCAGGGGGAGTTCCTGCTGGTCGGGGCCTATGTCGCCCTGAGCCTGGTGGTGTTTTACCAGGTACCTTTCCTGGCGGCCGTAGCCCTGACGCTGACCATGTGCGTGCTCCTGGGCGTGGTGGTGGAACGGCTGGTCCTGCGGCCGTTCATCGGGGAACGGGTCATTTCCGTGATTATGGCCACCCTCGGGTTGTCGCTCTTGATGCGCGGCATCATCCAGATGATCTGGGGCACCGAAACCCGCGTTTATCCGGCGATCTTCCCGGATGCGCCCGTCCGTCTGGGGGAAGTGGTGGTTTCCCAGGTCTACCTCTGGTCGCTGGGTGTGGCCCTGGTGCTGCTGGCTGTCTTCACCGTGTTCTTCAAGTACTCCAGCACCGGCATCGTCATGCGGGCGGCAGCCGACGACCAGGCGGCGGCGCAGTCCATGGGCATCAGCGTCAAGCGGATCATCGCCATCACCTGGGCCATCGCCGCGGTGGTGGCCGCCATCGGCGGCGTTTTGTTGGGCAACATCAACGGAGTGAACCCGTCCCTGGCCTACATCGGGCTGATGGTTCTGCCGGTCGTGATTCTGGGCGGACTGGACAGTGTGCCCGGGGCGATCGTCGGCGGCTTCACCATCGGGCTCTTGGAAAGTCTGGCCGGGGGCTATCTGGACCCGCTCTTCGGGGGCGGCGTGAAGGAAGTCGTGCCGTTTGTCGTGCTCCTGGTGGTGCTCATGGTCAGGCCGTACGGCCTGTTCGGCAAGGAAATCATTGAAAGGGTGTAATCCGCCTTGCGACTCAGAAACCCCTTGGTAATGGACTGCGGTGTCTTCACCACGAACTACCGGGAGGACATGGCCATTCTACACCACCCCGGGGCGAAATTGAAGGTGCTGGTGGTAGTGGCCTTCTTCCTGGCTTTGCCGTTCATGGTCAACGCCTACTACGTCAGCGTGGTCAATTTGATCGGTATCGCCATCATCGGCGCCATCGGCCTGAACATCCTGGTCGGCTTCACCGGCCAGATTTCCATCGGCCACGGGGCCTTCATGGGCGTGGGGGCCTACGCGGCGGGCATAATGACCGCCACTCTGGGCTGGTCCTTCTGGATCGCCCTGCCGGCCGGCGGTCTGGCCGCCGCCTTGATCGGGGGCCTGTTCGGCATTCCGTCCCTGAGGCTGAAAGGTCTTTATCTGGCCATCGCCACGCTGGCGGCGCAGGTGATCATCGAATTCGGCATTATCCACTGGCCGGCCCTGACCCGCGGACCCGCCGGGATGGTGCTCCCGGCCCCCACCATCGGCGGCCTGGTGCTCAACAACGACACGACCTTTTACTACCTCATCCTGGCCATCACCATCGGCGCCGTTGTGTTTGCCTTAAACCTCTTCCGGACCAGAACGGGGCGTGCCTTTATGGCGGTGCGGGACCGCGACCTGGCGGCGTCGGTGATGGGGATCAACCTGTTCAAGTACAAGGTCACCGCTTTCGCGGTCAGTTCCTTCTACGCGGGCATCGCCGGGGCGTTGTGGGGGCACTACCTGGGGGTGATCAGCCCGGAGTACTTTACGATCAAGGTATCCATCCTGTACCTGGCCATGATCATCATCGGCGGGCTGGGCAGTGTGATGGGCGCCATTTACGGGGCCTGCTTCATGACGCTGCTCCCCATCCTGCTCCGGGAGACCGCCGACTTTTTCGGGGGCGGCTTCGCCGGGCTGACGCACATCATGCTGGCCATGCAGGAAGCGGTCTTCGGTCTTTTGATCATCCTGTTCCTGATTTTTGAACCGGAGGGCCTGGCCAAGATGTGGCATAAGGTCAAGGAGTATTTCAAGCTGTGGCCATTCTCTTACTGAGGAGGGATGCCGTAAAAACCGGTTGGCAGGCTCACAAAAGACATCATTTTTTGGAGGGCTAAGCAATGAAGAAGCGGGGATTTGCGGCTGTTATCTGTTTGTTGCTGGCCGTGGCGCTGCTGGCCAGCGGCTGCGGCGGCGGCAGTGCGCCTCCGGCGGAGACCAAGAAAGAGATCGTTATCGGGGGAATCATCGACCTGACCGGGCCCACCGGGGACGTGGGCAGCCCGTATCACGACGGCGCGAAGGCCTATTTTGAATACCTGAACAGCAAGGGCGGACTGGACGGTCATCCGGTCAGGCTCGACGCCATTGACTACGCGTACGAAATCAAGCGGGCCCAGGAGGCGTACAACCGCCTGGTGAAGAGCACCGGCGTGCCCGCCATTCTCGGCTGGGGCACCGGGGACACCGAAGCCCTGAAGAGCTTCGTGGCCAAAGACGAGATCCCGTACCTGTCCGGCTCATATTCCGAGCATCTTACGGATATCCAAGCCTGCCCGTACAATTTCGTGCTGGCGGCCAGCTACACCGACCAGGCTCGAATCGCGCTGAAGTGGGCCAAGGATAACTGGCGGGAGGCCCGGGCGCCGAAACTCTCGTTTGTGTACAACAACACGCCGTTCGGGACCTCGCACCTGGAAGACGCCAAGGCGTTCGCCCAGGAGTTGGGGTTTGAGCTGGTGGGGGACGAGGTGCTCGACCTGAAAACGCTCGACGCCACCACCCAGATGCTGAACCTGAAGAACAAGGGTGCAGACTTCGCCATCATCCAGGGAACTTCAAACTTAGCCGCGACGGTCCTCAAGGACGCCCGGAAGCTGGGGGTCGAAACGCAGTTCATCGGTCTGAACTGGGCTTTTAACGAGAAGGTGGTCAGCCTGGCGGGTGCGGCGGCGAACGGCTACATCGGCGTGGTGCCGTTTGCGTTTCCGGGTGAAGACGTACCCGGCATGGCCGACATTAAAGCCTATCTGGATTCCAAGGGCAAGGAATTCAAGGACGTCAACCAGAATTTCGTACAGGGCTGGATGTCCGCCATGGTGATGCTTGAGGGCGTGCGCCTGGCCGGCGACGACATCACCGGCCCCGGCATCCGCCGGGGGCTGGAAAGCCTGAACGGCTTCGACCCCGCCGGATTGGGCGCACCGGTCACGTTTACGTCTGAAAGTCACCGGGGCAGTGTGCACGTACGGCTGGCCCAGGTGCAGGACGGAGGCATTGTGTACCTGACCGACTGGATTACTTATAAGTAAGCAAACGGCTGTGGGACGGCGGTGCTCCCGCCGTCCCGCGGCCGCCTTTTTTCGTGGGGGGCGGTTGGATTGCTGGTGCTGAACAACGTGGAAGTGATCTATGACCACGTTATCCTGGTCTTGAAGGGGATGTCCCTGGTCGTCCCCGAAGGGAAAATCGTCGCCCTCCTGGGGAGTAACGGGGCCGGCAAAACCACGACCCTGAAGGCGATTTCCGGACTGTTGAAGTCGGAGAAGGGCCAGGTCACGGACGGGTTCATTGAATTCAACGGAGAACGGATCAGCGGTCTGGAGCCGGAAATCATCGTGCGCAAGGGTATTTTTCAGGTGATGGAGGGGCGGCGGGTTTTTGAGCATTTAAGCGTAGAGGAAAACCTGATCGCGGGGGCGTACACCCGGCGCGACCGCAAGAACATTCGCGCCGACATCGAACTGGTCTACGGCTACTTCCCGCGGCTGCGCGACCTGAGACACCGCACGGCCGGTTATCTATCGGGCGGAGAGCAGCAGATGCTGGCCATCGGCCGCGGCCTCATGGCCCGGCCCCGCCTGATGCTGCTGGATGAACCTTCCCTCGGGCTGGCACCGCTGCTGGTGCAGGAAATATTCCGGATCATCAAGCGGATCAACCAGGAACAGGGCGCCACCATCCTGGTGGTCGAACAGAACGCGAACGTGGCTCTGGGGATCGCCGACTACGGTTACATCATGGAAGGCGGGAAAATTGTTCTGGAAGGCGAGGTTGACCGGCTGGTGGACAACGAGGACGTCCGCGAGTTCTACCTGGGCCTGTCCGACGTCGGCAAGCGGAAAAGCTACCGTAACGTCAAACACTACAAGCGACGCAAGAGGTGGTTGTCTTGAGTTCCCTGTCCGAGTTCGTGCGGACCGCCTACGAGAAATCCGCCGCGGTGCGCGGGATGTTGACGGCGGCGGGGCTTCGGCCCGAAGACATCCGGTCCCGTGCCGACCTGGGCCGGATCCCGCTGTTGCGCAAAAGCGAGCTGGCCCAGAGACAGCGGTCGGCCCCTCCCTTCGGCGGGTTCCTGACCGTGCCGGAAGGCGAACTGCAGCGTATTTTTGTGTCCCCCGGCCCGATATACGATCCCCAGGGGTCAGGCCCCGACTTCTGGCGGTGGGGCCAGGCGTTGTCGGCCGCTGGTTTTGCCCGGGGGGATATCGTTCAGAACACGTTCTCGTACCACCTGACTCCGGCGGGCATGATGTTCGACAACGCCCTGCGCCGGCTGGGGTGTACGGTAATCCCGGCCGGGGTCGGGAACACCGAACTTCAGGTTCAGATTATGCGGGAGGCCGGAGTCACCGGCTACATCGGGGTGCCCTCCTTCCTGTACACGCTGGTGAAAAAAGCACAGGAACTGGGTTACCAGAACGATATCCGGCTGCGCAAAGCCTGGGTGGCCGCCGAGAAGCTTTCGGAAGAGTTGCGGTCCATTATGGCCCGGGACTTTGGAATTGAGGTGTTCCAGGGATACGGCACGGCCGATCTGGGCTGTGTGGCCTACGAGTGCCCGGCGCGCAATGGTTTTCACCTGGCGGAAGGGGTCATCGTGGAGGTTGTCGATCCGGAAACCGGGCGGGCGCTTGGTCCGGGACAGCCCGGTGAGGTGGTGGTCACGCTACTGGAGCCTACCTACCCCTTGCTCCGTTTCGGCACCGGGGATCTGGGGGCCTTGACGGACGTTCCGTGCCGCTGCGGCCAGCCGGGTGAGCGGTTGACGGGCATTTTCGGCCGCACCGTGGACGGGGTCAAGGTGAAGGGGCTTTTCCTGTACCCGCACCAAATCGAGGAACTTCGTTCCCGATGCACCGGAGTCCGGTTTATTCAGGCTCAAATCAGCCAGGTGGATTTTCGCGATGTCCTCCTCCTGAAGGTCGAACTGGATCAGGACGAGAACGCTGCCGGCACCGCGGCCGCCGTCGCCCAACAGGCCAAGGAAATCCTGAGGTTCACCTGCCGGGTGGAAACGGTGCCGTCCGGAACCTTCAGCGACGGCGACCGGAATATCCTGGACACACGCACTTGGGAATAGTACCGCCGTTTTACCGGCCGAAAAGGCGTCAGGATTTGCTCTCCATAAATATTTCCGCAACAACCCCGTGTGCGTCCGGGATGATGGTTCAGTGGAAGTGGACTCACAGCAGGGCGATTGCGTTGTCCCGCGCTGAATCCTTCACCATCGACGATTACTGCCGTCACGGCCTTCGGCCGGGTGGAACCCATCTTCTCGGCGATGGCCGCTTGCCTCAGGACTGGACAGAGTGCAAGTGCAACTAGATAAGCTCAAGCTTGGGG
>DYHB01000101.1 GCA_020724415.1 Thiobacillus sp.
GCGGGATGCGCACGGCCTCGACCATGTGCTGGATGTGCTCGGGCGGCTCCTTGGTGACCTTGTCCACGGCAAAGGCCACGGCGAAGTTCACCAGGGCGCCGATGGCGCCGAAGGCTTCAGGCGTGATGCCGAAGAAGGAGTTCTTGCCACCGATCAGATCCAGATACTCCGTGCCCTGGATGAAGAAGATGCCCTTGTGGGCGAACACGTAGAACAGGGTGACGGAGAGGCCCGCGACCATGCCGGCAATGGCGCCTTCCTTGTTCATCTTCTTGGAGAAGATGCCCATCATGATGGCCGGGAACAGAGACGAGGCCGCGATACCGAAGGCCAGCGCCACCGTTCCCGCCGCGAAGCCCGGCGGGTTGAGGCCCAGGTAACCGGCCACCACGATGGAGCAGGCCATGGCGATCTTGCCGGCCATCAACTCTCCCTTCTCGCTGATGTTGGGTGCAAAGACCCCCTTCACCAGGTCATGGGAGATGGCGGACGAGATGGCCATCAGCAGGCCGGCGGCGGTGGACAGTGCGGCGGCCAGACCACCGGCAGCCACCAGGGCGATCACCCAGTTGGGCAACAGGGCGATTTCCGGGTTGGCCAGCACGATGATGTCCCGGTTGACGTCCAACTCGTTGCCCTTCCAGCCCGCAGCTTCGACCTTGGCGTTGAAGGCCTCGTCCTTGGACTTGTCGTTGTAGTACTGGATGCGGCCGTCGCCGTTCTTGTCCTCGAACTTCAGGAGGCCGGTGACTTCCCAGCGCTTCATCCAGTCCGGGCGCTCTTCCGCCTTGATGGCGGCATCTTGGGCAAACACGTCACCGCCGGTCATGACCGTGGGATTGATGGTGGCATGCAGGTTCATGCGGGCCATGGCCGCCACGGCAGGAGCGGTGGTGTACAGGATGGCGATGAACACCAGGGCCCAGCCGGCGGAAGCGCGGGCGGCGGCCACGTTGGGCACCGTGAAGAAGCGCATGATCACGTGCGGCAGGCCGGCGGTACCGATCATCAGGGACATGGTGTACACGAACATGTTCAACTTGCTCTCGGGCACATGGGTCGTGTACTGGCCAAAGCCCAGATCGGTCACCACCTGGTTCAGGGTGTCCAGCAGGGACTTGTCGGAGCCGGCCATGTCGGAACCCAGGCCCAGTTGCGGGATGGGCATGCCGGTCAGGGCCAGGGAGATGAAGATGGCCGGGATCACGTAGGCGAAGATCAGCACGATGTACTGGGCCACCTGGGTGTAGGTGATGCCCTTCATGCCGCCGAACACCGCATAGGTGAACACGATGGCCATACCGACGTAGATGCCGACTTCCTTGGATACGCCCAGGAAGCGGGAGAAGGCCACGCCCACACCGGTCATCTGGCCGATGATGTAGGTGATGGAAGCTACCAGCAGGCAGACCACCGCCACCGTGGAGGCCGAGGTGGAGTAGAAGCGGTCGCCGATGAACTGGGGCACCGTGAACTTGCCGAACTTGCGCAGGTACGGGGCCAGCAGACAGGCCAGCAGCACGTAGCCGCCGGTCCAGCCCATCAGGAACAGACCGCCGCCATAACCCATGTAGGCGATCAGGCCGGCCATGGAGATGAAGGAGGCGGCGGACATCCAGTCGGCGGCGGTGGCCATGCCGTTCAGGACGGGGGGAACGCTGCCGCCGGCGGCGTAGTACTCACTGGTCGAACCGGCCCGGGCCCAGATGGCAATGCCGATGTACAGGGCGAAGGTGATGCCGACGACCAGGTAGATAGTGGTTTGAAGTTCCATGTGGGGTCGCTCCTCAGTCTTCGTGCACGTCGAATTTGCGGTCGATGTCACCCATCTTCTTGGCGTACCAGAAGATCAGGCCGACGAATACATAGATCGAGCCTTGGTGAGCGAACCAGAATCCCAGCGGGTAGCCGCCGAGGGAAATGCCGTTGAGTGCGTCGGCGAAGAGGATGCCAAGGCCGAACGAGCAGAGGAACCAGATCACCAGTACCTTGGTGAGCAGGCCCAAAGTCGCCTTCCAGTAGGCGTTTGAGTCAAAGTTTTCAGGTGCAGACATGATGAGCGCGTCTCCTATCGGCTGAGTGTAGTCATTCTTGGCATTGCCAAAGCGCTCCATTTCCCCCCGCCTTGGCGAAACCACGGCCGAGTTTACAGGAATGTGTCCCTATTACAGAAGGTGTAGGTCCGATTTTTATTGAGGGTGTATTGACTGCCCGTCAGACCGTCATCCCCAGGGCAGGATGGGCAGGCAGCGGGACAGGCTTCACGAATCCCCCTTCCAAGACATGGGGACGCTATACAATGCAGCCTTCTAGATCGCGCCCCTTCGACATACTGTGCGTACCCTGAGTTTTTTCGCGGCCTTGTATGTGTTTTGGCTACTCCTGTCCGGTATGTACACGCCATTCCTCATGGCGGCCGGCGCGGGCTGCGCCTTGCTGGTCCTGCTGCTCGCCCGGCGCATGGATCTCCTGGACCGGGAGGGCTTTCCCGTGCATCTGGCCTGGCCGGCCCTGATGACCTACTGGCCCTGGTTGATCAAGGAAATCGTCAAGTCCGCCTGGGATGTCAGCCGCCGCATCCTGGATCCGCGTCTGCCCATTTCGCCTACCCTGGTGGAGTTCGTTCCCTCCCAGAAGACCGACCTGGGGCTGGTGATTCATGCCAATTCCATCACCTTGACGCCCGGCACCATCGCCGTGGAAGTGGAACCCGGTCGTTTCCTGGTCCACGCCCTGACCCGGGAAGGGGCCGCCGGGTTGGCGGGCAGCGAGATGGACCGCCGCTGTACCCGGCTGGAGGAGGCCTAGGATGCTGGCCGCCGCCACTCTGGCCATCCTGGCCACCATCATCTTGGCTTTGGTCCGGGCGATCCTGGGCCCGACGGTGTTTGACAGGCTTCAGGCGGCCAACACCATCGGCACCTGCGCCATGCTGCTCCTGGCCCTGCTGGGGTTTCTCGTCGGGCGCCCCGACTTCCTGGACCTGGCCTTGGTCTATGGTTTGCTGAACGTGATCGGGGTGATCGCGGTGCTCAAGTTCTTTCACCGGGGGGACTTGGGGGCCGGCGGGGAGGAGCCCAGGTGAGCGCTATCCACTGGCTGGACTGGCTGAGCGGGATGTTGCTGTTGGCGGGCAGCGTGTTCTGCCTGGTGGGAGCCCTGGGCCTGCTCCGGATGCCGGATTTCTACACCCGGGTCCATGCCGCCAGCCTGGTCGAGACCCTGGGGGCCGGATTCATTCTCCTGGGCCTGATTCTCCAGGCGGGACTGACCCTGGTGACGGCCAAGCTGCTGATGATGGGGTTGCTGATCTTTTTTGCCAGTCCTACCGCTAGCCATGCCTTGGCGCGGTCCGCCCTGCTCAAGGGGGTCCGTCCGCGCCTGGTCCCTGATTCGGAGCCGCCGCCATCGAAACCCTGATCATCGACCTTCTGCTGGTGCTCATGGCCATTGCCGTGGTGGCCATGATCCGCTTGCGGAATTTGTTCGCCGTGGTGGTGCTGTCGGGCATCTACAGTTTCCTCATGGCTACCCTGCTGGTGGCCCTGGATGCCGTGGATGTGGCCATGACCGAGGCCGCCGTGGGGGCGGGGGTCTCCACCGTGCTGTTGCTGGGCGCCTTGCATCTGTGTCGGTCGGAAGAGGCCAAGCCGGCCCACCGGCCCTGGTTGCCCCTGGCGGTGTCGGCATCCACGGCGGGGCTGCTGATCTATGGTGCCCTGGGCCTGCCGGATTTTTCCGATCCAGAGGCGCCCATCCACCAGCATGTGGCCCCCCGCTACCTTCAGAACGAGGTGGATGTGCCCAACGTGGTCACGGCCGTGCTGGCCAGCTTCCGGGGCTATGACACCCTGGGCGAGACCACCGTGGTCTTTACGGCGGGCGCCGGCATCGTGGCGTTGCTCCGTCGTCGCCGCAAGGGCGGGGGTCAGGAGCCGCCCAAGCCATGAAGCACGATATCGTCCTGCGGGTGGTGGGCAAGCTGCTGATTCCCTTCATTCTCCTGTTTGCCCTTTATGTCCAGTTCCATGGCGATTTCGGCCCGGGGGGCGGGTTCCAGGCCGGGGTGATCTTTGCTGCCGGGATCGTGTTCCACGCCCTGATCTTCGGCCTGGACCATACCCGTACACTTGTTCCGGACCGGCTCGTGGAAACCATGATGGCCGCCGGTGTGCTGCTGTACGCCGGGGTAGGGGTGGCCGGCCTGCTCCTGGGGGGCAATTACCTGGATTATTTCGTTTTGGACCAAGACCGCATCCACGGCCAGCACCGGGGCATCTTCTGGGTGGAGGTGGGAGTGGCCATCACGGTCTGCGGCGTGATGCTCAAGATCTTCTACATGTTTGCCTCCCGGGATCGGGATCGGGATCGGGATCGGGATCGGGATCGGGACGGGGAGGGGATGTGAGCGCCGCCGTCGCCTCTTCCAGCCTGCTGCCCGAGCTGATCCAGCACTTCAGCCACATCATCACCGTATTCCTCATGGTCTCGGGTCTGTACATCGTCATCGCCCGGGGCAACCTGATCAAGAAGCTGGTGGGGCTGTCGGTTTTCCAGACCTCGGTCTACCTGCTCTATATTGCACCGGGCAAGATCATCGGCGGGACCGCTCCGATCCTGGCGTCCCAGTACGGGGTCTATTCCAATCCCCTGCCCCATGTGCTCATCCTGACTGCCATCGTGGTGGGGGTGGCCACCCTGGCCCTGGGCCTGACCCTGGCAGTGCGGCTGCGGGAGGCCTACGGCACCATCGAGGAAGACGAGATACTGGCGCTGGATCAACAGGCGGAGCTGGAGGAATGAGCCTGGCTGCCCATCTGCCGGTGCTCCAGGTGGTGGTGCCCCTGCTTTCGGCGCCCCTGGCGGTGCTGGTGCGCCATGGCGGGCTGGCCTTCGGCCTGGTGACGGCGGCCGCCTGGGCCGCGTTTGCGATGGCCATCGGCCTCTGGTTCCAGGTGGGTGAGTCCGGTACGGTGACCTATCACATCGGCAGTTGGCCGCCGCCCTGGGGCATCGAGTATCGGGTGGATCGCCTGGCCAGTTTCGTCCTGGTGCTGGTGTCAGGCGTTGCTGCCGTGGTGCTGCCCTACAGCCGGGCCTGTGTCGGCCGGGAGATCGCCCGGGAGCAACATTATCTGTATTACGCCATGTTCGCCTTGTGCCTGGCCGGCCTGCTGGGCATCGTGATCACCGGGGATGCCTTCAACCTCTTCGTATTCCTGGAGATTTCATCCCTTTCCACCTACGTATTGATTGCCCTGGGCCGGGACAGGCGCGCCCTGGCCGCCAGCTATCGTTACCTCATCATGGGCAGCATCGGCGCCACCTTCATCGTCATTGGCATCGGCTTCCTCTATTTGATGACCGGAACCCTGAACCTGGTGGATATGGGCACCCGCCTGAGCGGGGTGGAAAATTCCCGTCCGGTACTGGTGGCCCTGGCCTTCCTCACCGTGGGTATCTGCCTCAAGCTGGCCCTGTTTCCGCTCCATCAGTGGCTGCCCAACGCCTACACCTACGCGCCTTCGGCAGTGACGGCTTTCCTGGCGGCAACCGCCACCAAGGTGTCGGTCTACGTCCTGATCCGCTTCTATTTCACGGTCTTTGGCGAAAGCCTGGTGTTCCACAAGCTGCCCTTGCCCGAGATCATGCTCTGGCTGTCCCTCATGGCCATGTTCGGGGCCAGTGCCGTGGCCTTGTTCCAGAACAATCTGAAACGGTTGTTCGCCTACTCCAGCGTGGGCCAGATAGGCTACATCACCCTGGGACTGTCCTTTGATTCGGTCTACGGCCTCACGGCCTCGGTGCTGCATCTGTTCAACCATGGCCTGGCCAAGGGGGCCATCTTCCTGCTTATCGGGGGCCTGGTGCTGGGTCTGGGACGGTCCGGAGGGGGGCATGGCCAACCCACCCTGGACCGCATTGCCGGATTGGGCAGACGCATGCCGATCACCTGTCTCGGCATCTTCCTGGCGGGCTTGAGCCTGATCGGGGTGCCCGGTACGGCAGGATTCTTGACCAAGTGGTACCTCATTCTGGCCGCCCTGGAGCAGGGGCAGTACTGGCTGGTGGCGGCCGTTCTGCTCAGTTCGCTCCTGGCTGTGGCCTATGTCTGGCGCTTTGTGGAGGTGGCGTGGTTCCGCCCCTCGGCCCGGGAGGAAGCGGGGCAAGACGAGGTCAGACACGAGGCGCCCAGGGCCCTGTTGGTGCCTGCCTGGTTGCTGGTATTGGCCAGCCTGTGGTTCGGCCTGGATACCTCCTTTACGGTGTCGAGCGCCCTGGACGCGGCCGAAGCCCTGGTGGGGAGCGGCCGATGACGCCCGAGACCGCCCTCGTCGTCGCCCTCGGGCTGCCTCTGGTGGGCGCCCTGGGCATTGCCCTGGCGGGACGCATGCCCAATCTGCGCGAGGCGGTCACCCTGCTGACGGCCCTGGCCGTGTTCGCCACGGTCAGTCAACTTCTGGAACCGGTGCTGGCCGGTCAGCGGCCTGGATTGATGCTGATGGAGCCGGTGCCGGGACTGCCGGTGGCCTTCCGCCTGGAACCCCTGGGCATGTTGTTCGCCCTGATCGCCTCCGGTCTGTGGATCGTCAATTCCATCTATTCCATCGGCTACATGCGGGGCAACCGGGAGCCACACCAGACCCGGTTCTATGTGTTCTTTGCCCTGGCCATCGGCGCCGCCCTGGCCATCGCCTTTGCCGGCAATCTGTTCACCCTGTTCCTGTTCTACGAAGCCCTCACCCTGATCACCTACCCCCTGGTGACCCATGCCGGTACCGCCAAGGCCCGGACCGGTGGCCGCATCTATCTGGGCATTCTGATGGGTACGTCCATCCTGTTCCTGCTGCCGGCCGTGATTTATGTCTGGTATGTGGCGGGGCATACCGACTTCAGGCTTGGCGGCATCCTGCCGGACACGGTCTCGCCTGTAGTCCTGACGGTCCTGCTGGCCCTGTTCATGTTCGGCATCGGCAAGGCGGCCCTGATGCCGTTCCATCGCTGGCTGCCGGCGGCCATGGTGGCGCCCACGCCGGTGTCGGCCCTGCTTCATGCCGTGGCGGTGGTGAAGGCCGGCGTGTTCACGGTGGTCAAGGTGGTGGTCTATGTCTTTGGGGCGGACACCCTGGCCGGTCAGACCGGGTGGTTGGCCGCTATCGCCGGCTTCACCATCGTGGCCGCTTCGGTGGTGGCCCTGTCGGCAGACAATCTGAAACGGCGTCTGGCCTATTCCACGGTCAGCCAGTTGTCCTACGTGGTCCTGGCGGCCGCCATCCTGGCGCCCCTCTCCCTCATGGGGGCGGTCTTGCACATCGCCGCCCACGCTTTCGGCAAGATCACCCTGTTCTTTGCCGCCGGCGCCATCTACACCGCCGCCCACAAGACCGAGGTGAGCCAGTTGGACGGCATCGGCCGGCGCATGCCCTGGACCATGGCCGCCTTCGGCATCGGTGCCCTGTCCATGATCGGCTTGCCCCCGGCGGCGGGCTTCGTCAGCAAGTGGTATCTGGTATCGGGCGCCATGGCCCAGTCCCATTGGCTGGCCCTGGTGGTGATCCTGCTTTCCACCCTGCTCAATGCGGCCTATTTCCTGCCCATCCTGTGGCGGGCCTTCTTCCGGCCCCTGTCCGTCGAGGCCCAGGCCCATCCCCATGGCGAGGCCCCCTGGCCCATGGTGCTGGCTTTGGGCCTCACCGCCCTGGGCACGGTCACCTTGTTCTTCCTGCCCGACGTGCCCCTGGCCCTGGCCCGGCAAATGGTGACGCTGCCATGAATCACGAACACTGGCTGGACAACCCCAGGAATGTGCGCCGGCTCTGGCGCGGCTTCCTGGTGGTCTTGGCGCTGACCGTGGCCGCCGGTTTCTTCGTGGACCTGCATCCCCATTTCGCCATCGAGGATTGGCATGGGTTCTATGCGGCCTATGGCTTCCTTGCCTGTCTGGCCATGATCGTCGTGGCCAAGGGGCTGGGCCTGTTGTTGAAGCGTCGGGACACCTATTACGACCCGGAGTCCGAAGATGAATGAAGCGGGCCTGCTGCCTTCGTTCCTGATGCACCCGGCCCTTGTCCTCTTGGCCGGTGGGGTGCTCTTGCCCCTGCTCCACGGTCGGGCCAGGGACACGGTGGTTCTTACGGCACCCCTCCTGGCCTTGACGGTCTTGTGGCTGTTGCCGGAAGGGCGCCTGCTCCAGTGGGCCTGGCTGGATTACACCCTGGCGCCGCTGGTGGTGGACAAGCTGTCCCGGCTGTTTGCCACCATCTTCCTGCTCATGGCCTTTGCCGGCGGCCTGTTCGCACTGAAGCAGCCCAGCCGTTTGGAAGTCCCCGCCGCCTTTCTCTATGCCGCATCGGCGGTGGGGGTGACCCTGGCCGGTGATCTGATCACGGTCTTCCTGTTCTGGGAGTTCATGGCGGTGGGTTCCACCCTGGTGCTCTGGAGTGCCGGCAGCGCCGGAGCCTGGGCCGCCAGCCGGCGTTACCTGGCTGTCCATCTGGCCGGGGGCGTCTTGCTCTTCGCCGGTATCGCCGGTCATGTGGCGGCGACCGGCGACGTGGCCTTCAGCGCCATGGAACTGGATTCCTATGCCCATTGGCTGATATTGGCCGGTTTTTTGATCAACGCCGGGGCGCCGCCCTTCTCGGCCTGGTTGCCGGATGCCTACCCGGAAGCTTCCTGGAGCGGGACCGTCTTCCTGTCCGCCTTTACCACCAAGACGGCGGTGTACGTGCTGTTGCGGGGGTTCCCGGGCACCGAGATCCTGATCTAGATCGGCATCTTCATGATCTT
>DYHB01000102.1 GCA_020724415.1 Thiobacillus sp.
TCGCCATTCGTGAAGGTGGCCGTACCGTGGGCGCCGGCGTGGTGGCCAAGGTCGTCGAATAAGAAACGATTTGCGTGTTAGGCCGAGGCGCCCGGGACGGGCGCTTTGGTGTCTCTGCAGCAGGGGCATAGCTCAATTGGCAGAGCGTCGGTCTCCAAAACCGAAGGTTGGGGGTTCGAGACCCTCTGCCCCTGCCATATTACCCGCCAAGGATAGCGGTTTATAAAGCGATTACGATGCTAGACAAGTTGAAGCTGCTGGTTGCTGGCCTCTTGGTGGTGGCTGGCATTGCCGGCTTTTATGTATTTGCGGACAGTCCTGCCGTGGTGCGCGTGCTGTCTGTGTTGGCTGGATTGATCTTGGCTGCCGTAACGCTCTGGTTTACTGCGCCGGGCAAGCAATTCTATGCCTTCAGCCGTGAATCCGTGACGGAGGCCAAGAAGGTGGTCTGGCCAACCCGTCGGGAAACCATGCAAATGACCGGGGTGGTGATTGTCTTTGTGATAGTCATGGCGCTGTTCCTCTGGGTTGTTGACGGCATCCTGTTCTGGCTGGTCCAGATGGTGATGGACAAGGGAAACTGATGACTATGCAATGGTATGTCGTACATGCCTATTCCGGCTTCGAGAAAAGTGTGATGCGTGCCCTCAAGGAGCGTATAGAACGCGCCGGCATGCAGGACCAGTTTGGTGAAATACTGGTGCCCGTCGAAGAGGTCGTCGAGATGAAGGGCGGCCAGAAAAGCATCTCCGAGCGCAAGTTTTTCCCGGGGTATGTCCTGGTGCAAATGGAGATGAATGATGCTTCATGGCATCTGGTGAAAAGTACGCCCAAGGTCACCGGCTTTGTCGGCGGTACGCCCAACAAGCCTGCACCCATCAGCGAGCGGGAAGTTCAGGGCATCCTCCAGCAGATTCAGGAAGGTGTGGAGAAGCCCAAGCCCAAGGTTACTTTCGAGGTGGGCGAGATGGTGCGTGTGATCGATGGTCCCTTCTCGGACTTCAATGGTTCTGTCGAGGAAGTGAATTACGAGAAGAGCAAGCTTCGTGTGTCCGTGACCATTTTTGGTCGTGCCACCCCGGTTGAATTGGATTTTGCCCAGGTGGAAAAGGCTTAAAGGCGGTGACAAGGTGGCAAGTGACAGGGTGACAGGCGGTTTTTGTCACTCGTCACTTGTCACTCGTCACTGGATTTTGTAGGGGAGAGACTGCCAGTCTCGTTGGTACCCGTCTGAATGGAGTTTTAAATGGCAAAGAAAATCATTGGTTACATCAAGCTGCAGGTGCCGGCCGGCAAGGCCAACCCGTCGCCGCCCATTGGTCCGGCGCTGGGTCAGCGTGGCCTGAACATCATGGAATTCTGCAAGGCGTTCAACGCCAAGACCCAAGAATTGGAGCCGGGTCTGCCCATTCCCGTGGTGATCACCGCTTTTGCCGACAAGAGCTTCACCTTCATCATGAAGACGCCGCCGGCGACCACGCTGATCAAGAAGGCGGTCGGCATCACCAAGGGCAGCCCCAAGCCCCATACCGACAAGGTGGGGACCATTACCCGTGCCCAGCTGGAGGACATTGCCAAGGCCAAGATGCCTGACCTGACGGCTGCGGACATGGACGCAGCCGTACGCACGATCGCAGGCAGTGCCCGCAGTATCGGTCTCAATGTGGAGGGGGTGTGACATGGCAAAGATTTCCAAGCGTCTGCAAGCGTTGAGAGCCAAGGTGGATCGCAACAAGCTGTATGCCGTGGACGAGGCCCTGGGCCTGGTCAAGGAAGCCGCTACGGCGAAGTTTGACGAGTCCATCGACGTGTCCGTGAATCTGGGCGTGGATCCCCGTAAATCGGATCAGGTGGTGCGCGGGTCCGTAGTGCTGCCCAGGGGGACGGGCAAGTCGGTGCGCGTGGCCGTGTTCGCCCAAGGAGCCAACGCCGAGGCCGCGAAGGCCGCCGGTGCGGATATCGTGGGTTTTGAAGATCTGGCAGCCGACATCAAGGCCGGCAAGATGGATTTCGACGTGGTGATCGCCACCCCGGATGCCATGCGTGTCGTCGGACAGCTGGGCCAGATCCTGGGTCCTCGCGGCCTGATGCCCAACCCCAAGGTGGGTACCGTGACGCCGAATGTCACGGAGGCAGTCAACAACGCCAAGGCGGGTCAGGTCCAATACCGTACCGACAAGGCGGGTATCGTTCATGCCACCCTGGGACGGGCTTCCTTCGAAGCAGCCGCCCTCAAGGAAAACATGCTGGCCATCATCGAGGCGCTGAACAAGGCCAAGCCGGCCAGTGCCAAGGGTGTCTACATGAAGAAGATTGCGGTCTCCAGCACCATGGGGATCGGCGTGCGGGTGGATCAAGCCACCCTGCAGTCACAGCAGTAACAAGTTTGGGTCCCGCTCCAGCCATGGAGTGGGGTTGTCCAAGACCGTAGATGCCCTTTGGGGCTTAATGGCGGCGGGCCAGCCAGTTAAACATGGTTGGCCGATGCCCTGTCTACGCAGACGGCGCTGCCCGAAACAGGATGCAACTCCTGAATCAGCTCGCCGTGGGTGGTGCCCCCCTGGGGGCATCGTTTTGTTGGCTTGATAGGAGAAAAGACCCGTGGGTCTCAATCTTGATGACAAGAAGGCTGTTGTAGCCGAAGTCACGGCCAAGCTTGCGGAAGCTCAAACCGTCGTAATGGCGGAGTACAGCGGTGTTCAGGTGACCGACCTGACCCTGCTGCGTGCCAAAGCACGAGAGTCCGGTGTGTACCTGCGTGTTCTGAAGAACACCTTGGTGCGACGGGCTGTGGTGGGTACGCCCTTTGAGCCGTTGGCTGAAGCCATGACCGGCCCCCTCATCTACAGTATCTCCAGCGATCCTGTTGCTGCCGCCAAAATCCTGAACGATTTTGCCAAAGGTAACGACAAGCTGGTGCTGAAGATGGGTGCCTACGATGGCAAGGTGCTCGACAAGGCGGGTGTGCAGGCCTTGGCTTCCATTCCCAGTCGCGAGGAACTGCTCGCCAAACTGCTCGGCGTCATGCAGGCGCCGGTGTCCGGCTTCGCCGGCGCCCTGGCCGCGTTGGCCAAGCAGCGCGAAGAAGCGGCCGCGTAATCATTCATTAAGTATCCCGATTTAGGAGTTGCAACAAATGGCAATTAGCAAAGAAGACATTCTGGAAGCCGTGGGCGCCATGTCCGTCATGGAGCTGAATGACCTGGTCAAGGCTTTCGAAGAGAAGTTTGGCGTTTCCGCTGCGGCCCTGGCTGTGGCTGGTCCTGCTGCTGGTGGTGGTGCTGCTGCGGTGGAAGAGAAGACCGAGTTCGACGTGGTCCTGATGGCTGCAGGCGCCAACAAGGTCAACGTGATCAAGGTGGTGCGTGCCATTACCGGCCTGGGCCTGAAAGAAGCCAAGGACATGGTGGACGGTGCTCCCAAGACCATCAAGGAAGGCTGTGCCAAGGCCGAGGCCGAGGATATCCAGAAGCAGCTTACCGAAGCTGGCGCTACCGTCGAGATCAAGTAATCAAGACGTGGCGGGGTTTTGCCCCGCTCTTGGGCTGGCGGCCAAGGGATGCCTTGGCCGACCGGCCTTTCGCCGCTTGAGGCGTCAGACGTCAACCCTTCGTGGCTTCGCCACAGAGGTTTGATCCCTGATCCCTGGCTACTGACGATGGAGCCGACATGAGCTATACATTCGCCGAGAAAAAACGCATTCGCAAGAGCTTCGCAAAACGCGTGAGCGTCTTGCCTGTGCCCTATTTGCTGACCACGCAGATCCGTTCCTTTTACGAATTCCTGCAGGAGGGAACGCCTCCTGACCAGCGTCAGGACGTTGGCTTGCAAGCGGCCTTCAAATCCATATTTCCCATTGTCAGCCATAGCGGCAATGCCCGCCTGGACTTTGTGAGCTATACCCTGGGCACTCCGGTGTTCGATATCGTCGAATGTCAGCAGCGCGGCCTGACCTTTGCCGCTTCCCTGCGGGCCAAGGTTCGCCTGGTCATTCTGGACCGCGAGAGCACCAAGGAAAAGATCAAGGAAGTGAAGGAGCAGGAGGTCTACATGGGGGAGATTCCTCTCATGACACCCAATGGCTCCTTCATCATCAACGGTACCGAACGGGTCATCGTATCCCAACTGCATCGTTCCCCCGGCGTGTTCTTCGAGCACGACCGCGGCAAGACCCACAGCTCCGGCAAGCTGCTGTTCTCGGCGCGCATCATCCCCTACCGCGGCTCATGGCTGGATTTCGAATTCGATCCCAAGGATTTCGTCTATTTCCGGATCGATCGTCGGCGCAAGATGCCTGTGTCCATTCTGCTCAAGTCCCTCGGGTATAGCCTTGAGGAGATACTGGCCCAGTTTTACGAGTTTGAAACCTTCCACATGGGCAAGAAGGGCTTTGAGTATGAAATCAAGCCCGAGCGTCTGAAGGGGGAAACCGCCCGCTTCGACATCACGGCCAAGGACGGCACCGTCATCGTGGCCAAGGACAAGCGGATCACCGCCCGCCATATCCGGGATCTGGAGGCGGCCGGGGTCAAGAAGCTCCAGGTGGATTCCGATTTCATCCTGGGTCGTGCCCTGGCCCATGTCCTGGTGGACAAAGAGACCGGGGAAGTCCTGGCCCATGCCAATGACGAGATCACGGAAACCCTGCTGGAGAAGATGATCGAGGCGAAAGTCTCCAAGTTCGAGACGTTGTATACCAATGAACTGGACCATGGTCCCTACATCTCCCAGACCCTGCGCATCGACGATACCGTTGACCAGTGGACCGCCCGGGTAGCCATCTATCGCATGATGCGTCCCGGCGAACCGCCTACCGAGGATGCCGTCGAGGCCTTGTTCCAGCGCCTCTTCTACAGCGAGGAATCCTACGACCTGTCCAAGGTGGGCCGGATGAAGTTCAACCGCCGCATCGGTCGCGAGGAACTGACGGGCGCCGGCACCCTTTCGAACGAGGACATCGTCGCCGTCATCCAGTTGCTGGTGGAATTGCGCAATGGCCGGGGCGAGGTGGACGATATCGACCACCTGGGCAATCGTCGTGTTCGCTCCGTGGGCGAACTGGCCGAAAACCAGTTCCGCGCAGGACTGGTGCGCGTCGAGCGGGCGGTCAAGGAACGCCTGAACCAGGCGGAATCCGACAACCTGATGCCCCATGACCTGATCAACGCCAAGCCCATCAGCGCGGCCATCAAGGAATTCTTCGGGTCCAGTCAGTTGTCCCAGTTCATGGACCAGACCAATCCGCTGTCCGAGATTACCCACAAGCGCCGGATCTCGGCACTGGGCCCCGGCGGCCTGACCCGCGAGCGGGCCGGCTTCGAAGTGCGTGACGTGCATCCCACCCACTACGGTCGGGTGTGCCCCATCGAGACGCCCGAAGGTCCGAACATCGGCCTGATCAACTCCCTGGCCCTGTATGCCCAGACCAACGAATACGGCTTCATTGAAACGCCCTATCGTCGGGTGATCGACGGCAAGGTGAGCATGGAGATCGACTACCTGTCGGCCATCGAGGAGGGCAAGTACGTGATTGCCCAGGCCAACGCGGGCCTCGATGAAAAAGGCCGTTTCACCGATGAACTGGTGTCCTGCCGTCACAAGAACGAGTTCGAGCTTTCCTCCCCCGAGCGTATCCAGTACATGGACATCGCACCGAGCCAGATCGTTTCCGTGGCCGCTTCGTTGATTCCGTTCCTGGAGCATGACGACGCCAACCGGGCCTTGATGGGTTCGAACATGCAGCGCCAGGCCGTGCCCTGCCTGCGGCCGGACAAGCCTTTGGTCGGCACGGGTGTGGAGCGGACGGCTGCCGTGGACTCCGGTACCGTGGTCAAGGCCCTGCGGGGTGGCATTGTCGACTATGTGGATGCCAGCCGCGTGGTGGTCCGGGTGAATGACGAGGAAACCTCTGCCGGTGAGGTGGGTGTGGACATCTACACCCTGACCAAGTACCAGCGCTCCAACCAGAACACCAATATCAACCAGCGTCCCCTGGTGAAGCGGGGCGACAAGATCGCCCGGGGCGACGTGGTGGCCGATGGCGCTTCCACCGACAAGGGTGAACTGGCTCTGGGCCAGAACATGCTGGTGGCCTTCATGCCCTGGAACGGCTACAACTTCGAAGACTCCATCCTCATCTCCGAGCGGGTGGTGGCCGAGGATCGCTATACCTCCATCCACATCGAAGAATTGTCCGTGGTGGCCCGGGACACCAAGCTGGGTCCGGAAGAGATCACCAAGGACATCTCCAACCTGGCACCCCAGCAACTGGGGCGCCTGGATGAGGCCGGCATCGTGCACATCGGCGCCGAGGTGGAAGCCGGCGACGTGCTGGTGGGCAAGGTCACCCCCAAGGGCGAAACCCAGCTGACGCCGGAAGAAAAGCTGCTGCGCGCCATCTTCGGCGAGAAGGCCTCCGACGTGAAGGACACCTCCCTCCGCGTGCCCACCGGCATGAGCGGCACGGTCATCGACGTGCAGGTGTTCACCCGGGAAGGCATCGAGCGGGACACCCGTGCCAACCAGATCATCGACGACATGCTGCGCAAGTACCAGAAGGATCTGGCCGACCAGATGCGAATCGTCGAGCATGACGCCTTTGAGCGGATGCGCCGTATCCTGCTGGGCAAGAGCGCCAAGGGTGGCCCCAAGAAGCTGGCCAAGGGTGCCGAGATCAGCGGCGACTACCTGGACAGCGTGAACCCCCATGACTGGTTCGATATCCGGGTGGCGGACGAGGACGTCAGCCGCCAGATGGAAGGCATCAAGGACGGTCTGGACAAGCAGCGCGAGCAGTTTGCCGCCATGCTGGAAAACAAGAAGAAGAAACTGACCTCCGGCGATGAACTGCCCCCGGGCGTGATCAAGATGGTCAAGGTCTATCTGGCCGTCAAGCGTCGCCTGCAGCCGGGTGACAAGATGGCCGGCCGCCACGGCAACAAGGGTGTGGTGTCCAAGATCGTGCCGGTCGAAGACATGCCCTTCATGGCCGACGGCACGCCGGTCGACATCGTCCTGAACCCGCTCGGCGTGCCGTCACGGATGAACGTGGGCCAGATCCTTGAGGTGCATCTGGGATGGGCCGCCAAGGGCCTGGGCCTGCGCATCGGCAAGATGATGGATGCCCAGACCAAAGCGGCGGACATGCGCAAGTTCCTGGATCAGGTCTACAACGGCTCTGGCAAGAAAGAGGACCTCAAGTCATTCGCCGACGACGAGATCATGGAAATGGCGGGCAATCTGCGTGGCGGCGTGCCCTTCGCCACGCCGGTCTTCGACGGGGCCAAGGAGGAAGAGATCAAGCACATGCTGGATCTGGCTTACCCGGATGGGGATCCCCATACCGACATGCTCGGTTTCACCCCCGGCAAGACGCAAGTCCAACTCTATGACGGTCGCAGCGGCGAGCCCTTCGATCGGACGACCACCGTGGGCTACATGCATATCCTGAAACTGCACCACCTGGTGGACGACAAGATGCATGCCCGTTCCACCGGTCCCTACAGTCTGGTCACGCAGCAGCCCCTGGGTGGCAAGGCCCAGTTCGGTGGCCAGCGTTTCGGCGAGATGGAGGTCTGGGCCCTGGAGGCCTATGGCGCCGCCTACACGCTGCAGGAGATGCTGACCGTCAAGTCGGACGACGTCACCGGTCGGACCAAGGTTTACGAGAACATCGTCAAGGGCGAGCACAAGATCGATGCCGGCATGCCGGAGTCCTTCAACGTGTTGGTGAAGGAGATCCGCTCCCTGGCGATCGATATCGATCTCGAACGTTATTAATCGGGTACCAGGAGCAACGCGACCATGAAAGCCCTACTCGACCTGTTCAAGCAAGTCACCCAGGACGAAGAGTTCGACGCCATCAAGATCGGCCTCGCCTCGCCCGAGAAGATTCGTGCCTGGTCCTACGGCGAAGTCAAGAAGCCGGAGACCATCAATTACCGTACCTTCAAGCCGGAGCGAGATGGCCTGTTCTGCGCCAAGTTGTTCGGCCCCATCAAGGACTACGAGTGCCTGTGCGGCAAGTACAAGCGCCTGAAGCATCGCGGCGTCATTTGCGAAAAGTGTGGCGTCGAGGTGACCCTGTCCAAGGTGCGCCGAGAACGTATGGCCCACATCGAGCTGGCCTCGCCCGTGGCCCATATCTGGTTCCTCAAGTCCCTGCCCAGCCGTCTCGGCATGGTCCTGGACATGACGCTGCGCGATATCGAGCGGGTGCTGTATTTCGAAGCCTATGTGGTGACCGAGCCCGGCATGACCCCCCTGAACCGGGCCCAGATCATGACCGAGGAGGATTACCTCTCCAAGCTGGAAGAGTATGGTGATGAATTCAAGGCCGGCATGGGCGCGGAAGGCGTGCGGGATCTCCTGCGCAGCATTGACCTGAATGCCGAAATCGAAAAACTGCGTGCGGAATTCGACAAGACCAGTTCCGACACCAAGATCAAGAAGATCGCCAAGCGTCTGAAAGTCCTGGAGGCCTTCCAGAAGTCCGGCATCCGTCCCGACTGGATGATCCTGGAAGTGCTCCCGGTGCTGCCGCCCGAACTGCGTCCCCTGGTGCCCCTGGATGGCGGCCGTTTTGCCACCTCCGACCTGAACGACCTGTATCGCCGGGTCATCAACCGGAACAACCGTCTGAAGCGCCTGCTGGAACTCAAGGCCCCGGAGATCATCGTCCGCAACGAGAAGCGGATGCTGCAGGAAGCCGTGGACTCCCTGCTCGACAACGGCCGCCGCGGCAAGGCCATGACCGGTGCCAACAAGCGTCCCCTGAAGTCCCTGGCCGA
>DYHB01000243.1 GCA_020724415.1 Thiobacillus sp.
GCAGGTGGTGAGCAGGTATCTGCAGGGGAAGCATGCCAGTGGTCGGCTGACCCAGTGGTACCTGAAGGCCGGGTGCCCGGCCAGGCATCTGCCGGAATTGCGGGAGCGGCGGGCACCTCGGGCACCTCGAACGACGCGGGCCGCGGCCTGAAGGAGAGAGAGATGCAGGGCGCGCAGATCAAAGCCTGGATGCAGCACGCAGGGGTGACGCGGTCGGAGCTGGCAGCCCGGTCCGGGGTGCGGGAGACCGCCGTATCGGTGATCCTGTGCAATGTGGCCCAACTGCAGCGTGGGCTGCTGGAGTCCGGCTGCCCGCTGTATCTGCTGCTGCCGGAGGTCTTTGCGGATGCGCTGTGCCCTGCCGAAGGGGAGCTGGAAGTGGAGCCGCAAGGATGCGGGACCGGAGCCACAGAAGATGGAGATGCCTTGTTCCTGCAACCTGAACATGCGGCGATGACGCCGCTGCGGTAAGGAGAAGGGTCATGCGGACACTGGACGAAGCGGTGCGGGCACGATTGGGCAGGGACAAGAAGCTGAGACCGGCGCCGGGTGGGCCGGGCCTGGGCGAGCCGGTCTTGTTTGACGGTGAGACACTGTTGCTCTGCGGCAAGGGAGAACCGACACAAGAGGCTCTGGAGGCTTATTTTGCCGAGCCGGACCAGGTTCAGGCGTTGTTCGTTGCCCACGAGCTGGCCAGGTTGTTGTTGCTCCAGCCCGCAGGCGACAAGAAGCAGGCATTCCTAGACCTGGCTAGCAGGCTGGAGCTGGAAGATCCTTACTGGGTCATCGCGCTCATCGGGCTGCTCGAGGCCGTGCGAGCCCGGCAAGCCAGGCGTGCAGCACGTCCGCAGTCTTGCGTTCATAGCGCGGAGAGCTCGAAGTGACGCGGTTGGCGAGCCAGTCCCGGATGGTGTCCGCATCCACCGGGAGACCTCGCTCCAGGAGGTCCGTTACGGCTTCCCCCAGCATGGTTTGGCGTGTTCGCAAATCCGCCAGCAGGGTGGCTTCCGCCTCTTCGTATGCAGCGTTGCACTCTTTCGCCAGTTCTCTTCCCAGTTCAGTGTGCTTCGACATTTCCGCGCCTCCTGTTGGGCTACAGGGTCATGGGTTGGCTGCCGCCCTGGATAACAGGGGGCGCGGAAGACAACAAGCGGTGCGGGCATGAACGACACGTATACAGCAAAAGAACTGGCCCTGGCGCTGGGTGTGACAGTGATGACTGTACACAGACGTGCTGAAGCGGAGTCCTGGCCCGTAGC
>DYHB01000103.1 GCA_020724415.1 Thiobacillus sp.
CGGCCTTCGAGCTGGGCGGCCTCTACGGCATCGCCATTGCGGCCACCTCCATGCTGTCCATGACCGGCATCATCGTGGCCCTGGATGCCTACGGTCCGGTCACCGACAACGCCGGCGGCATTGCCGAGATGGCCGAACTGCCGGATGAGATCCGCAACATCACCGATCCCCTGGATGCCGTGGGCAACACCACCAAGGCGGTGACCAAGGGCTATGCCATCGGCTCTGCCGGCCTGGCCGCCCTGGTCCTGTTCGCCGACTATACCCACGCCCTGGAGGCCAAGCTGGGCATTGCCACGGCCTTTGACCTGTCCAACCACATGGTCATCATCGGCCTGTTCATCGGCGGCATGGTGCCCTACCTGTTCGGTGCCATGGGCATGGAAGCCGTGGGTCGCGCGGCCGGTTCTGTCGTGGTGGAAGTGCGGCGCCAGTTCCGGGAGATCCCGGGCATCATGGAAGGCAAGGCCAAGCCGGAATACGGTACCTGCGTGGACATGCTCACCAAGTCCGCCATCAAGGAAATGATGATTCCCTCCCTGCTGCCGGTTCTGGTGCCGGTGCTGGTGGGCCTGATCCTGGGACCCCAGGCTCTGGGCGGTGTCCTGCTGGGTACCATCATCACCGGTATCTTCGTGGCCATCTCCATGACCACCGGCGGTGGCGCCTGGGATAACGCCAAGAAGTACATCGAGGAAGGCAACCATGGCGGCAAGGGTTCCGAGGCCCACAAGGCGGCGGTGACCGGTGACACCGTGGGCGATCCCTACAAGGACACCGCCGGCCCGGCCGTCAATCCCTTGATCAAGATCATCAACATCGTGGCCCTGCTGATCGTGCCCCTGCTGCCCACCGGCAACCTCGCGGCACCCCAGGCAGCCCTGGTCGACGAAGCCCCTGTGCTGGCGGCCCCGGTGGATTCCGGCAGCCTGGCCCAGGACGTGGTCGCCGAAGCCGGTCTGGTCAAGCTGTATTACGCGCCGGGTGCGTCTGACCTGCCCCTGGGCGGTCAGGAGGCCCTGGCCAGCCTGGCGACCGAACTCCAGTCCTCAGGCCAGATGGCTGTCATCTCCGGCTACCACGACGCGAGTGGTGACCCTGCCATGAACGCCGAGCTGGCCAAGCAGCGTGCCATGGCTGTTGCGGACAGCCTGCGGGCCGCAGGGGTGCCCGAGGATCGCATCGAGCTCAGGAAGCCGGAAAACACCCTGGCCGACGGTTCCGACCGGGACGCCCGTAGGGTCGAAGTCAGCCTGAACTGATCCAGGTCAACAGGACAACGGGGCCCCACAGAGGGCCCCTTGTTTTTTTGCCCGCTATTGACAATGATGCTGTGCAGTCACAACAGAAGTGACATCCATCAATTCAAAGCCAGGCCATACCTGGGGGTTGCAGGACCGGGCTTTGTTAGAATATCAGGCAATGCTAATGATTGTGGCGCCCGCCCACGATTGAAAGGAACATAATGAAGATCAGATATCTTGCTGCCCTCTTGGCTGTTGTCTCCGCTCCTGGTTTTGCCGCGGTTGGCACGACCGAAATCCCGACCTTTGCCGGCCAGGCTGCTGCTGCGGCGGCGGCCAAGACCGCCGTACCCCAGACGCCGGAACAATGGCTGGGCCGGATGACGGATTTCACCCAGAACATGTCCGCCTTCCGCGATCCCAAGATGTTCGTCCCCTGGACCAACGCCATCACCGAGCCCAGTTTCTACGTGGCCATGGCCAAGAGCATGATGGACCCCGGCGGCTGGCTGAACATGATGAACAGCATGGCGCACCCGGACGTGGTGCGAAACTACATCCAGTTCCTGGACCCCAACACCACCATCCGCTGGGTCAATGCCAGTGCCGATCCGGCCTTCTATACCGCCCTGCTGACGCAATTGTCCGACCCGGGCAAGCTCATGCGCTGGGGCATGCTGCCGCTGGATCCCAAGCTTTTTGATCTCAGCCTGAGCCTGTTCAATCCCAACACCTACATCCGCTGGCCCATGGCCATGCTGGACCCCCGGGCCTGGAACCTGATGGGCAACGTCGCCAACCCGGCCCTCTACACGGGCATGGTGGGAGCCCTGGTGAATGCGCAACCGGATGGCAGCGCCGTCAACAGCTGGCTGAGTTGGAAGCCGGCCCCCACGGTTCAGGGCGCTGGCAGTTTCGCCATGTGGGATCCTGTGGCCATGCTCGGCAATCTCTCCGGCTACATCCCCGGCATGTCCTCGGTGACGTTGCCCAGCCTGCCTGATTTGAGCAGTATCCTGCCCAAGTTGCCCACGCTGCCGGCCCCTGCCGCCATGCCCTCGGCGACCGTCACGCCAGCCGCCGTCAACGCGGCCCCTGCCATGCCTGCGGCTGCTCCGGCCATGCCGGCAATCCCCCAGGCCGATTCAGCGCCGGCCATGCCTGCGGCCGAGGAAGCTCCGGTGCCTGCAACCAAGCCTGCCACGACGGACAAGGCCGTCCTGGGCGGGGATGCCCTGTTCAAGTCTGGCAAGTCGCGTATCAAGGATCTGACCAAGGATGGCAAAGCCACCCTGGATGCCTTGGCAGACAAGATCAAGGCCATGGGGGAAGTGCAGCAGGTCCGCATCGTGGGTCATGCCGACAAGATGGGTAAGGCACGGGCCAACATGACCCTGTCGGAGGCTCGGGCTCGGTCCGTCAAGTCCTACCTGGTAGCCAAGGGCATCAAGCCTGGCGTGATCATCACCAGCGGTGCTGGCGATACGCAGCCTGTGGTGGACTGTGACATGTCCCAGTCCAAGGCGAAGCTCATCGAATGCCTGGCGCCCAATCGCCGGGTCGAGGTGGAAATCATCAGCAAGCCCTGATTCACGACCTCCCAGACTTGACATGCGGTCCACTGCCCCGTTCGGGCAGTGGAAATATCCTATTGACGGTCTTGGTCATGGGGGTTAGCTTGGCCTACGGTAATGTTGGCTACTAACGCAAGGAGCATCTCTTGATCAAATCCCCGGCACAGCCTGTATTTACAGCAGCATGTGGCGTTTTGATGGCCATCATGTTGGCAGCCACCCCGGCCGCGGCCCAAGTCAAGACCAAGGATATGCCATCTGCCAGTGTCCAGGGCAATGGCAATGTGGGCAAATCCGCCAGCAACGTCAAAGCCAAAATTGCCAGCAAGAAGCTTAAAGCCAACAAGAAGCTGAAGGTCAAGCGGGCCCGGGCCAAGCTACCACCGGCCAAGACCCTCAAGACGGCATCTGCCGTCACGGCCGTGGCCGCGCTTGAAGTCGACAAGACAGCTCCCCGGCTGACTGGCCCGCTTCATGTGACGGACACCCCTCCATCACGCAATCCTTACCTGCCCTCCGATGCGCAGTCGAACGCAGCATTCCAGGCATTCGTGGCGCCTGTTCGGGTGGCCCAGATCAACCCCTATCTGGCCTACCGCTATGTTCCCGCCGCCGACGTCACGCCGCCTCTGAGTGCTTCTCTCCCCAGCCACTCGGGGAATCCCTATCTTGCGAAACCCGCCCGGGAAGCCCCTGCGGTCACCCAGGGCCCGACGCCTTGGGAACAACTGTCGAGCCGTTTTGGCAAGCCCGCCGAAGCCGCCCGTCCTGTCGAGCCACCCGCAGCCTTCGTGAGGCCCAGCGCCGTGGCTACGCCTGACGAGTATCCAATGCCAACCAACCCTTACCTGGCGGCTTCCACCCAGGTGCCGACGGCCGGTCCGTCAGAGACGGGACGCCATGCGCCAGCCCTGGCACAGGCACAGCTACCCCTGCCTGTCCCTCAGGCTGCGACTCAAAGTGCTCCGGCGTATGTTTCGAACTCCGCGGCCGCACCGCTCAATCCTGTGGATTCGTTGTCCGGTTTGTTCAACAGCATCCGGATGGAAATCCCCCTCTTGAATGACCAGGCTATTCTCCCGGTCATCAAGACGGTCTATCCCACCGGGGAAAAGCCCCTGAAGGTTTTGACCTTCAAATGCCCCACGGAACTGGTGGGCATCAGCCCGCCGCCGACCAAGGCCCTGCGAGGTCTGATTGACCTGGGCATGGAAGCCGTCAACAAGGCGGACATATTGCCCTTCGACATGCAGCAGGTCTGCCAGTAGCATTGCCGAAGCCTTGATGGGGCCATAAATTAGGCCGTCGGGCGGGCCTGGGGTGATATCCTCTAGGTCTTTGCGGACACTACTCGGCAACACATGTTCGGTTTCCTGGGACAGTTAGCCTGTCGCTCACCTTGGCATGTCCTGATCGGTGCAATCGTGCTGGTGGGGCTTTCCGCATTTTATGGTCGCGACGTGCTCGATCGCCTGACCGTGGTGCCGGGCTGGGATGTGCCAGGCAGCGGGTCCGCCCTGGCCATCGAGCGATTCAAGGAGCAGGAAGGTGTTGCCGAAACACCAGTGATCGTTCTGTTCCGTGATCCATCGGATGCAGCCAGTCTGGCGACGGGGCCAGAGTTTTCCAAGGCGGTGGAAGCGGCCCTGCATGCGGTGTCGGCCAACCCTGATGTACGTTCTGTCACCAGCTATTACAGTAGCGGGGATGCGCGCTTTCTTTCCAAAGACGGCCGTCAGACTTATGCGCTCATCAGTCTGGTGCGGGCGGACGATGAGGGCATAGGGGCTTACCAGCGCCTCCGGCAGCAGTTGCAAAGTGATACGCTGGAGATTCTGATCGGAGGCGAACTGCCCACCTACGTGGATACCCGCTGGCAATTGGAACGGGATCTGCGCAAGGCGGAAATTGTCAGTTTCGCGGCCCTGGCCGTGTTGCTGTTGTGGGTATTCGGTTCCCTGGTGGCGGCCTTCCTGCCGCTCATCGTCGGGGGCGTGACCATGATCCTCAGCGCCGCCCTGCTCAAGGCGGCGACCCAATTCACGGATATCACCATCTATGCGGCCAATGTCGTCTCCATGCTGGGGCTGGGCTTGGCCATCGATTATGCCCTGTTCATCGTCTCCCGCTTCAGGGAAGAACTTCACCGGACGGGGGATTTGCACGGTACCCTGGGTACCACCCTGTTGACTGCTGGCCGCACCGTGGCGTTCAGTGGGCTCACCGTAGCTGCCAGCCTGTTTTGCCTGGCCTTGTTGCCCCAGCGATTTTTCCAGAACATGGGCCTGGCCGGAGGCATCTCGGTGGTGGCCTCCATGTTGACCTCGGTGTTGCTGCTGCCGGCAATCCTGGCTTTGTTGGGAGACAAGGTCAATCGCCTGTCCCTGCCTGTCCTGTCGCGACGGGCCCGAATCCTGGTCGATGGGGGTGGCTGGTGGTCGCGTTTCAGTCATTTCGTCATGCGTCATCCCTTCAGCGTCCTGGCGGTTGCCCTGGGCTTGCTGTTGCTGATGGGCCAGCCTGTCCACGGACTCAAACTGGGACAGCCGGATGCCCTGGCCTTGCCCGTGGGAGCTGAGAGCCGGGTGGTGCAGGAGGCATTGAACAAGGAATTCTCCACAGCCGACATGAGCCCCCTGCTGATCGCCATCAAGGCGGACGAGCCGGTGACTGGCGAAGCTCCGATCCGGGGTCTTCATGCCTACAGTGCCGCGATCCAGGCGCTGGAGGGCGTGACGCGGGTGGCTGGCCTCACCAGTCTGGATGACAGCTTGGGCGTGGAAGACTACGTATTGCTCTATCAATATCCGGATCAATTCCCCGTGGCCGCTGAAGCCATGGCCAATTTCGCCCGGGGTGAACAGACCCGGATCATCGTTTTCTATGAATACACTCCCAACGGCGCCGAGGCCCAGGGTCTGGTCAAGCGAATCCGGGACATTGCCAAGCCTGAGGAACTCACGGAGATCCATGTGGGGGGCTACCCGGCCTTCTACCTGGACTACCTGGATTCCCTCAAGCACTGGGTGCCCTGGGTCGTCCTGTCCATCGTGGGCATCATTTTCGTGTTGTTGTTCGTGATGCTGGGCAGTCTTGTCCTGCCCATCAAGGTGGTGCTGACCAACTTCATATCCCTGTCGGCAACTTATGGTGCCCTGGTGCTGGTGTTCCAGATGGGCTATTTCTCGGACTGGTTGGGGTTTACCCCCTCGGGTTTTCTGGATGGCACGGTCCTGGTCCTGATCTTTGCCAGTGCGTTTGGGCTGGCGATCGATTATGAAATGTTCCTCCTGTCCCGAATCAAGGAAGTGAGGGATCGTACCGGGGATACCGTCCAGGCCATCGCGACGGGGCTTCAGCGCAGCGGCCCCATCATTACCAATGCAGCCCTGTTGATTGGTATCGTCCTGGCCGCCTTTGCCCTGGGTGAGGTGGTATTCATGAAACAGATCGGCCTGGGCCTGCTGGTGGCCGTGCTGGTGGACGCCACCATTGTGAGAATGCTGCTGGTTCCGTCCACGATGCGCCTGCTGGGTAACCTGAACTGGTGGGCTCCGCCCGCGCTGGACAGATTGCACCGCCGCCTGACCAGGCGTTGATGTAGCCTGGCATCTCCGTCTGCCACGGAGGTTTCGATGGTCACTGCCTTTCCCCCTGGGCATGATGGAGACCGGCGGACCCTGGTCCCGTGTCGCCCCCGGGGGAGGGCAAGTCTGCACGTTCGCCCCCGGCCCTGCTAAACTGGCCAGCTGATGACGAGAGAGGCTTGCCCATGTCCCGACGCCCGACCCTGATCCTCCTGGCCATGATGGCACCTGTCCTGGCAGGTGTCCTGCCCGCCCGGGCGGACCTCACGCTTACGGGGCGCAGCGCCCTTTCGGCCCTGGGGCGCACCACTGCGGGTCAGGAGGTGCTCCAGATCAAGGGCGACCGCTTGCGTCGGGATGTCATGGACCGGGGGCGCGCCTTCAGCTTCCTGTTCGACCTGGAAGGGCGTCAGATCACGGTGATCGATCATGGCATGAAGGTGGCCGAGGTCCATTCCACGAAAGACCTCAAGGCGTCCGAGAACCTGGCCGCAAGCATGAGCTGCAGTCCTGGAGCTGTCATGAACACAAGCTGGATGTGACCATGCCCGCCGAGTTGGGGGCCGACAAGGTCACCTTCAAGCTGGATGGCACGGTCTGGCTGGCCAAGGGGACCAAGGAGCAAAAGGAGATGGCGACGTTCAGCAAGGCCGCCACATCCCCCGAGTTCCTGGTTGGCCTGCCCGCCGTGGCCAAGATCACCGAGGTGCAGGCCTTGGCCTTCGGGGAAGCCATTCGCCGTCTGGCCGGCATGGGCACCTTGTGCGCCATGGATGTGCAGTCTCAATATGAAGGTACCGGCCGCATGGTGGAATTGTCCCGCAAGGTGCCCACCCGGATGATCCTGACCTATGAAAGCTATACGCCGGCACAGATTCAGGGGGAGGCGTTTGTGATCCCAGGGGGCTATCGGGTCATCCAGAAGTAGAGCCGCCCCGGATCAGGAAACAGATTCCAGGGCCTGTTGCCAGTGGGGCACTACGGCCGTGACGGCCGCGCCAAGTATGTCCAGATGGCGTTGTGCATCAGCCAGCCTGCCGGCTTTACAGCATTGCTCCAGGATGATGGCCTGAGCATGCAGTTCCATGGCGTGGCCGGACTTGGCCAATCCCTTCAGCGTGTGGGCTTCCCGCGTCGCGGCTGACGTATCCTTGGCTTCCAATGCAAGCGTCAGAGCGTGCATGCGCTCGGGCAGATCTTCCAAGAGACTGGACAGGGTGACCTGGATGAGTTCCTGGTCGTGACCCAGAGCGGTGAACATATCCGTTTGGTTGAATGCGTTTTCTGCGCGGACAGGTTTGGCGATCGCCTGGGGAGTGAGGCTGTCCGGCGCCACGGATTGCGTGTCGCCTCGGCTGAGATAGGCCTCCAGGGTATCGATGAGCATGGCTTCGCTGACGGGCTTGCTGATGAAACCATTCATTCCGGAGGCGAAGCAGCTCTCCCGGTCTTCCGCCATGGTGCTGGCCGTCATGGCAATCACGGGAACCGCCGGGTCCAGTGCGGGGGAGTCCTGGCGGCGCAACCTTCGGGTGGCTTCATAGCCGTCCATGACCGGCATCTGGCAATCCATCAGGACCAGATCGAAGACCTCCTTGGACAGGCGCTCCAAGGCTTGCTGGCCATTTTCTGCAAGACTGATGTCAAAGCCATGCTTGGCCAACATGGCCGAGGTGACTTTCTGGTTGGTGGGATTGTCTTCCACCAACAATACCCGACGTACTCCGGCCGGATCGCGAACATGGTCCTTACCCGCAGGGGGCGGCATCCATGGACCTGTTCCATCGTGCCCCGGGGCATGGGTCTGGGGAAGAGGGAGAGTGAACCAGAACCGGCTGCCCTGTCCCAATTCACTCTCGACACCGATTTTGCCCCCCATCAGTTCCACCAACCGGCGGGTGATGGACAAGCCGAGCCCGGTACCCCCGAAGCGCCGCGTGACCGTGGCATCGGCCTGGGTAAAGGGAGAAAAGAGGGCTTCCATCTTGTCTGGCTGGATCCCGATTCCGGTATCCGTCACTGAAAACTGAACGTCAAACACCTTGTCCCGTCTGGCATGGAGATCCAGGCGAACGGAGATGCGGCCCTCATGGGTGAACTTGATGGCGTTGCCAATCAGGTTGACCAGGATTTGACGGAGTCGGATGGGGTCGCCCAACACCCACCTGGGCACCCCTGGGTCGACGACGCACTCCAGGGTCAATGACTTGTCCTGGGCCCGGATGCGCATCATTTCCAGGGTTTTCGAGACCATCTCCGTCAGGTCCATGG
>DYHB01000244.1 GCA_020724415.1 Thiobacillus sp.
AGTAATCCATGTCGGTCAGCAGGTCGGTCCACACCGTGGTCCAGGTGCCGGTGGAGGACTCGGCGCACACGGCGGCGGCGGCCTCTTCGCGGTCCACACCAGGCTGGGGAGTGATCTTGAAACATGCCAGGAGATCAGTATCCAGCGGGGTGTAGTCGGGCATCCAGTAGGTGTGGCGGTATTCCTTCACGCCAGCGTTGTAGGTCTTAACAGCCATGTTTCAGCTCCTTAGTCTTGAGGATTGCACTGGACCTCTCGACAACATTGTCGAAATAAGAGGTGGCGGGATGATGAACGGTCCAAACCATAAATAACAGTCACAATTTTCTATGGAAGCAATAGATGATAAGCTATGGACCATATCGGTCCGGCATAGCTCGGTCGCACCTTGGCACAACGCGATCCGACCCGGCCGGACGGGGATTAACGAGGCCATGAACCGGCTCGGCTTGCGCTTGACGAGAGCCCGCAGTGGCGCCTTGCCGGCCGCCCCCGCCGGCAAGGGCAGGTTGGCCAGCAGACGATGATTCTAACCCATGCGACACACCACTTTCAGGCAATTGGAAATTTTTGAAGCCATCGCACGGCTGGGCAGCTTTACCCGAGCGGCCGAAGAATTGCACCTGACTCAACCCACGGTATCCATGCAGATGAAGAAACTCTGCGATGCCGTGGGCGCCCCCTTGGTGGAGCAGGTGGGCAAGCGGCTTTTCCTGACCGACGCCGGCAAGGCGCTGGCCCAATCCACCCGGGACATCTTTTCCATACTCGACCGCTTCGAGATGTCCATGGCCGAACAGCAAGGCATGCAGCGTGGCCGCCTGCGCCTGAAGGTCATCACCACCGCCTCCTATTTCGCGCCGCGCCTGCTGGGCGAGTTTGCCAAGCGCTATCCGGGCATCGACGTGAGCCTGAGTGTCACCAATCGGGAAAGCGTCCTGTCCAGCATCATCGAGAACATGGATGATTTGTATATCCTGGGCCAACCGCCCCAGGATCTGGATGTGGTGGCGCAGCCCTTCATGGAAAATCCCCTGGTCGTGGTCGCCCCCCCGGACCACCCCCTTGCAGGCCAGCGCCGCATTACGCTGGAGCGCCTGGCCATGGAGCCCTGGCTCATGCGCGAGCCCGGCTCGGGAACCCGGAAGGCCCTGGAGCGACTCTTCCAGGCGAAAGACCTGGAGCTGAACGTGCGCATGGAACTGGGCGCCAATGAGGCCATCAAGCAGGCCATTCTGGCCGATCTGG
>DYHB01000104.1 GCA_020724415.1 Thiobacillus sp.
GCACCTGCTGGATGATGCGGATGAGGCTGGAGGAATCGGTCAGGTCGCCGTGGTGGAGGATGAAACGCCGGTTCTGCTCGTGAGGATCCTGATACAGGTGATCGATGCGGTCGGTATTGAACAGGCTGGTGCGGCGTTTGATGCCGTGGACTTCGTAACCCTTGTCCAGCAGGAATTCGGCCAGGTAGGCGCCGTCCTGGCCGGTGATGCCGGTGATGAGGGCGACCTTGGATGTCATGGGCGGCTCCGGAGGGTTGGAAACATGTGCGTGGACCATGGTGCAAAGGGAATGAGATCAGGGGATGGGTTCGGGCATGAGGTGCTCATGCCCGGCCATAGGTGTCTTCGAAACGGACGATATCATCTTCGCCCAGGTAAGCACCGGACTGGACCTCGATGATTTCAAGAGGCAGCTTGCCGGGGTTTTCCAGGCGGTGCCGGGTGCCGATGGGAATGTAGGTGGATTCGTTTTCGCTGACCACAAAGGTGTCTTCCCCCCGGGTGACCTTGGCGGTGCCGGAAACCACCACCCAGTGTTCGGCCCGATGGTGGTGCAGTTGCAGGCTGAGGCTGGCGCCGGGGTTGACCACGATGCGCTTGACCTGGAACCGGGGGCCGAAGTCGATGCTATCGTACCAGCCCCAGGGACGGTATACCTTGCGGTGGCTATGACTTTCGGCGCGCTGCCGGGTCTTCAACTGTCCCACCACGTTCTTGACCTGCTGGATATGGTCCTGATGGGCCACCAGGACGGCATCCGCCGTCTCCACCACCACCGCATTCTTCAGGCCCACGCAGGCCACCAGGCGATCGGTGCCCACCACCAGAGTATGACTGGTGGCAACTGCAAGGACATCGCCCATGAAGACATTCTCCTCCGCGTCCTTCTGGCCGATCTGCCAGAGGGCATTCCAGGCACCCACGTCGGACCAGCGGGCGTCCAGGGGGACCACGGCCACTTGGCCGGTTGCATGGGTGCCCTGGGTCATGGGTTCCATGACGGCGTAGTCGATGGAGTCGCTGGGACAGGCGGTGAAGCTGGCCAGGTCGGGCCGGCAGAAGTCGTGGTCCTTTTTGCCTTGGTCGTAGGCGGATTTGCAGGCAGCCAATATGTCGGGCCGGAATTGGCCAATGGCGTCCAGCCAGGTTTGGGCGGCCAGGACAAATAGGCCGCTGTTCCAGAGGAAACCGCCTTGTTCCAGGTAGTGTTTTGCGGTGGCCAGGTCGGGTTTTTCGATGAAGCGCTTGACGGTGTGGACGGTGGGGGGGGCGCCCTCCCCGCTTTGGGCGCCGGTGAGGCTGAGGGGGGCTCCGATTTCGATATAGCCGTAGCCTGTTTCGGGTGCGCTGGGGACGATGCCGAAGGTGACCAGCTTGTCCTGGGCGGCGAGCTGGATGGCGGCGTGGACGGCAGTCCGAAAGGCGGTTTCATCCTGGATGACGTGGTCGGCGGGCATGACCACCAGGACGGTGTCCGGCTGGGCAGCCAGGGCGGCCAGGGTGAGGGCCGGGGCGGTGTTGCGGCCGCAGGGTTCGAGCAGGATGGGCGGGTGTTCAACGCCGACTTCCTGCATTTGCTGGGCCATCAGGAAGCGGTATTCCTCGTTGCCGACCAGGAGGGGCGGCAGCAGATGGTCTTCCCGGCCCAGGTCCAGACCGCCCAGGCGCAAGGCCGTGGCCTGGAGCATGGTGTGGTCTCCCACCAGCTTCAAGAGCTGCTTGGGGTATTGCTCGCGGGACAAGGGCCAGAGCCGGGTGCCGGAGCCGCCGCAGAGGATGACGGGTTGGATGTTCATGGTGGGTTCAAGGACCAGGTTCAAGGATCGATGTTCAGGACAACCCCGGCCACACTGCGTGGAAACCCATCGAAGGCCAGGAGAACGCCGGATACGCCTTCCGGAGGGGCGATATTAGCCGAAGGCGCCTGTCTGTTGCAGAGAGGTGATGCCGGGCCAGCCGGGGTGCCTGCCCATCGATACGGCTAGCGGGGCCTGGCAATGGTCAATTCCAGGGTCTTGAGCCGCTCCAGCAGGTTTTGGTGCCGGTCCAGGAGTGCGGGCAGCCGTTCCCGGCCCGCGTCTATCCGTCCATCCCGGAGATCCTGGTCGATGGCTGCGGCCAGGGCATGGATGTCCTGGTGCAGGTCATGGATTTCGGCCATGCCTGGGCCTGAAGCCAGGGCAGGCTCCTGAATCCCGTCCAGCCAGGCGCCGAAATGACACCGGTGGGGATCGGCCACATGGCGATGGGGCACCATGTTGTGCTCCTTGACCGAATACATGAGCTGGGCCAGCCAGTTGCGATGATGGACCTGGGCGATGAGCAGGGGTGGCAGATCGTCGCCCCAGCGCAGATGGGCCACCTCCTGCCAGGCGGGATGGGGTTGCCAGGTCCGTACCCACCCGGGGATATCCTCAGCTGGCATGGGGCGGGCGATGGCATGCCCCTGGGCCAGGTCGCATTCGATCTGCAGCAGCACCCTGCCCTGC
Source organism: Thiobacillus sp. (assembly GCA_020724415.1). GTDB lineage: Bacteria > Pseudomonadota > Gammaproteobacteria > Burkholderiales > Thiobacillaceae > JADJCP01. The sequence continues at coordinate 2,490 of DYHB01000104.1, forward strand.
TCCGGCGTTTCCACACCCTCGGCCACGACTTGGCGCTGGAACGCCCTGGCCAGGCCCAATACCCCCTCGACCAGTTGCAGGTTGCTGGAATCATTGAGCATTTCGCCGACAAATGTCTGGTCGATCTTGATTCGGCTGGCGGGCAGGCGCTTCAGGTAGGTCAGGGAGGAATACCCGGTACCGAAGTCGTCCAGAGCCACATTCACATGCAGTCGTTCGCATTCCTCAATGATGCGCGAGACGTGGGTGACATCTTCCAGGGCACTGGTTTCCAGGACCTCCAGGACCAGGCGTCCGGCATTGCCGGGGTGTCTGGCCAGGGCCTCGCTGAGGTTCTGCACGAAATCGGGGGCTTCCAGGTGACGCCCGGCCACATTGATGCTCATGGTCAGGTCCAGGCCTTGGGCACGCCAGATGTCGGCCTGGCCCAGGGCCTGCTCCAGGACCCACTCCCCGAGCTGCAGGATGATCGGATGTTCCTGGATCAAGGGCAGGAAGCGGGTCGGTTCCAGCAGGCCCCGCTCGGGGTCCTGCCAGCGGATCAGGGCCTCGACGCCCAGGACCTGGCCCGTGCGCAGGTTCACCTGGGGCTGATAATGCAGGACGAACTCCCCGGCATCGAGGGCCGCACGCACCCGGCCCACCTGATCATCCTGGTCCCTGGAGGCGCTATCCAGCTCGGGATCGTAGAACAGATGGCCACTCTTGCCAGACTGCTTGACCCGGTACATGGCCTGGTCGGCGTGACGCAGCAGCGCATCCACATCGCTATCGTCCAGGGGATAGACGGTGATGCCGATACTGGCGGAAAGGCTGATGGGCTCGGGGGTGACCAGGAGGGGCTCGGAGATGGTATTGAGGACCCGTCGAACCGCGAATTCGGCTTCTTCGACATTTTCCAGGCCCAGCATCAGCAGGACGAATTCGTCCCCGCCCAGGCGGGCGACCGTATCCCCCCCCCGCAGTCCGGCCTTGAATCGCTCCGCCATGGCAATCAGCACCTGGTCGCCCACCTCATGGCCCCAGGTGTCGTTGACCGGCTTGAACCCGTCCAGGTCGAGATAGCAAATGGCCATCAGATTGCCACTGCGCCGGGCCAGGGGCAGGGCCTGGGCCACCCGGTCGGCCAGCAACACCCGATTGGGCAGGCCGGTCAGGGCATCGAAATAGGCCATTTCGGACAGCTGCTTCTCCTGTTCCTTGAGGCGACTGATGTCGGCGAACACGGCGACGTAGTTCTTCACCTCGCCCTGGTCGTCCCGTACGGCGGAAATCGACAGGATTTCCGGGTAGATGTCGCCATACTTGCCCCGGTTCCAGATCTCGCCCCGCCAGTTTCCGGTTTCCCGGATGCTTTTCCACATGGCGTCATAGAAGGCCCGGTCATGGCGGCCGGACTTGAGCACCCGGGGGTTGCGCCCGATAGCCTCGCTGCGTTCATAGCCGGTGATGCGGGTGAAGGCCGGGTTCACATCGATGATGGTGCCTTCCAGATCGGTCAGGGTCATGCCCTCATGGGCACTCTCGAAGGCTGCGTCATGGAGGCGCAGCCGGCTCTCGGCCCGGGCCAGGGCGGCATAGCGCAGATTCAGCTCCTGATTGGTCCGGGCCAGGTGACGGCGGGTTCGGGTCAGGCGTACGAAGGTGAGCCCCAGAGCCAGGGCCAGCGCCAGGGCCAGGGCATAGGCCAGGCTGCGATAACGGACCGCTTCTGCCTCGGCGGAAGCATGGGAGGTCAAATAGTGGCGTTGCACATCATGCAGGTGATCGGCGCTGGTCATGGCCAGCATCTCACGGATCAGACGGTCCACTTCTGCGGCCTTGACGGCGATGACCCGGCCATGCTGGCTCAGGTTGTGGGCCACGGGACGGGCCACCGAACGGGTAACGGCCTCCAGCATCCGTTGTTCGGCCATCTCCATGCGTTCTTGGTGGCCGGCATCGGGCTCCCGGGCCAGGTACAGGACTTGGCGCACATAGGCCTCCACCGCCCGCTTCACGGCGCCGTCCTTGCGCTGGTCCAGGAAGCGACCGGATTCCGCCGTGAAATAGGCCAGGGAATTCTTGAGCACCGAATTGGCCCGCTTGAAGTCATCCACGGCCCTGGCCTTGTCATCCAGCATCCGGACCAGGGCGGCCACCCCGGCCTCCATGGTGGTCCGGTCCGCGCCATCCAGGAAGACGGGCAAATCCCCCAACTCACGACCCAGATGCCGTGCCTGGTCCAGATAGCGGTTCAGGGCGTCATAACTGCGGCTGAGCTGCATATGGGTGGACAGGATTTCGGCATTGATGCCGGAATCCGCCTCCCGGAAGTGCTGCAATTGCAGGGTGTAGCGGTAATGCTGGGCGGGCGACAAGGCCTCCGATCTCAGGTAGAAGCCGCCAAAGAACAGAAGTAGCAAGAGGAACAGCAGGCCAAGCTCCCATTTCTCCCGCCGGGACAGACCCTCGGATGTCGGTGCCTGGGATGCTGACGGCGCATTGCCGGGGCTCGAAGTCGGATCTTCGGCGTTCAAGGTGATGCCTGTTCTGGCATGGGCGCGGTCAAGCTGTGCAGGAATGCCTGGATGGACTCGATTTCGTCCTGGGACAGGTCGCGACCCAGCTGGTAGCGCCCCATGATGGCGATGGCTTCGGCCAGGGATGTGGCGAAACCGTCATGGAAATAGGGCGCGGTGAGGCCTACGTTGCGCAGGCCGGGCACCTTGAAGACGAAACGGTCCCGCTCCTGGCCGGTGACGTTGAAGCGGCCATAATCGGCCGGCTGGACAGGCATGGCAGGGCCCCGGTCGGCAAAGTAGTCGCCGAGGATGCCGAAGCGCTGGAACAGGTTGCCACCCACGTTCACGCCCTGATGGCAACTGATGCAACCCGCTTCCTTGAAGATCTGGTAACCCCGCTTGGCCTGGCTGTCGATGGCCTCTTCATCCCCGCCCAGATAGCGGTCGAAGGGCGCTCCGGGGGTGACCAGTGTTCGTTCGAAGGCCGCAATGGCATCCACCACAGTTTCCGGAGTCAGACCCTGGGGATAGACCGCCCGGAAACGGGCCCGAAAAGCTACGTCCGCCCGAAGCCTGGCCAAAACCTGATCCCAACTGGCGGCCATTTCGATCCCATTGGTAATGGGACCATGGGCCTGCTCTTCCAGGGTGGCGGCTCGGCCATCCCAGAACTGGACGAAATTGAAGCTGGCATTGAACACAGAGGGGGCATTCACCACGCCCTGGGCCCCGCCCACCCCCAGGGATACGCGGCGCGGATCGTGGCCGCCCGCATCCAGTAGATGGCAGCTGGCGCAGGACAGGCTTTCATCTGCGGAGAGTCGGGTATCGTGGAACAGGGCCTGGCCCAGGGCCACCTTGCGGGGGTCTTGAGGAACCACTGCGGGTATGGGCTGGATCGGACCGCGCAAGGTCACGCCTGCGGGCGGTTCGGGCATGTCGGTCGCGCCACTCCAACGAACCGGCATCCCATTCCAATAGAGCACAAGCAATCCTGCCAGGGCCAGGGCCCAAAGCAGGAAGGTAGGCTTGTGATGGAAATCCATGTTCCCTCTGTGTTTATTGTCGGAATTTGGCACTATTACGGCCGCAGATTCTCATAACTTGAGAATTTATTTCCATATTATGAATATGGTCTTACACCTTGGGCTACTCTTTTTGCTTTATCCCGGGCCACTTCCACATTTTCGCCTTCGGCCAGGGCCACCCCCATGCGGCGGCGGACAAAGGCCTGGGGCTTGCCAAACAGGCGCAGGTCCGTGCCCGGCTCGGCCAGGGCGGCCGCCACGCCTTCGTATCGGATGCCGGTCCCATCCAGTCCGCCGTAGATCACGGCCGAAGCCCCGGGATTGCGCAGGCTCACGTCCACCGGCAGGCCCAGTATGGCCCGGGCGTGGAGCTCGAATTCAGACTGGCGCTGGGTGATCATGGTGACCATGCCGGTATCGTGGGGCCGGGGACTGACCTCGGAGAACCACACCCGGTCCTCCTGGACGAAACACTCCACCCCGAACAAACCCAATCCCCCCAGATTGCCGGTGACAGCGGCGGCCATGTCCCGGGCCGTCGCCAGGGCCGCCGGGGACATGGGCTGGGGCTGCCAGCTTTCCACGTAGTCGCCCTGGACCTGGCGGTGGCCGATGGGGGCGCAAAAATGGGTCTGGACCTGACCCTCGGCCCCCAGGGCCCGGACGGTCAGCAAGGTAATCTCGTAATCAAAACGGATGAACCCCTCCACGATGACCCGCCCTCGGTTGACCCGGCCGCCGGCCTGAGCGTAGTCCCAGGCGGCTTTCAATTCACCGGGACCCTCCACCTTGGTCTGGCCTTTGCCCGAGGAGGACATGACCGGCTTGATGACGCAGGGATAGCCAATGCCCTCCGGCCCTTCCACGGCGCTCTGCAAGGCCTCGTAAGTATCGGCAAAGGCATAGGGGGACGTGGGCAGGGCCAGGGTTTCAGCCGCCAGACGCCGGATGCCCTCCCGGTTCATGGTCAGGTTGGCAGCGCGGGCCGTGGGAATGACCCGGCACACCCCTTCGGCTTCGAGCTTCAACAGAGTCTCGGTGGCGATGGCCTCGATCTCGGGCACCACCAGGGCCGGCTGCTCGGCACGGATGAGCGCCTCCAGGGCCGACGCATCGGCCATGTCGATGACATGGGCGCGGTGGGATACCTGATGGCCGGGGGCATGGGGATAGCGGTCCACGGCGACGACTTCCACACCCAGACGCTGCAGGGCGATGATGACTTCCTTGCCCAGTTCGCCCGCCCCCAGGAGCATCACCCGGGTGGCGGAAGGTGAAAGCGGGGTACCTATCTGCATGGGCATACTCCATTGGGTCCAGGGCATTGAATAAGCATTACAGTAGATTCCGAAATACTGGCCACGGACCGGTTCTCGGGCGGCAACCTGCATAGGACGAAAGGCATGCCCCCATCATGGATATCCGTCCGGTTCAGCAGGGACATGTGGCATCTCTCGGTTTCCAGGGGCGAGGTTGATGGCATGGATCGGCATTATGGCGATGTACATGGGGGCAAGTTCTTCTCATGGACCTGATTGTAGGCTTTCCTACACAGGTATGCGGGCTTGGCAATGAGGGGGTTGTTTCACGGTAAAATATCCCCATTCCAGCCTCAAAAAAAGACATGGCCGGCCCCATCCGCCGCACCTCCCAAATCAAACCTCCCCGCAAGCCCCTGGCACCCAAGGTCGCGGCCCTGATCCGCGAGGCATGGTGGCTTCTGGCGGTGGGCGCGGCGGTGTACCTGACCATGATCCTGGGCAGCTTCCACCGCTCGGATCCGGGCTGGTCCAGCACCGGACAGGGGGATGAGATCCTCAATGCCGGCGGCCCCTTTGGCGCCTGGCTGTCCGATGTGCTGCTCTATCTGTTCGGACTCTCCGCCTGGTGGCTGGTCGTGCTGGCCCTGTATCTGGTCTGGTGGGGCTATCGCCGGATCGGCGATCCGGACTCCGAACACCATCATGGCCTGTGGGTCCTGCTCCTGGGCTTCCTGGTCACCCTGCTGGCCAGCGCCGCGCTGGAAGGATTGCGCTTCCATGCTTCCTCGGCGGCCCTGCCGTTCCACCCCGGGGGCGCCGTGGGTCACGGACTCGCCGGGTTGATCAAGTCCCTGATCGGCTTCGACGGGGCGACGGCCACCCTTCTCATGCTCTGGGGCATCGGTTTCAGCCTGTTTACCGGGCTTTCCTGGATAGCCATTTCAGAGCGCCTGGGCGGCCTCCTGGAGACCTTGTATTTCCGCGCCCAGGAAGCCTGGCAGGCGCGCCAGGACCGCAAGGCCGGTCTGGAAGCGTTGAGCGCCCGGGACGAGGCCATCCAGCGGGAACGGAGCCGGCTCAAGAAAGAGCCGCCGGTCCGCATCGAGCGTCCCAAACCGGAGATTCCCAAGTCCGACCGATCCGAGGTGGAGCGCCAGGAATTGCTGTTCCGGGACATTCCGGGCGGGCAACTGCCGCCCCTGCGCCTGCTGGACGAGGCCCCGGCGGCCCAGACCACGGTGGACGAGGCCAGCCTGGAGGCCA
>DYHB01000245.1 GCA_020724415.1 Thiobacillus sp.
CGCAGGCTGACCATCCGGTGGGCGTAGTCGGTGGGGACGCTGTAGCGGTTCTTCTGGCAATGGATCAGGGCGGTGCTGGATACCCGGACGGGTTGCTCGATGTAGCCGTCGAAGGGACGGGGATTGGGCATCATCTGCATCTGCTCGTCCTGGAGCAGTTCGGCCAGGGTCAGCTCCGGCCATTCGGGGTGGACCATGTCCGCCCAGGCGGCCCGGCACTGTTCGCCGACCCAGGCATTGAGGGTTTCCAGGTCCGGCCAGCGCTGTTCCCCGGCCCGCTGCCAAATCTGCCGACGCCGGTCCTGGACGTTCTTCTCGACGATGCCCTTCTCCCAGCCGGCCGCCCGGTTGCAGAACTCGGCTTCGAACAGGTAGTGACCGCACATAGCCTGGAAGCGGGCATTGACCGTGCGTTCCTTGCCCCGGCCCACCTTATCCACGGCGGTCTTCATGTTGTCGTATATGCCGCGCCGGGGAACGCCGCCGAAGGCGGCAAAGGCCCGGGCATGGGCATCGAACAGCATTTCGTGGCTCTGGTTGGGATAGGCGGTCAGCCAGAAGGCCCGGCTGGCGCACAGTTTGGTATGGGCCACTTCCAGTCGCCGGCGCAAGCCGCCAACGAACAGGTACTCGACGCTCCAGTCGAACTGGAAGGCTTCGCCCAGGGCAAAGCTCAGGGGTACGTAGGCTGCCCGCTTGGGGGCAGCGGTAGCTTCAACCCGCCAGCGCCGCACAAAGGCGCAAACTCGGTTGTAGCTGCCCGGATACCCTTGCGCCCGGATGGCCTGATACAGGGCCAAGGCGGTGCGCCGCTCCCGCTTGGTCCGGTGGCTGTCCGTTTGCAGCCATTGCCGCAATTGCTCCGCCCAGGGGTCCAGGACGCTCTTGTTCTTCCGCGCCGGGTACTTCGGTTCGACAACTTCGGCTTGCCTCAGCCAGCGCCGTAGGGTGTTTCTCGACAGCCCGGTCTGTCGTGCAATCTCCCGCAGCGACAGGCCGTCGCGGATGTGCATCCGCCTTATCTTGGCCAACATGCCCACTTTGATCACTCCTCACGCCCCTGCTCAAAAAACGAGCAGGGTAGCCAATCACAAGTGGGTCAGATTTCGATGGCTATTACCCCTTCAGGTGGGTCAGTTCTGGATGGCCGTCAACAGACTCTCTTTCGCAGGTCTCTGACCAGTTCTTCAAGGTCCGCTACTCGTTTCGCTTCCTGAACGCGAGAAAAAATCTC
>DYHB01000105.1 GCA_020724415.1 Thiobacillus sp.
GCCTGGAAATGCCGGATCACCTCGCCCTTGCCGGCGTCGGTCCACAGATCCTTGCCCAACCGGTTGCGGTTGTGGGCGATGACCGCATTGGCGGCATCCAGGATGGTGGAATGGGAGCGGTAGTTGCGGGTCAGCTTGATGGGTTGTTCGATGGCCATGTCTTCCATGAGCTGGCCCATGTTGCCGACATTGGCACCCCGGAAGGCGTAGATGGACTGGTCGTCGTCACCCACGGCGAAGAGCTGGCTGGCCGGGCCACACAGGAGCTTCAACCAGGCATATTGCAGGCGGCTGGTATCCTGGAATTCGTCCACCAGGATGTGCCGGAAGCGTTCCTGGTAGTGTTCCCGGAGCAGGGCATTGCGGGACAGAACCTCCCACGCCCGGAGCAGGAGTTCGGCAAAGTCGGTCACTCCCTCCCGCTGGCACTGGGCATCGTATTCGGCAAAGTATTCCACCAGTCGTCGGCTATAGGGGTCATAGGCTTCCACCTTGTCGGCCCGCAGCCCGGCTTCCTTGTTGACGTTGATGAACGCCTGCAGTTTGCGGGGTTCGAATTTCTCGGTGTCGGCATTCAGGGTCTTGAGCAGGCGCTTGATGGCGGCCAGCTGGTCCTGGCTGTCCAGGATCTGGAACATCTGGGGCAGCCCGGCTTCCCGGTGGTGGGTACGCAGGAAGCGGTTGCAGAGGCCATGGAATGTGCCGACCCACATGCCCCGGGTATTGATGGGCAGCATGGCCGACAGGCGCACCAGCATTTCCTTGGCCGCCTTGTTGGTGAAGGTGACGGCCAGGATGCCCATGGGCGAGACCTGGGCCGTCTGGATCAGCCAGGCGATACGGGAGGTCAGGACCCGGGTCTTGCCGGAACCGGCGCCCGCCAGGACCAGGGCAGAGCCTGAAACAGTGACGGCGGCCAGCTGGTCTGGATTCAGGCCTTCGAGGAGATCGGGCATGGGCGGGGACTGGAAATTGGCGGGTCAGGGCCCATTATACCGTTCAGCCTTCCGGTAATATCCGGCCACCCTCAACAGGAGTCCCCCCATGCAACCCATCACGGTCTACTATTTTGGCGACCTCATGGAACAGGTAGCCATCGGTCGCGAAACCTTGCGCCTGCCCCCCAACGTGAAGACCATCGCCCTGCTCATGAGGCTCCTATCCAGCCGGGGCGGAGACTGGCAAAAGGCCTTCGGCCAGCAACGCAGCACCCTTCGGGTGACAGTCAACAAGCAGGATGCCGGGCCTGAAACGCCCCTGAACGGGGGCGAGGAAGTGGCCTTCATCGAATCGGTCAGCCTCTGAGGCCCTCCAGCAGGGGCTGAACCCGGCGCGATCCCGGCGGGCGAGGCCAGGCTGCGTCAGCGATCCGCCTTGCCGAACTTCCACTGCTTGCCCTCACGGATCAGGGTCACGCGGGTGGTTTGGGAACTGCTCATGTCCGGTGTCTGCACCGGCTTGTGCTTGGTGAAGATGATGGCATTGCCTTGGCTTTCGGCACTGAAATCCTTGGGATCTTCCGCACCCACCACGCCCATCATCATTTTGAAAAACCCGCTCCTTTCCTTCTCCAGGGCTTCCATTTCCTGCAGGTCCACCTTGGCAATCAGCTTCTTGAACTCGGCCAGTTGATTGCCCTTGGCCGCGGACACCAGCTTGACAAAGACCGACCGCGCCTCGGCTTCCGGGCTGCCCTCAGCCTGGGCGGGAAGGGTGATGGTCAGAAGCGCGGCCATCAAGGCCAGGCCCAGGCGGATGAATGTCGGCATCGTTTTCTCCTCTTCGAAATGGTACGCATCGTACACGTGGATGGCGCAATGAAAGCGTACTCGCTTTTCTTGCCCGTGGCGCAGATGCTGCCAGGGCGTCCCACCGTACCGAGGGAGACCCCACGCGGAAGCGACACCCTGGCGAAGCGTCATGGGTGGGCAGGCACATGGCCCGGCGAGCGGGGAGAAGCGCCTGCCGGGACCTGCCTCATGCCGCCTGGCGGGCAGCGGCGGGAACCGGGACCCCGGCCGCCGCGAGGAAGTCTCCCACATCGGCGGGGATGATCCGGTAGTTCAGCCGCTCCAGGAAACGACGTTCCTTGTCGGTGGGCGAGGGAATCAGCGCCCAGCCGGCAGGGGAACCGGCGGCATAGCCGATCTCGGACAACAGCATCCGTTCGGTATCCCGATTCAGGCGCAGGCCCAGGAGCAGGTAGCGCAGCCCCGGCCGCCTGCGCTTGATGAAGCCGGGAATGGCGAAGCCTCCCATGAGTTCAGTCAGATAATCGACAAAGTCGGCATCCGAGGCAATGTAGCTGGCTTCCGGCAGGGGACTGCCCACGGGCTTGAACAGCACCGGCAGGCGACTGTCCACCTGGTCGGGCGAGACCGGTGCATAGTCCTTGCCATCCGACTGGAACACCTTGAATCGATGCTCCGCACCCGCCATGCGGGCCAAGCCCACCACCAGGGTATGGGGTCGGCTGGCCATGGCCAGCTGCAATTGGGTGTCCCGGTTCGTGTCCACCACATACGGAAAACCCTGCTCCGCCAGCCAAAGATGCAGAGCCGAGGGGCTCCAGGCGGTGTCCCGATAGGTCTTGTCCAGAAACTTGGTCAAGGCACTGCGGCCCCGCTTCAGTTCTACATGCATGGCGGCCCGGGAGAACTCGAACATCAGCTTGGGTGACATGGGCTGCCCGTTATTGAGGGCCAGGATCAGGCTATGGCTGTCGGCAGGCATGGTTTCCCCCGTGGCCGTGCTGGTCACGCCGGCCAGGGCACCCGGGCCCAGAAAGGGGACCACCCGGCCTTCGGCCAGGCCGGACAGGATCGGTTCGAAGTCAGTGCTCATGAAGCATCCTTGAGAGTGGAAAGGGATGACGGGCTCGTTGCAAGAATCAGGCCCGTCCGGGAGATGGCCTGGCAGCACGCGTGAGGCATGGGAACTTGTGTCGCATGTACGCCAAACCGGAGCGCCCTGTCGCACACGGCGACCCCCGGCTGGCCTGGCATGGGGCCAGAACGGGCTGAAAAGTGGCCGAACAGGGCCATGACGCGACGGTTTTGCAACAACCCTTGGGCTGGCCCGGATTTTGCGAAATGACAGCCAGTCATTCACTCAATGCAAGGGGAAAGCCATGCTGTTGGACCGGTATGAAAGCAACCAGGGGTTTTACAACGTCAATTTCAAGGAGGCGGCCGGAGGTGGCCTGTATGCCTATCGCGGCGATCTGGTGGTAGTGGACGGCGAGATTGCCGACGCCCAGGGACGCCGCAAGCCACCGGTCGCAGGGCTGCTGGGCGGGGTCCTGCTGGCGGATGCGGACAGGATCAAGCTCCTGGCGGGCTCCCTGGACGATCTGGCCCTGATCCAGCCGCTGCTGGAAAAATACCAGGCGGATTTCGCCCCGGACATGAAGGCCGTGCTGTACGTGGTGAACATCTCCAAGCCCATGGTCACCGAGGCAGGCGGGGTCAAGGTGGTCCTTATCCCCATGACCGACGGCATGGTCTGGAACGAACTGATGGATGAACTGGCCCTGGAAAAGAGCGACTTCAAGGGCCAGGGCAGTGCCGAGAAGGTGGTGACCGTCTTCGGCGCCTTCGCCGATTACGCACCGAAATATGAAGTCGTCAGCCTGGAGGAGGCCATGGGTCGAGTCAACCAGGCCAAGCGCGCGTCACGCGGACCGGTCTGAGCCGGCTCGATTGCCGTCAACCCGGCCCACAGAGCTGGCACGGGCACCGGGGCAACGGCGGGGCCGGACAAGGGCCGCCCTGCCCAGGGAGGCTTCCCGGGCGGGGCGGCCGGCGGATGTCAGCCCAGGTCGAAGCGGTCGGCGTTCATCACCTTGGTCCAGGCGGCGACGAAGTCCTTCACGAACTTCTCCCGGTTGTCATCCTGGGCATAGACCTCGGCGTAGGCCCGCAGGATGGAGTTGGAGCCGAACACCAAATCCACCCGGGTGGCGGTCCACCGCACGGCACCGGTCTTGCGGTCCCGGATCTCGTACAGGTTGCTGCCCGCCGGCTTCCAGGTGTAGGCCATGTCGGTCAGGTTGACGAAGAAGTCGTTGCTCAGGGTGCCGACCCGGTCCGTGAAGACACCGTGGGCGGTACCACCATGGTTGGTGCCCAGGACCCGCAGGCCACCCACCAGGGCCGTCATTTCATGGGCGGTGAGGCCCATCAACTGGGCACGGTCCAGCAACAGCTCTTCCGGCTTGACCACATAGTCCTTCTTCTGCCAGTTGCGGAAACCGTCCGCCACCGGTTCCAGCACTTCGAAGGAGGTGACGTCGGTCATGGCCTGGGTGGCATCGCCCCGGCCCGGCGCGAAGGGCACGGAGACGTTGACGCCGGCGGCCTTGGCGGCCTGCTCCACGCCCACGTTGCCGGCCAGCACGATCACATCGGCCACGCTGGCGCCGGTCTCGGCGGCGATCTTTTCATACACCGCCAGGACCTTGGCCAGACGGGCGGGCTCGTTGCCTTCCCAGTCCCGCTGGGGCGCCAGACGGATGCGGGCGCCGTTGGCCCCGCCCCGCTTGTCGGAACCCCGGAAGGTGCGGGCACTGTCCCAGGCGGTGGCGACCATGTCGCCCACGCTCAAACCGGCGGCGGCGATCCTGGCCTTCACGGCGGCTACGTCGTAGCTGCTGTTGCCGGCGGGCACCGGGTCTTGCCAGACCAGGTCTTCCTGGGGCACGTCCGGGCCGATGTAGCGGGCCTTGGGGCCCATGTCCCGGTGGGTGAGCTTGAACCAGGCCCGGGCGAAGACCTCTGAGAAGTAGGCCGGGTCCTTGTGGAAGCGCTCGGAAATGACACGGTAGGCCGGGTCCATCTTCATGGCCATGTCGGCGTCGGTCATGATGGGGTTGCGGCGCACATTGGGGTTTTCCGCGTCCACCGGCTTGTCTTCTTCCTTGATGTTCACGGGTTCCCACTGCCAAGCGCCGGCGGGGCTCTTCTTCAGTTCCCAGTCGTAGTTGAGCAGCAGGTGGAAGTAGCCGTTGTCCCACTGGGTGGGATTCGTGGTCCAGGCGCCCTCGATGCCGCTGGACACGGTGTCGCCTGCGATGCCCCGGGTCTTGTGGTTCACCCAGCCAAAGCCCTGTTCTTCCAGGTCGGCCCCTTCCGGATTGGGACCCAGGTTGGCGGCGCTGCCATTGCCGTGGGCCTTGCCGACGGTGTGGCCGCCGGCGGTGAGGGCCACGGTCTCTTCATCGTTCATGGCCATGCGCTCGAAGGTGACGCGCACGTCCCGGGCGGTCTTCAGGGGGTCGGGCTTGCCGTCCACGCCTTCCGGGTTGACGTAGATGAGGCCCATCATCACGGCCGCCAGGGGGTTTTCCAGGTCCCGTTCGCCGGAATATCGGCTGCCCTCGCTGCCGCTGGGGGCCAGCCATTCCTTCTCCGAGCCCCAGTAGGTGTCCTTCTCCGGGTGCCAGATGTCTTCCCGGCCGAAGGCGAAGCCGTAGGTCTTCAGGCCCATGGATTCATAGGCGATGGTGCCGGCATAGGCGATGAGGTCGGCCCAGGACAGCTTGTTGCCGTACTTTTTCTTGATCGGCCACAACAGACGGCGAGCCTTGTCCAGGTTGACGTTGTCGGGCCAGGAATTGATGGGGGCGAAGCGCTGGTTGCCGGTGCCGGCGCCGCCCCGACCATCGGCGATGCGATAGGTACCGGCCGCATGCCAGGACATGCGGATCATCAGGCCGCCGTAGTGGCCCCAGTCGGCGGGCCACCAGTCCTGGCTGTCGGTCATGAGGGCCGTGAGGTCCTTCTTGAGGGCGGCAAAGTCCAGTTTCTTGACTTCTTCCCGGTAGTTGAAGCCGGGGTCCATGGGATTGGTCTTGCTGTCATGCTGGTGCAGGATGTCCAGGTTCAGGGCCTTGGGCCACCAGTCCATGTTGGACATGGAGGTGGTGGTGGCGCCGCCATGCATGACGGGGCATTTGCCGCTGGAGGGAGTGTTTTGGTCTGACATGGTGATCTCCTATCGGGTAGTGTTGGTGTGGTGGGCAGTATGGGGGGTCAGCGTTTTCCCGGCGGAGTGATGTCGCCGCCGCAGCTCATGCCTTCGATGCCCATGCCCAGCATGACCAGGGCATGACATACGCTGGACTGGATGGACTGGCCGATGGTTCCGGACCGGCCGGCCTCCTGCGGGCGACGCTCGCCCTGACGTTGCTTGTCGGTGCTGTTGATTCTGGCAGTCATGATTACGCTCCTTGATGACGGCCCCCGGGTAGCGGGGGAGTGATGTCATTAAAGGCCAGGCCAGACAATAGTTCTAATTGAATATATTTAATTGTTTGTTAGTCATGGGCTATTTATGGCTGCCTGCCACCCCTGCCAGGGACAGCCAGGTGGTGTCATTCGTTGGTGTAGCTCACTTCGTACACGCCGCCGATCACCGCATATTCATCTTCGCCCTGGAGCTTGCCGGGCAGCAGCCGGTGGAAGAACGCAACCTTGGCCAGGGGAATGGCCACTTCCAGGATCGTGTCGCCAAACTCGCCGGCACGGTCGCGCTGGTCGGTGAAGGATGACAGGCTATTGAGCAGCACCCGGCACCGACGGTCATCCAGCGTCTGCAACACCTCGTGATCGCCGACCCGGTTCACGCCCCGATACAGGGTGATGTGGGTCCGACCGGGCCATTGGCGACCCAATTCATATTGGCAATAGGTGAACACCAGATCCAGCTGGGCTTCCAGGGCGTTGGTCCCATACAGGCCGCGGGCCCGCTGTTCCAGATAGGCACGATAGGTTGCGCCGGACACGTCCCGCACCAGACCGCCATGGTAGCGGGGCAACAGCCCAAAGCGGGATTCCACCCAGCCTTTCAGGACCGCCCCCTCCAGGCCATCGCTGGCGAAGGCCCAGCCGCGCAGGGTGCGCAGATAGCTGGCCTTGCTGCGGTCCAGGCTGGTCCCGGGCTGGTATCCAGCCTCCTCCGGACTGTCCAGGCTGAACGTGGCGGACATGTGGTCCTGGAACAGGCGCGCCCTTTGTCCCGGGTCGGTCATGCCGTCCAGTTGCATGAACAACTGTTTGTGGAGTTCCAGAACGCCATCCAGGGTCAACGGTACGGGATGGCGCTGGTAGGTCACGCTCCCCAGCAGTACGGCAGGCAGGCTGCATCGGTTGATGGGCAGTCGGGCCCGGACGGGCAGGCTGGGACTGGCGTCAGACACAGGCATTGTTGTGTCTAGACCGACAATGGCCTGGCCATTGTCGTGTCCTGCACTTGTTTCGGGATCGTCATATCCTCTTTCAAGTCTTTTCATATCAAACACTTAGACAGCCATACGCTGTTTGGCACAAGCCTTGCGAATGATCTGGTGCGAGAAGGTTTCCATCGCATCCCGTTTTCTGATCGTAAGGAGAAAAATCATGGGTCTGCGTCAATGCGCCATTTATGGCAAGGGTGGTATCGGCAAGTCTACTACCACTCAGAATCTGGTGGCCGCCCTGGCCGAAGCTGGCAAGAAGGTGATGATCGTCGGTTGTGATCCCAAGGCCGACTCCACCCGCCTGATCCTCCATGCCAAGGCCCAGAACACCATCATGCACCTGGCCGCCGAGGCCGGTTCCGTGGAAGACCTGGAGCTGGAGGACGTACTCAAGGTGGGTTACGGCAGCGTGAAGTGCGTGGAATCGGGCGGTCCCGAGCCGGGCGTGGGCTGTGCCGGTCGCGGTGTGATCACCGCCATCAACTTCCTGGAAGAGGAAGGCGCCTACGAGGAAGACCTGGATTTCGTGTTCTACGACGTGCTGGGTGACGTGGTGTGCGGCGGTTTCGCCATGCCCATCCGCGAGAACAAGGCCCAGGAGATCTACATCGTCGTCTCCGGCGAGATGATGGCCATGTACGCCGCCAACAACATCGCCAAGGGCATCGTGAAGTACGCCAACTCCGGCGGCGTGCGTCTGGCCGGCCTGATCTGCAACAGCCGCAACACCGCCCGCGAGGACGAGCTGATCGAAGCCCTGGCCAGCAAGCTGGGCAGCCAGATGATCCACTTCATCCCCCGGGACAACGAAGTGCAGCGGGCCGAGATCCGCCGCATGACGGTCATCGAGTACAACCCCCAGGCCAAGCAGGCCGAC
This sequence comes from Thiobacillus sp., assembly GCA_020724415.1. Lineage (GTDB taxonomy): Bacteria > Pseudomonadota > Gammaproteobacteria > Burkholderiales > Thiobacillaceae > JADJCP01. Next base: position 8,115 of record DYHB01000105.1, read on the forward strand.
GAGTACCGCGCCCTGGCCAACAAGGTCATCAACAACAAGAAGCTGGTGATCCCCACCCCCATCACCATGGATGAGCTGGAAGACCTGATGATGGAGTTCGGCATCATCGAGGAAGAAGACGAGTCCATCGTCGGCAAGACGGCCGCGGAGTTGGCCGCCGAGGCCGCAGCAGCTTGATGTGAGCGGCCTGCCCCCGACGGGGCGGGCGAGATCAACCCAACATGCCGTCCGCGGATTGGCGGCGGCGTGAAAGGAGAACGCAATGTCTAACCTGACCCGTGAAGAGACCGAAGCCCTCATCGCCGAGGTGCTCGAGGTCTATCCCG
>DYHB01000246.1 GCA_020724415.1 Thiobacillus sp.
GTCCAGCCCAGTTCCCGTTCGATCTTGCTGGCGTCGATGGCGTAGCGCAGGTCGTGGCCGGGACGGTCGGCGACATAGGTGATCAGGTCTTTGTAGTGGGCCACGCCGGCGGGTTTGTCGGGGTGCATCTCTTCCAGCAGGTCGCACAGCAGGTGGACGACTTGGATGTTCTGGCGTTCGTTATGGCCGCCGATGTTGTAGGTCTCGCCCGGGGTGCCTTGTTCCAGGACCAGGACCAGGGCCCGGGCGTGGTCGTCCACGTAGAGCCAGTCCCGGATCTGGTTGCCCTTGCCGTAGACCGGCAGGGGCTTGCCGTCCAGGGCGTTGAGGATCATCAGGGGGATGAGCTTTTCCGGGAAGTGGTAGGGGCCGTAGTTGTTGGAGCAGTTGGTGGTGACCACGGGCAGGCCGTAGGTGTGGTGCCAGGCCCGGACCAGGTGGTCGGAGGAGGCCTTGCTGGCGGAATAGGGCGAGTTGGGTTCGTAGCACGTCTGCTCGGTGAACAGGCCGGTGTCGCCCAGGCTGCCGTAGACCTCGTCGGTGGAGATGTGGTGGAAGCGGAAGCCGGTCTTCCGGTCGCCGTCCAAGCCGTTCCAGTAATGCCGGGCGGCCTCCAGCAGGGTGTAGGTGCCGACGATGTTGGTCTGGATGAACTCGGCCGGGCCGTCGATGGACCGGTCCACGTGGCTTTCGGCGGCCAGATGCATGATGCCGTCGGGCTGGTATTGGGCGAACAGCCGGTTCACTTCGGCGGCATCCCGGATGTCCACCTGTTCAAAGGTGTAGCGGGGGTCCGCCGACACCGGGGCCAGGGAGTCCAGGTTGCCGGCGTAGGTCAGGCAGTCCACGTTGACGACCGTGTGGCCGGTGTTGGCGATCAGGTGCCGGATGACGGCAGAACCGATGAAGCCGGCGCCGCCGGTGATGAGTAATGTCTTTGACATATTGTTTTGGGCAGGGGGTTATAGGGGTCCGGTGCGGGTTAGCGTTGTTGTGATTGTGTGGGGTGCCATTGGGGCAGGCGTTCTTGGGGGTAGTCTACCAATCTTTGGGCTAGGCTGTCTTTAGCCGAAAGTTCTACATCTTTTAGGGGCCAGTCGATGGCCAGGTCAGGATCGTTCCAGAGGATGCTGCCTTCGTCTTTCGGGGCGTAGAAATCCGTGCATTTGTAGGTGAACAGAGCGGTTTCGCTGGTGACCACAAAGCCGTGGGCAAAGCCTT
>DYHB01000106.1 GCA_020724415.1 Thiobacillus sp.
GCGTACATCTTGGGGGCCAGCATCAGCTTGTCGGCCGACAGGATGTTGATCACCCCCTTGCCGGCGTCGGTCTGCATCAGGTCGTCGATGTTCAGCATGGGCTCGCCGAAAATCTTTTCTCCCCCCTGGGATTCCAGGGCCAGGAGGCCACGCTGGATAGCCCCCACGCTTGCCGAGGAGATGTTGCCGTACTCCGTGGTGAATTGCTTGGTGTTCTCGCCCACGAATTGCAGCATGGCCCGAAGGTCTTTCAGGTCCAGCAGCAGCAGGCCGTTGTCGTCTGCCACCTTGAAGACCAGATTCAACACCCCGGTCTGGGTCTCGTTCAGGTCCAGCATCCGGGCCAGAAGCAACGGCCCCAGATCGGAAATGGTGGCCCGGACCGGGTGTCCCATGTCCCCGAATGGGTCCCACAGGGTGACTGGATAGCCTTGGTAGGCATGGCCTTCCAGACCCAGTTGCTGCTTGCGTTCCTCCACCTTCTTGTTGCCGCCGCCGGGTTGGGAGAGTCCGGACAGATCTCCCTTCACATCCGACATGAAGCAGGGTACGCCGATGGCCGAGAACTGCTCGGCCAGGGTTTGCAGGGTGACGGTCTTTCCGGTCCCGGTGGCTCCGGTGATCAGGCCATGCCGATTGGCCATCTGGGGCAGCAAGCTCAGCGCGGCATGGTCATTCTTGGCGATGATGAGGTTGTGGGTCATGGTGCCTCCTCGGTGTATTGGGCCCATTGTAAGTGCCTGCGTGGCGGCAAACAAATGGGATCAGGGGAGGCTTGGGCAAGGCGGCATGGGATGGCCTGCCTCGAATCTGGGCAGCAGGAAAGGCCCGTCTGCGCGGCTTGGTGGCTGCCCCCGGCAGGTGCCGGGGGCAGCGGGGCGGTCAGCGGAGCTTGAAGCGCTCCACCAGGGACTGCAGGGTATTGGCTGTACCGCTCAACTGGCGCGCGGCGTCATCCAGTTCATGCATGGTGGCACTGTTCCGTTCGCTGATCTGGCTGATCCGCTCCATGGACGCGGCCGTCTCATGGCTGGCCCGGGTCTGCTCCTGGGTGGCGCCGGCGATATGCTGGATGAGCCTGTTGACATCGGTGGCGGCGGCCACGATCTCGTCCAGCTGTTTGCGAGTGACCTGGCTGATCTGGGCATTCTCGTTCACGTCCGCGCTGACCTTGGCCATGGCACCCACCACTTGGGTGGTTTTGTCACTGACACTGGTGACGGTTTCCGTGATGGAGAGGGTGCTGGCGGAGGTGCGTTCGGCCAGCTTGCGCACCTCGTCTGCCACCACCGCGAAACCGCGGCCCTGCTCGCCGGCCCTGGCTGCTTCGATGGCCGCATTTAGGGCCAGCAGGTTGGTCTGGTCCGCGATGTCCCGAATGACCTGGGTGACGTTGGAAATCTGCTCGATCTGCTGGCGCAACTCGTCAATGGCGGTGCTCGACTGGCTGACGCTTTCCACGATGCGTTCCGTGGCCACCACGCTCTGCTGCATGTTCTGGTTGCCTTGGATGGCCACGTCCCGGGCCTTGTTGGCCGAGGTGGCTACGGCGGCGGCGTCTTCGGCCACTTCGGCAATGGAGACGCCCATCTGCTCCATGGAGGCGCTCACCTGCATGACTTGTTGGGACTGGTCGTCAGCCAGGGATGCCACGGCCTGGGTCGAACCGGACAGATCGGTGGCTGATCGGGTGACCTGATGGGCGGATTCCGAGACATGTCCGATCAGGTTCGACAGGGCACTGTTCATGTCGTCCAGGGAACGCAGGAGGATTGCCAGTTCATCCTTGCCATTGTCGTTCACCTTGCCGGTCAGATCCCCGGCGGCAATGCGCTGGGCGATGTGGACGGCCTTGTCCAGCCGTCCTGTCAGGCTGCGGGTGATACCCCAGGCCAGGGCGGCCCCGGCCAGCACACTGAGCAAACCAAGGCTCACGGTCATGATCACGGCGGACCGATAGGCCTTTTCGGCCTGGGCGGCCAGGGCGGTGCTGTCCTCGACCAGGTGGCCGAGCATGGCCTCCAATGCCTTGATGAGACCCCGTTGCTGACCACGGATGGAATCCCGTAACAGGGCCTGAGCCGTGGCATTGTCATCGGACAGTGAGGCGTCAACTACTTGGTTCAGGCCATCCGTAGCGGTCTGGTCGGCGGTCCGGATGGCTTCGAACAGGGCCTTCTCGCCCTCGTTGTCGAGCAGCTTCTCAAGCGAGTCGGCGGCCTGCTGGTAGGCCTGGCGGGCCTCGTTCATCAGCTTGGATTCATTGCGCTTGAAGCCGAAGTCCTCCTGCAAAACCATGTCCCTCAGGGCGATACCCCGGAAGCGTACGGAGTCCCGCATGGTGTTGATCAGCGTGATCTTGGCGTAGTTCTCTTTCACGATCTGATCCAGGTTGCCCTGGATCATGGCCATGCGGCTCAATCCAATCATCAGGGTGATGAGCAGCAGGGCGATCATGACGCCGAAGCCCAGCAGCAACCGGGGCCCGACCCGAATTCCATTCAGATGGATCATTTTTTCCTCCCGTCGGGAGGCGCCCGCAGGCGCCCAGGTTTACTCGGCAGTGACGGCCGTATGAATGACGCCGATGACCTTGCCGCCGTCAAGAATGGGGGCCGAGGCATGGACACTCTTGATCTGGGTGGTGGGGTCGGGCTGGATCTTGTTGCCGCCCCAGGGCTTGCCCTTCATGGCCTCCTTGAAAGGTGGACGGGCGGCTGCGTTGTAGATCAGCGATTTCTCGCTACCCGCCACCATGTTGCCCTTTTCGTCACGGATGAAGAGCTTGTTGATGCCCTTGTCCCCTTCCCACTGGTTTACCAGCTTGCTGGCGGGACTGGACAGGAGGGCAGTGACCAGGGGGTCCTTGTCCGAGAGGGCATCCCATTTGCCATTGTTCATGCCCGGAATGGGGCCTCCTTTGGCATTGGAGTCCTTGACGGCCTGGACGATGGTGGGATGGGCGGCCCAGTCCACCAGTTTCTTCTTGTACTGATCCACCTTGGCCTGGACTGCGGCTGGAAGCTCCGCCAGGGCTGGTTGGGGGCTTAGGCTGACAAATGACACAAGAAAGAGACTCAGCAAGGTCTTGCATGCATGGGTTTTCATCGGGCCTCCTTGGCGTGGGATCAATGGTTGCTCAGGCACTGCTCAAGGCGTGTTCAGTACCTCACGGGCCTGTAGCTGACCGGGTCGTCCCATCCCTCGGGCCTGATCGTCACTGAAGCTGCGCAGAAGTAATAGCGGTCATGCTTAAGTGAACTTTAGTTTTTTTTTGGCAAGGGCTCCGTGGCGCCCTGATTGCCCGAGCAGGGGATTCACGTGCCTTGTGACCAGCCGGCATTCAGGCTGCCTGCCATGGCAAGCAGGCGGTTTCTGAACCATTCTGCCGTACGGCCATCTTCCCGGCTTCGCCAGGCCAGGCTCAGGTGCTCGGTGGGATCCCCTTCCACGATGCGCCTGCGCAGCAGACGACCGGTGCTGATGGGTTCCCTGGCCAGGTATTCGGGCAGGAAGCCAGTCCCGTGGCCTGCCAGTTGCGCTTCCAGTTTGGCCTGGAGATCTGGCACGGTCAGGGTGTCCTGACCGGAGACCAGGCCGACGGTACGGACCGGAAGGCGGCGTGACGTATCGGCCATGACCACGGCACGATACTTTGCCCGGACCTCCGAAGCGAGAGGTTCGGTCTCGCTGGCCAGGGGATGGCTGGGGGCAAGGGCGAACACGAAGTCCATGGAGCCCAGGTCCCGGGTGGCATAGCCACTGCCCGGAGCATCGCCGCTGGCGCCCACCACCAGATCGGCGCGCTGATCGGCCAGGGCGTCCCAGCAGCCGGTCAGGGCCTCCCGTGTGAGGCGTATGCGGGTCTGGCCGTGACGGTCGTAGTACTCCCCGATCAGGGGGTAGAGAAACGCCATGGGCAACAGGTGATTCACGGCAATGACCAGCTCCGTTTCCCAACCCTTGGCCACCTGGCGGACCCGGCATTCCAGTTTGCCGGCCGCTGCCAGAAGATGGCGTCCTTCCCGCAGCAGCTCACGCCCCGCTTCGGTCAGCGAGGCACGGTGCCCGGCCCGGTCGAACAGGGGGACATCCAAATCCTGTTCCAATTTCTGTATGGTGTAGGTCATGGCCGAAGGCACCCGGTGCAGGACACGGGCGGCGGCCGCAAAGCTGCCGTGGCGATCGATGGCGTCCAGGGCTTCCAGGGCGTCCAGGGAGAGTTTCATGTTCAGAAATCCTGAATGATTGAATGAAAATATTCCGATTTCACCGCTGGTTTGATCGGTCTAGCATGGCAATCATAGTTCGATAACTTTGTATTTATAGGCGATTCGCTTATGCAAGCAGGGAAATACCGTTGGCCGGCCATCACCCTTCACTGGATGATGGCCGTGATGATCCTGGCTGCCTTGCCCCTGGGCCTGGTGATGACCGAGCTGGATCTCTCGCCCACCAAGCTCAAACTGTATTCCTGGCACAAGTGGCTTGGAGTGACGCTGTTCATGCTGCTCGTGCTCAGGGTGCTATGGCGCCTGAGCCATCGGCCACCGCCATTGCCGGACAGTTTGCCGCGCTGGCAGCGCTGGAGCGCCCATGGCATCCACGGGGCCTTGTACGTGCTGATGTTCGCCATACCCCTGTCCGGCTGGCTGATGAGTTCTGCCAAGGGCTTCCAGACGGTCTGGTTCGGGGTCGTGCCCTTGCCGGACCTGGTGCCCAGGCATGAAGCCCTGGGCGAGTGGCTCCAGGAAACTCATGAAGTCCTGAACGGTCTCTTGATGGTACTGCTGGCTCTGCATGTGGGAGCAGCCCTGAAACACCTGTTCATCGACCGGGATGGTATCGCGGCCCGGATGATGCCCTGGCTGAAAAGGAGTTGATGGAATGGTTTTCCGATGGATGATCCTGCCCGTGTTGTTGGTGAGCAGTGCCCAGGCGGCCGACTTCAGTCGTTTTGTGCCCGAGCGCAGCAAACTTGAATTCGTGTCAAGGCAGATGGGGGTGCCTGTCGAGGGAACCTTCAGCCGCTTCGATGCCCGCTTGAATTTCGATCCGGCCCGCCCTGAAGCGGGCAAGGTGGTGCTCAGCATCGACCTGGCCAGCGTGGATGCCGGTTCCAACGAAGCCAATGGCGAGGTGGTGGGCAAGAACTGGTTCGACGTGAAGCGCTTTCCCCAGGCACGGTTCGAGTCCACGTCCGTGCGCAGCCTGGGTGGTGGTCGTTACGAGGCCCGGGGCCGGATGGAGATCAAGGGCCGCAGCCGGGACGTGGTGACGCCCTTCACCTTCCGGCCCGTCGGAAACCAGGGCGTGTTCGAGGGTGGTTTCGTACTCAAGCGCCTGGACTATGGCATCGGCGAGGGCGCCTGGGGCGACCCCGGCGTGGTGGCCGACGAGGTCCAGATCAAGTTTACCGTGACGGCGGCGGCCACGACCCCCGCCAAACCCAAGAAGTGACGTTCCAACGCCATTGTTACCTATAGAGAGGATATGCCATGAAGACCCCCCTGCTTGTGTCCCTGCTGGCCGCCGTCATGGCGTTGCCGGCCCATGCGGTCGAACGTTTCAGTCTCGATACCCGCCATACCTTCCCCATCTTCGAGATCAGCCACCTCGGCTTTTCCATGCAGCGGGGACGATTCAACAAGACCGACGGCAAGGTCATGCTGGATGCCCGGTCCGGGACCGGCAGCATCGACATCACCATCGACACGGCATCCATCGACATGGGGCTGGAAGAGTGGGACAAGCACATGCGGGGCGAGGATTTCTTCAATGTGGAAAAGTACCCCACCATGACGTTCAAGGCCGATCAGGTACGCTTCTCCAACGGCGTACCGGTGGCCGCGGAGGGCACCCTTACGCTGTTGGGCGTGACCCGCCCGGTGAAGCTGGACATCAGCAATTACCGCTGTGGCCCCCATCTGCTGAACCGCAAATGGACCTGCGGTGCCGAGGTCACCACCACCCTGAAGCGCTCCGAGTTCGGCATGATGAAGTACCTGCCGGCCGTGGGCAACGAGGTCCGCATCGCCATTCCCGTGGAAGCTTTCCGGGATTGATCGTCAGGGACCGGGCAGGAGGCCCGGACCCCTGGCAGTCTGTTTGACTTACTTGCTTACCTTGAATCGAGCCCCATGAATCCCAATATCCTCGTGTTTGCCGGCAGCCTCCGGCGTGATTCCCTGAACCAGAAGCTGGCCCGATTGGCCGCCGACCATGCCCGGGCAGCCGGCGCTGCCGTCACCCTGATCCACCTGGCCGACTATCCCATGCCCCTTTACGACGGTGATACCGAGGCAGAGTCCGGTCCGCCCGAGACCGCCTTCCATCTCCAGGAGTTGATTGCCCAGCAACAGGGCTTGCTGATCGCCTCGCCGGAGTACAACAATTCCTTGTCCCCCTTGCTCAAAAACACCCTGGACTGGGTGTCTCGCACGCCACGGGTACGAGGCAGCAACCCATTTGCAGGGAAGGTGGCCGGGCTGTTAGCGGCCTCGCCGGGCAGCCTGGGCGGGATGCGGGGACTGGATCACGTGCGTCGTGTGCTGGATACGGTAGGCATGCTGGTGTTGCCCGGGGTAGTGGCCATCCCCGGTGCGGATCAGGCCTTCGATGCCGATGGCCGGCTGACGGATGCCGGCCTGGACAAGCGGGTCGCGGCCATGGCCGAACGCATTACCCAGGTGGCCGGCCGGCTTGCCTGAACCCGGGTCCTCTAGTGCGGGGGCTGGGGCGTCGCTCAGACCCCGCCACCCCGGTGGACGACTTCGTAATAGATTTTTTCCAGTTCCAGCTTGTGCTTGGTTTCCTCGCTGGCCAGGTAGATGAACAGGTCCCGGATCGGCCCCGCAGGCGTGGTTTCGGCCAGCTCGCCATAGTGGCCCATGGCGGCGTGTTCCCGGCCCATGGCGTATTGCAGCACCGCCTGGTCATCCGGGTTGTCGCCCAGGTCGGGCAAGTGTATGCAGTCGGAGAACTGGCTGTCGCTGGCGGTGCGCTGAATTTCCACCTTCACCTGTTCGGCGATGTCCCCACGTTGGGCCAACCCGGCGAACAGATCGTAATGGGCCTGTTCCTCTGCGGCCAGTTCCTCCACCAGATAGCGGATGCGCTTGCTGACCCGGGGGATCAGGGCGGTGTAGAAATCCCGGGCGCTGGCCTCGAAATGCGTGGCGACCTCAAGAATCTCCTTCAGGCTGGTTTTGCCGCGCAGGCGATCGACGCCATGGGTGCCTTCAGTCATTTCTGTCTCCATGAGGTGAGTGACAAAGTGACGAGTGACGGGTGACGAGTAACGGGTGACGAGTGACGAGTGACGAGTGACTTGAGCCAATCGCAGTTTGTCACTTTGTCACTGTGTCACTTTGTCACTCATCACCGCTTCATGAATGCTGGCGGCCACCCGGTGACCATCGGCTACGGCGGTGACCACGTCCGGGCCTCGGACCATGTCGCCGCTGGCCCAGAGCCAGGCTTCGCTGGTGCGGCCACCGGCGTCCGTCTGCAATCGACCCCGATTCCAGGCCAGTTGTTCCGTCAAGGCCTCGCCCAGCAGGGCGGTGTCGGTCATCTGGCCGATGGCCTCGACCACCATGTCGGCCGGGTGGATCTGTTCGTCCGCTTCGTCATAGGTGGGTGCGAAGCGACCCTGGGCGTCGAAGATGGCCTTCACCTTCCAGGTCTTCAGGCCGACCACGCGACCCTGGTCCAGGACCACCTCCCGGGGACCCCGGGCAGGCAGGATGAGGATGTCTTCCTCGCCGGATTCCTTGATCTCTTCCGGATCGGCCAGGAAATGGTCCAATTCCTCCAGGGCGGTCACGATCACCTGCACCTGGCCGTAGCGCAACTTCTGGAGCCGGGCCAGGGTGCGGGCGATGTCCATGGCCACGTTGCCGCCGCCGATCACCACGGCCTTCTGCGGTACCTCGATTGCCTCGCCGGTGGTGGCCCGGCGCAGCAGGTCCACGGCGCGGCGCACGTCCGGATGTTCGCTGCCCGGGATGCGGGTGGCGCGGCCGAGTTGCAGCCCCAGGGCGAGCAGTACGGCATCGTTCTGGCTGCGCAGTTGGTCCAGGGTGATATCGGCACCGATCTTCACATTGCAGCGGATGTCCACGCCTACCGATCGGATCACGTCCACATCCCGGTCGATGGCGTCGTAGGGCAGGCGGTATTCGGGAATGCCATAGCGGGTCATGCCGCCGGGGTGGGGCAGAGCTTCGT
>DYHB01000247.1 GCA_020724415.1 Thiobacillus sp.
GCTCAGAGTCGGCCAGCGGCCAGAGCATAGAAGGCGGCGGGAACTGGCCGCCAAGCCTAACCGCAGCCAGGCCGAAACGCAGGAACTGATCCTACTGGAGTTGCAGGCGATCAAACAGCACCTGGGCATCGACTCCTGAGATAACGGGGGCGAACCCGAGAGAGGTGACGGCCAATGTCGATACTGACACAACAAGTGTTGCCCCCAGGTCAATACGGTTGGCTGTGGACGGCCGAACGGACGGCTGACGGGACGCCGCAGGGCATTGTGGATCTGGCCCGGCGGTCTGGTTTGCGCGGCATCCTGGCCAAGTACCACGAGGGCACCGCCCGCAAGGCTGCCCGTGGCCCTGGGGAGTGGGCAAAGCACGTCAGGGCGCTGGTGCAGCCCTGCGCGGAGGCAGGCCTACTGCTGATCCCCTGGGCGTATACTCACCCTGGCGATTTTGACCCCGATGTTATCGCAGTGATCGCCGAGGCGCTGGACGCATGCGCGCCGGCGAATCCCGACCGCTGGTACATTTTCGATCCCGAAATCGAGTGGGATCGTGAACCGAGCGCGAGTGAGAGGACCAGGCTATTGTTTCAGAACCTGAAGCTGCTGGGCGTCCGGGGCCGCTGGCTGTACAGTAGCTGGGGTTGGGTGGATCAACACCCGCGGTTCCCTTGGCAGGCGTGGCAAGAGCACTGCGAGGCGTTCTTACCGCAGGCCTATCCGGCTACCCTGCAGGTTTCGGACCCTGATCTGGTGTGGAACCGTAGCTATGGTGGTGCCCAGTACGGCGGCCAGCAGAGCGCGGCGTGGACTGGCCCCCAGGGGTTTGCCGCGCTCCAGCCGCAGCGGCCCATCATCCCGGCTTTCGACATCTACAACGGTGTCGTGCCCCGCCTGTCCGCGCTGGCAGCCAACTGGGGCGTGCCCAGCATTACCTGGTGGGTCATGGACAACTTTGGGCTAGAGACTATCCGCCAGCTCGCCGCCACCCCGTACGCCCGAACGGTGCAGGCGCAGCCGGCGATTGTCACGCCCGCCCAGCCGGATCCGGCACCCGTCACCCCAGCTCCGGACGTCGACGCCGCCATGGCTGCGCTCGAGCGCGCAGAGGCGGAAATCGCGACGGCGAAGGCCGCTCTGAAGCCTCGCCCATAACGGCAGACTCCATCGGCCCTCCTGGGAGCGTGTACGCTATTACCCAGGAGGGA
>DYHB01000107.1 GCA_020724415.1 Thiobacillus sp.
GGAGCTGCTGGAGGCCGAAGCTGCCCTTCAGGCCGGTCAACGCCAGGTGGAGGCCTTGCGCGCCCAGCAGAACCAGGCCCAGGGCCAGGTGCACCAGCTCCAGGTGGCCCTGGTCCGCCTCCAGGAGGCCGCCAGGCGGGTGGCCGACCGGCGTGCCCAGATCGACCATGACCTGGACGAGCTGTATACCCAGCTGGATGCGGAATCCGAGGCCTGGAACGAGGCCAGCGAACGGCTGGAAGCGGCCCGGATGGAATACGACCTGACCAAGGAACGCCTGGAAGAGGTGCGTCATGCCCGCCAGGCGGCGGACCAGAAGTTCCAGTCGGTCCGGGAGATGCAGCGCCAGGCGGAACGGGAAAGCCAGGAGGCCGGATTCCAGGTGCGCTCCCTGAGCCATCGCCTGAAAGACCTGGAAGAGCGGCTGGGCCGGGTGGAGCAGGCCCAGCAGGATCTGGCCGCCACCCAGCAGCGGCTGGAGGAGGAACTGGCCCGGACCCAGGAAACCCCCATCAACGAGGCCCTGGTTCAGGCCCTGGAACAGCGTCAACAGTCCGAGGCCGCCCTGACGGCGGCCCGCAATGCCCTGGAAGGCATCAACGCCCAGCTCCAGGCCAAGGAAGCCGAACGATTGAAGACCGAGCGGGCCCTGGACCCCCTGAAGGAGCGGGGCCAGGGCGTGGAACTGAAGCTCCAGGAATCCCGCCTGCTGGAGGCCCGCTTCCAGGAGGAACTGGAGGGGGTGGACCTGGACGAGCTGCGCCAGGCCATCGGGGCGGCCGGACTGGAGGGGCGCAGCGAGTCCTGGATCCGGGCCGAGCTGGAACGCCTGGACAAGGCCATCGCCGACCTGGGGCCGGTGAACATGGCGGCCCTCCAGGAGCTGGAAAGCACCCAGGAACGCAAGAACTACCTGGACGCCCAGGCCGAGGACCTGAACACGGCGGCGGAGACCCTGGAAGAGGCCATCCGGCGCATCGATGCCGAGACCCGGGCCCGGCTCAAGGACACCTACGATGCCGTGAGCCGCGAATTCCGCAACCTGTTCACGGAACTGTTCGGCGGCGGCGAGGCCCAGCTCATCCTGACCGGGGAGGAAATCCTGGATGCCGGCGTGGCCGTCATGGCCCAGCCACCGGGCAAGAAGAACAGTTCCATCCATCTGCTGTCCGGCGGGGAGAAGGCCTTGACCGCCCTGTCCCTGGTCTTTGCCTTCTTCCGCTTGAATCCCGCGCCGTTCTGCCTGCTGGACGAGGTGGATGCCCCCCTGGACGACAGCAACACCGAGCGTCTGTGCCGGCTGGTGGCCAAGATGTCGGAAGAGACCCAGTTCATGTTCATCACCCACAACCGCATCACCATGGAGCTGGCCCAGCATCTGGTGGGCATCACCATGCCCGAACCGGGCGTCTCCCGGCCCGTGGCCGTGGATGTGGAAGACGCCCTAAGACTGGCCGAAGCGGCTTGAGTTGGGGTTGTGCCAGGCGTAGCGCCGGCTCGGGCGCGGACTGGCAACGCCCTCGGTGTCGGCATCAGGCAAGGTTGTCGCCGGTTCGTCAGGCAATTCAGACCCGGATTCCGCCGGCTCGCTGGCGGGTGGCAGGCTGTCGGAAAAGGCTTCCGGGGGCTGGGTAATGGGCATGGCCGGCAAGCAGGGTTCCAGGGAAAGCTGACACAGGGGCACCGGCTTGTGCAACGCAAAGCCCTGGACGTAATCCACGCCGATCTCCCGCATCCTGGCCAGCACTTCCGGGGTTTCCACGAACTCGGCCACGGTTTTCAGGCCCAGGGCGTGACCGATGTCGTTCATGGATTTCACCATGGCCAGGTCCGTGGAGTTCCGGTCACATTCCTGGACAAAGATGCCGTCGATCTTGATGGAGTCGGTGCGCAGGTTCTTGAGGTGGGCGAAGGAGGAATATCCGCTGCCCAGGTCGTCCACCGAAAAGTGGCAGCCATAGCGGCGGATCTGGCGGATGAATTCCCGGGCCGCCTGGTAGTTGTCGATGGTGCTGGTCTCGGTCAGTTCGAAGGTGATCTTGTCCACCGAGAAGCCCGCCCGACCCAGCTTCCCGTGCAGATAGGCCAGCACTTCCGGGTTGTTCAGGGAGGAGGAGGCCAGGTTGATGGCAAAGCCTCCCGTCTGCTCGAAGGAGGCAGGATTGGCATCGATCCATTCGAAGGTGCGTTCCACCACCCACATGTCGATTTCGTGGCTGCGGTTCCAGCGTTCCACGGCGGGCAGGAACCCCTTTGGCCCGATCTCCCCGTCCTGGTCCCGGATGCCCAGCAGGATTTCGTAATAGGGCAGCAAGCTGCGGTCCAGGGGTTCCACCTTCTGGCAGCGCAGGTACAGGCCTTCGTCCTGGACGATCTGGTCGATGCGCCCGGCCCAGCTCATCAGGCTTTGCTGGGCACGCAATTGCTCGCTGCTGGGCTCGTAACGCTGGATTCGGTTGCGCCCGGCCGACTTTGCCATCAGGCAGGCGGCGTCGGCATTGCGCATGGCTTCTTCCGGAGCGGTGGTGGTGGGCTGGTATTCCGCGATGCCAATGCTGACGCCGATGCTGTAGCGCTCCCGTTCATGGACGAACCGGTAGTCCTTGAGGCGCTTGAGCAGCTTGCCGGCGATGTCCAGTACCTGGATGCGGTTGCGCTTGGGCAGCAACACGGCAAAGGTGTCATCCCGCAGGGCCGCCACGATGTCGTCCCGGTCCAATTCCGCCGTGATCTCCGAACTCAGGGTGCGGGATAGGGTTTCGCCCGCCTCGCTGCCGCAGTTGTTGTAGATGACCCGAAACTGGTCGAACTCCAGGATACCGATATAGTGGCTCTGGCCATCCTGCTGCATGCCCTCGCCCAGCAACACCCGCATGAAGCCCTTGCGGTTGAGCAGGTTGGTGACGGGATCGTGGCTGGCTTCGTGGTTGAGACGCTGGTACATGTCGTCGATGACGGCATAGCCCGAACGTTCGAACAGGGACTGGTCCCGGTTGCTCGTGGTCAGGGCGGTCCCCCCATCCAGCCGCTGCTTCAATTCCGCAAGGCTCAATTCCAGCTTCTGGGTGGCGGACCGGTTGACGAAGGCGCATTGGCCTTGAGGCTCGCTGAGCCAGATCAATTGCATGGGCACCTTGAGGCTGCCCTGGGTGATCAGCCACCAGTCTCCGATGACCAGTCGGCCGGCCCAATCCAGCAACTCCGGGCTGGCGGATGCCGCCGATCGGCCGGCGCTGGGCTTTTGGGCCGGCATGGTCACGGTGGCCAGCTGATCCCGGTCGGTGTCGTCCCGGCGCAGCAGGGGCGCGGTCAGTTCGTCCAGCAGCTGGACCACGTTGTCCGGCTCCGTGTTCACGCTGGCGATCTTCTCTTCCAGGAAGGCCATCATCTCGGCTACCGCCTGGCCCGTGGGTGGATTGTTGCGGTTCACCGGCTGCAGCCAGTCCCAGAGCATTTTCACGGCCGTCATGGCCCGCTGCCAGTCCGGATGGTTGAGGCCCTTGCGCAGCTCGAGGAGCACCATGTACTGGCGCCAGCCCTGGTCCAGGAATCGATTCAGAACCACCGGGATGGATTTGCCGCCCAAGTGGTTCTCCAGGGCGTCATGGGTCCGCAGGCGGGCACTCTTGATCCGTTCCTTGGCCTCGCAGGTTTCCTGCATCAGGGCAACCCGGCGGCGCCGGGATTGCCGGATGGGTCCGAGCATGCGCGCCAGGTAATCCCGGGCCAGGCCGAACACCCCGGGCTCCTGGCTCGCCCGGGCCAGCAGCCGCTCCACCAGCAGGGAGAGAAACTGGTGCAGCTTGGGATCGAAAAATCGCCCCTGGTCATCCGTGGCAATGCTGTATTGATCCAGCAAATCCACCACCTGTTTGGCTGGATGGCCCATGTCGCCCAGAAAGGAGGGATCGGTCAGGGCCAGCTTGAGCAGGGGGCGCTCGATGGCGCTGATGAGGGGTTCGAGTTGGGAATGGCTCGGCAGTTCGCCTCCGGCCATGTCCAGCAGTCGGGTCATGCTGTCCAGGGTGGTGCGGGCGGCCTCCGGGACCGGCCCATCCAGGATTTGCAGGGCATGGGCATGCAGCCGCTCCGCCAGGGACACGGAAGGCGCCCCCTTTTCGGCGGGGGTGCGGGGGGGCAGGGTGTCCAGGGTGGCCAGCAGGTGTTGCAGGGCGGCGTCCTGGCGGATCTTGGGGACAGTGCGACGTGCCGTTCCGATCGGTGTGCCACTCTCGGGCGGGGCTTGGTCCAGGGTCTGGAAGGCCTCGCTCAGATGGTTCAGCACCCGGACCAGGTTGTGGTTGTCCTCCAGGGCCATGCTGCTGTCGCCCTTGCGCGGATCCATGGGTGCCAGGAGCGGATGGCTCCAGTTGCCGGCCCCTTTCTTGCCCCGGGCAGGCCCGGCCATCTGGTTCAGCTGGGTCAGGATGCTGCCCAGGTTGTAGGCCATGGCATCCCGTGCTCCCCCAGAGGGCATGCTGGCTCCGGTATTGCCCGCCTTGTAGGGCCCCAGCAAGCCTTCCAGAAGCTCGTTCAGCTCCGTCAGGGCCCGTTCCCGGGCAGCGGCCTGGCCCGATCCCGTGTCCTGGGGGGCATCCGGGTGCACTGTTGCAGTGGCGGTGGCCTGGGCAGGGGACGCCTGGGGGGCGGTCGGGGGCAGGGGGGACTTGATGATCGCGTTCTGGGTCAGGCGATCGGCCACCGGCTTCAACAGGACATTGAGCTCCTCGTACAGGGGGGCGAGCAAGGCGGCCAGGCTGGTGCCCAAGGATTTGTAGACCTGCTCGCGCAGGTTCCTGGGCAGGTTCAATTGACGCAGCACGTAGCCGAAGGCCCGGCAGAGCACTTCCGGTCCAAAGGGATTGTTTTCCCGCTCGACGGCGGTGTTTAGGAGCTGTCCCAGCGCTCCTTGCAGGTTGGCCAGCGCCGGCTTGTAGGCCAGTTCCAGTTGATGGATGACCGACGACTGGGCCAGCCAGTCCTCGAAGGCGTCCTCCTCCACCAGGGACAGTTCCTCTTCCTGGGGTTTGTCCTGAAATGCAGGCAGGGGGGTTCCCGTTTCCAGGGCGTCCAGGCATTGGGTGACCAACCCGCGATAGCTGGTCTGTAACTGGACCCGCTGGGAGCCCAGGGTCTGGATGCCGAGTTGGAAACGGGACGAATCCATGAAATAGGCTTCGGCCTGGGCCTTGATCAGGTCCCGCTCCGCCCGGGCGTGGAAATCCTCTTCCAGGGCCAGCAGGAAGGTCTGCAAGCGGTTCCGGCAAGCCTGGCGCAAACCCTGGTCCGAATCCGGATTGATCCGGCCATGGGGGGCGGGGGCGGCCCTCAGGCTGTCCTCCTGGAGCGATGCATAGGCCTGGGGCGGCATCTTTTCCACCAGCAGACCCAGCCCCAGGGGCTCGGCGTGGACGATTCGGCCACGGATCCGGAAAGGGGCGGCCGTGCCCTGCTTGCTCCCCTTGAAGCTTACTTCGACCAGACTCCCGAGCTTGGGTGAGGCAGCCGCGGCGACCGGATGTGCTCCGGGTCTGGATTCGGTCCGCGGGGAGGCGTCCTCGCCGTAGCTCAGATACAGACCCATCGGACAAAAATCCCGGATCTCCACCGACGTGGGCGGTTGGCCGGCAGACAGGAGCGTTGCCGACCGATGGGAACTCAGACGTTCATGGCGTCGCTTGTTGTCAGAACTTGCCTTGCTGCTCTTGGCCATGTCGGGGTTCCCTGGAAAATTATGTGTCTGCTTGAGTGATATCGTCCGATACAGGCGATTCTTGAGTCGCCCGGGTCCGGTGGAGCCGCAATCCACGCCCGGCGGCAGGCCCGTGGGTGCAACCAAAAGCGGATTGCCGGGACAAGTAAACCACGGGCGAGGTCACATGGCTGTAATTTTCATCACCTTTTCCTGTGCTGCTCTTGAAACCCATGGAAACGCCCCCATACAGGCTGAGGTTTTTGGAGGATATTTTTCATGTCAGAGCAAGTGAACGAAGCCCACGAGAAGAACGCCCGCGATAACGCAAGCCCCGCAAGCGAGACCGCTACTCCCATGGCCGATCGTCCCCAGGATGCTGCCCAGGCCACGCCCGACAAGGAGGCCATGCCCGGCTTGGAAGAACTGCTGCGCCAGGCGGAACTGAAGGCCCAGGAACATCACGATGCCTGGTTGCGGGCCAAGGCCGAGACCGAGAATGTCCGGCGCCGTGCCCTGGAAGATGTGGAGAAGGCGCGCAAGTTTGCCCTGGACAAATTTGCCGGTGATCTGCTCGCGGTGAAGGACAGTCTGGAAGCCGCCCTGGCTGCCAGGGAGACGGCCACCCTGGAGAGCACCTTGAGTGGCGTTGAACTGACCCTGAAACAACTATCGACGGTGTTTGAAAAGAACAACGTCAATGAAATCAATCCAATGGGAGAAAAACTTGATCCTAATTATCACCAGGCAATCGGCATGGTGGACGGGGAGGGCGAGCCCAACACGGTGGCCCAGGTGCTCCAGAAGGGCTATGCCCTCAATGAACGCATCCTGCGTCCCGCCCTGGTGATGGTGACCAAGGCCAAGGGCAGTTGAGCCCGGCGACTTGAAGTTGCCCATATCAATCCCATATCCCGGACAGGTTCAATACATTTAGAGGAAGACCACAATGAGCAAGATCATCGGCATCGACCTGGGCACCACCAACTCCTGTGTCGCCATCATGGAAGGCGGCAAGCCCAAGGTCATCGAGAACTCCGAGGGCGCCCGCACCACCCCCTCCATCATCGCCTACACCGAGGACGGCGAGATCCTGGCCGGGGCGCCGGCCAAGCGCCAGGCCGTCACCAACCCCAAAAACACCCTGTATGCGGTCAAGCGCCTGATCGGCCGCCGGTTCGAGGAAAAGGAAGTCCAGAAGGACATCGCCCTGATGCCCTACAGGATCGTCAAGGCCGACAACGGCGATGCCTGGGTGGACGTGCGGGACAAGAAGATCGCCCCGCCCCAAGTTTCCGCAGAGGTCCTGCGCAAGATGAAGAAGACCGCCGAGGACTACCTGGGCGAGGCCGTCACCGAAGCCGTCATCACGGTACCGGCCTACTTCAACGATTCCCAGCGCCAGGCCACCAAGGATGCCGGCCGCATCGCCGGCCTGGAAGTGAAGCGCATCATCAACGAGCCCACCGCCGCGGCCCTGGCCTATGGCATGGACAAGAAGGAAGGTGACCGCAAGATTGCCGTGTTCGACCTGGGCGGAGGCACCTTCGACATTTCCATCATCGAGATTGCCGAAGTGGAAGGCGAGCATCAGTTCGAAGTGCTCTCCACCAATGGCGATACCTTCCTGGGTGGCGAGGATTTCGACCAGCGCATCATCGATTACATCATCGAGGAGTTCAAGAAAGAGCAGGGCGTGGACCTGAAGAAGGACGTGCTGGCCCTGCAACGCCTGAAGGAAGCTGCCGAGAAGGCCAAGATCGAGCTGTCTTCCGGCCAGCAGACCGAGATCAACCTGCCCTACATCACCGCTGACGCTTCCGGGCCCAAGCACCTGGTCATGAAGATCACCCGGGCCAAGTTCGAAAGCCTGGTGGAAGACCTGGTGAACCGCACCATCGAGCCCTGCAAGATCGCCATCAAAGACGCCGGCGTGAAGGTGAGCGACATCGACGACGTGATCCTGGTCGGCGGCCAGACCCGCATGCCCAAGGTTCAGGAAGTGGTGAAGGAGTTCTTCGGCAAGTAGCCGCGCAAGGACGTGAACCCGGACGAGGCCGTGGCCGTGGGCGCCGCCATCCAGGGCGGCGTGCTGCAGGGGGAAGTCAAGGACGTGCTGCTGCTGGACGTGACCCCCTTGTCCCTGGGCATCGAGACCCTGGGCGGCGTCATGACCAAGCTGATCCCCAAGAACACCACCATCCCCACCCGGGCCAACCAGGTCTTCTCCACCGCCGACGACAACCAGACGGCGGTGACCATCCACGTCCTGCAAGGGGAGCGCGAGATGGCCTCGGGCAACAAGAGCCTGGGCCAGTTCAACCTGTCCGACATTCCGCCCGCGCCGCGCGGCATGCCCCAGATCGAGGTCACCTTCGACATCGACGCCAACGGCATCCTGCACGTGTCCGCCAAGGACAAGGCCAC
>DYHB01000248.1 GCA_020724415.1 Thiobacillus sp.
GTACCGCACCAGGGGTACCATATGGTCGCCGTGCCCGCCCAGCACCAGGGTGGTCACGTCCTCGAACGAGATTCCCAGTTCCAGGGCCACAAAGGTGCGGAACCGGGCCCCATCCAGGATCCCGGACATCCCGAACACCTTCCCGCTGGGCAGGCCGGCGGCCTTGTAGGCCACGTAGCACATTACGTCCAACGGGTTGGTAACCACGATGATCAGTGCGTCCGGTGAGTAACGGGCGATCTCGGTTGCCGCCTGCTGCACGATTTTGACGTTGATGTTCACCAGGTCGTCCCGGCTCATCCCGGGCTTGCGGGCCACCCCGGCCGTGATCACGGCGACGTCGGAACCGGCCGTGTCGCGGTAGTCGTTCGTCCCGGTGATCATACAGTCCAGTCCCTCGATCGGTGCCGCTTCCATCAGGTCGAGCGCCTTCCCCTGGGGCACCCCCGCCACCACGTCGAGCAGGACGATGTCCCCCAGTTCCTTGGCCGCCACCCAGTGCGCACAGGTCGCACCCACGTTCCCGGCCCCGACGATGCTGATCTTCTTCCTCCTCCTCACCTGACCGCCTCCCTCTCGTAACAGATGTAATCTCCCGCGCCCGGCAGGTCCGGCCAAGCGTCCCTATGCGGTCTCGGCCGCCTCGGCCTCGCGCTCGGCCTTCTCCCGCGCTTTGGCCTTGCGCTTCTCCACCATGCCGACAATGAAGATGGATAACTCGAACAGGCTGTACATCGGCGTGGCCAGCAAGAGGCACGTTAACAGGTCGGCCGGGGTGAGCATCGCCGAGATGATGACGATGATCAGCAGGGCATGCTTGCGAATTTTGATCATTAACGCCCTGGTGATCACTCCGAGCTTGGCCAGCAGGTAGGCCGCCAAGGGCAACTCGGCCACCAGGCCGAACGGCAGGGTGAACTTGATGGTGAATGACACGTAGTTGGCCAGCGTGAGCATCGGGATCAGCTCTTCGCCGCTGAACCGGAGCAGGAACTGCACGCCCAGGCGGAACACCACGAAGAAGGAGAAAGCGATGCCCCCGATAAACGCCAGGTAGGAAATAACCACAAACAACGTGAAGTATTTCCGCTCGTCCCGTTTGAGCGCCGGCAGAATGAAGCTCCACACCTGCCACAGGATGATGGGCAGCGCGGCCAGGA
>DYHB01000108.1 GCA_020724415.1 Thiobacillus sp.
GCTCACAGGATCACCGCCCAACAGATTCCTCCTGAACCTCTCGCTCCAACTCAGCAACCCACACTTCCGTCAACCATGCTGGCCACCTGTCCACCTTGCCGCCGGCGGCCGCCGCTGCTGCCACCCGCCGCCTGAGTGTATCCTGGTGGGCGTAGACGGCGGCCAGCCGCTCCCGAACCTCCTCGGGTAGCCGCTGCGCCTGTTTGCCGGCCGCCATTCAGCGCAACCCTTCGGTTATCTCGCGCAGCAACTCGGTGATCTCCTGGCGGAGCGCCGGATGCAGGTGACGTGTGGTGAGACCCAGGATGCCGGTGGCGATGATGCGCCAGGTCATGGGGTCAACAACTCCCGTAGCCGTTCTACCACTCCACTCCGAGCCAGAACCGGCTCAAACACGCGGACTATGCACCGTGCACCAATGTGCAGCTCGAAAACCGTGGAGTCCTGCGGGCAAATCTGACACGTCTTGGGCCAGGTATCGACGCACTCAACTCCAGTGACGGCCAGGGAAACCGCGGCCGCCTCCTGCCCGCACATCTCGCAGATGCCGAAATAAATAGGGGTCAACGTCACGCGATGCTCGACCTGGGTTGGGAAATTCACCACCTTACCCACTTGCCGCAACCCCCATCTCCGCCATCCTGGCCACCACGTCAGCCGGTACCCGCCACAACCCCTGCATCCCCCGGCACGGGATAGGCTTGGGCAGGGCCGTGATGTTCTCCAGGTGCCACGCCCATCTGCCGGGGGTATAGTCGCCAAAGCTACGTTCCGGCTCAGGCGGCGCATTCTCAGCCGTGATCTCGATGCAGTACACCAGGCGGCAAACGGCAACAATCTTGCCCTGCGGCAGCACCTCGTGCCTCGGCGACATCGCAAACATCAGGGCGGTGTAGAAGTAGCCCGCCCGGTGCAAAGCCTGGGTGATGGCTGGAACGGCCAGGTTCATGTTCAGGTCGCGGTAGTGGGCAGGAAAGGACGCCGCCGCGTGTATCGCCAGCAATCCCCGGTAGCTGATGCGGCGCGCCCGGGTCTCGATGCGCTTGCACAGGTCGCCCTGGTTCGGGTACCGATTCCGGTCTGCCAGGCTGACCAACGTCGCGTGTGGCTGGTACAGGGTCAGCCCGCGCATGCCGGCACCCCCGCCAAGTCCGGCAACTGGTCCCACACCCGGCCGTCCAATTCGGGCAGGTGGACCACCCGGCCGTTCTCCCGGCGTTGCTTGTAGTAGAAGGGAACGCCGGTCTCGACGCAATCATCCCTGACCTTGCGCACCCAATCCTCGTCCATATAACGTGCACCCGGTCCGCTCTCGCAGCCCAGAGCCACATGGGACAGCCGCCGCACGGATTCCGTTTCCCACTCGCAGCCATGCTCCATGGCGTTGGCGCGCACGTATCGCAGTCCGGCCAGGGCGTCCACCCGGCCCCAACCAAACCTATCGCCGCCAATCTTCCGCAGGTACACCGGTGACAGCATCGGCTCAATGCTGACCCACAGTCGCCCAGGCACCCGCAGTAATTCCAGGATGCGCCAGGTGAAGAACTGGTTTTCCACACTGCACCCGAACAACAGGCCCTCGGGGAGTGGGCATCCCTTACCGCCGTGTTGTTCCCGGCAGAACGGACCGGCGCCACAGACGTGGCCGCCCTCGACGTAGGCCGTCACCAGATGCCGCATCCGACGAACACGCTTGGCAAGGAACAGGAACATATGGCCTCGTTCCAGGTGGGCCTGCACGGCGATATCGAGCACCCGAAAGATGAACTCCCGCGGCACCTTTGGATGGAACAAGTCGCCCATAAAACCCACTGCCACGCGCTCCGGCTCTTTCCACCCCAGGGGTTCCAGCAGGCGGTCGGGGCGAATGGTGACCGCAAAGCCGTTGTTCTCCACCGGGTACCCGGCACGTCCCCGCAGCCGCGCTGCCATGCCCTTGGCCCAGCAGCGTTGGCACCCCTCCGATACGGGGTCACAACCATGCACGATGTTCCATGACTTGGTGGCGTAATCGATGCCGGTGTTACTCATGCTTTCACCTCACACATCAAGTCTCAACTGAGCGTTGGCCTCTCGCCAAGCCTGCTTTAGGTTCTCTTGAGCCGCCCGCCAGTAGCTCGGCTTTAGTTCGATGCCCACGAACCGCCGTTTCAGCTTGACCGCCATATACCCCTCGCTACCGATGCCAGCGAAGGGACTCAAAACCAGATCGCCAGGACCACTCCACAGTTTCACAGCCCGTTCGATGACGCTGAGTTGGAGAGGGCAGAGGTGCCGCTCATCGTCGGTCTCCTTAGCCTGCCGCACATTGAGCACGTCCGTTTCCCGGATGCCGCCGGGGTAATCCTTCGTCTGCCTGTACCAGACTGGCGCCGCCCATTCGATCCATTCCTGCTCCGTGATCCAGCCACCGTTCTTGTTGTACTTCGGGGACATGCCGGCCCGGATGGGTTCAGTGTTGGCGCCGGGCTTGCGGAAGTAGATCAGGTAATCCCCGAGGGCCATCCGCATCAGCGAAGAGTCCGTGGCCAGGGTCTTGAACAGCAGACCGCGCTCTTTGTTGCGCGTGGCCTGGACCTGCGGATTTTTGTCGATGGTGACCTCGCCGGCGTAGACCCACCCGGCCTCTTCGAACATCTGGATCACCCGGCCGCGGTAGTCCTTCAGGCCGATATACCCGTCACGGCTAAGCATGGCTGTAAGCTGGCACAGGTGCACGCAGGCCAACCGGCCCGGCTTGGTCACCCGCAACAACTTATCCGGCCCGACGAGGAACCGGAAGTGGGCAATCATCTGGTCGATATGCTCACAGTTACCGATGTCGTGCACGCTGTTGGTGTAGGCGTACATCCCGGGGAAGGGTGGCGAAAAAACCGACAGGCCAACCGACTCGGTCTCGATCTTGTCGATGACCTGGATGCAGTCACCCAGGTACAGCGTCCAGGCCGGACCGGTCACCATGTCTTCCTGATAATCCATCTCCTGGCGTGCCGTATGCACCATTTGCTGCCCGCTCATGTGTTTGACCAGCTCGTCCATCAGTTGACTGGCCTCCCGCTCCTTGCGCTCGATGTTGCGCACCACGGCGCCCTCGGTTTCTGCGGTGATGACGTAGACATCCACGGGGTTCTGTTGGCCGAACCGCCAACACCGGCGAACGGCTTGGTACCACTGCTCCCAGGAATCCGAAAGCCCCACGAACGCAACCTTTGAGCAGTGCTGCCAGTTCATCCCAAAGCCCGCGATTGACGGCTTGGTCACCAGGACCCGAATTTCACCGGCGGAAAACCACAACATGGACCGCTCCTTGTGTTCCGGGGTGTCAGACCCCTTGACCTCGACCGCACCCGGTATGGCTTTGGCCAGGGCCTCACTCTCGGCGTTGAGGTTACACCAGACAATCCAGGGCTCTGCGCTGGATTTCACCAGTTCAGCACACCGCCGGACACGGTCCTCAAGGCTATCCCGCCGGGCCGCCTGTCGTTCCTGTAGCGTGACGGCCTCCAGGGGAATCAGGCTCCAGGACGGCGCCTGCGTCACCTCGACCGTCTCCTGGTGGACTCGCAGCGGCGGTAACACGAACTGTCCGTCCGCATACCCCAGGTCAGAGGGTTTCCGCAGGGCCACGGCCCACGACGCCAGCCACCGCCAAAAGTCTTGCTTGGCATGGCCCTTGAGCCGCCAGTTGTGGGTGGTGTTGCCATCCTGGGTGAAGAAGAGGGCGATCATCTCCTTGCCCCGCATGACCCCGAGGAACTCGGCATGGTTGATGATCTCAATCAGGTCGTTGGGTGCCGGTGTCGCCGTGCAGGCGAGCCGGAACGGGATGGTGGAGGCGAAGTCGGTCAGTTCCCTGCGGTATGTACCGCTGTAGGACTTGAGGATGCTCGATTCGTCGAGGACGAGGCCTTCAAACTGGTCCGGCCGGAAGTGCTCCAGCATCTCGTAATTGGTGATGTTGATGCCGGGCTGGACGTCTTGGCCCCGCCGGCAGGGGTGAACAGTCACGCCGAACTTGAGGCCTTCGGCCACCGTCTGCCGGGAGACAGCCAGGGGAGCGACGATCAGCACGGCGCCGCCGGTGTGGGCGCAGACGTGCTGGGCCCACACCAGTTGCATCGGGGTCTTGCCCATCCCGCAATCGGCGAAGACGGCAGCTTTACCCTTGCCGAGGGCCCACCGGGTAATGTCTCTTTGAAAGGGGAATAGTGCTGGATTTACGGCGTCCGCCATAACGGTGAATCCGGATGGCTCAACCCTGACGATTTTCTCAGCGAGAAAGTCCTCGTAGGCGACGTTGGCCTCACTCACCGGCGGGCACCTCCAGAACTCGCCGCAACCGTTTCAGCGCGGCCTGTTCGATACGGCTGATCTGCGATTGCGAGAGGCCCAGCACTTTGCCCACAGCTCTGCGGGTGAGACCGTGCCAGTAACGCAAGAACAGCACCGTGCGCTCCCGTGCTGATAGTCGCTGCACAGCCCTTTGCAGGTCCATGACGGCATGACGATCAAAATAAGTTGGCGCCGCCAGGCTGCGGGGAAGTTGTTCCAAGCTAAGGACCGTCGCGCTCCGCTTTTGGGCACCGTGCGCCCGACGTGCCTTGTAGAGGGCAGACTGCGCCTCGTATCCCAACCACGTCGTGGGGGCTCCGCGTTCCGAGTTGTAATGGTGGCGCCGGCCCCAGCAATAGGCGAAGACATGCTGAAACGCTTCATCCCGGTCCATCCAGTCGGGCCGATGGCGGCGGCTAAACTCATGGATAGCGCCTACATGGTCCATCAGGTCGAGCATGGCACTTCACCCCGCTCCTCTTGCGGCTCCACCCAGACCCCCGTCGCGCTTGCCTCCCACGCTCCGGCCTCGCTCTGCATCAGGCACAGCAGCATCTGCCTGGCGATGGCGCGGGCAGTCGGCGGCGGGACCATATTTCCAATCCGTTCGCGCCACCTGGCATCACTCTTGCCCGCCAGGCACACCGGCGATCCGTCCGCCATCGTGAGCGGGCCGCCTTGGAGCGCCCACAGCTCGTAGGTGGTCAGAGGCCGGTGCCAGGTGCCGTCCAGGGCGACGATCACCCACACGCCCTGCTCGGTGTCGCCGGGGATCCGGGGATCGGCAACGATGGCGGAACCCTGAGTATGCACATCACCCGCACCGGTCACGGCGAGCGCGGGTTCGTCCCACCGGATGACGCGATAGGTGCTCTTGCGGGGAGTGCAGCCCAGCCGCGGGTCGGCGATCACAGAGTTGCCGCCGCTCTTGCGTGGGCTCGGATCTCCCGTGACACAGCCGCCGGGCTCGTCCCAGTCCTGGACGTGGTAAGCGCCGCCGCCCTGCCCGTTGCCCATGGGCTCATGACCCAGGCGGGGGTCGGAGATCGACGGTGCCCCGCTCCCGATGTAGACGTCGCCGGTTACGGTGCGGGCGGGCCGGTCGAACCGTTGCACCCGAAACTTGCTGTCGTGGCCACCGAGGCCCCGAGGATCCGCCACCGCCCCGACTCCGTTGCTGCCCGTCACCCCGGCGCTGCCCGTGATGCTGGTCGAAGGCCCGTCCCACGCAGCGACCTTGTGCGACCCATCACGGGCGTGATGGCCGAGGCGGGGGTCTGCGATCAAGGGAGCGTCTTTGGCCGATGCACCTGCGGCAGTCACAGCACCCGACGGCTCATCCCAGGACCTGACTCGGTGGATATTGTGAAAACAGTCATAGCGACCGTCGGCCGTGTGCATCATGTGCTTCCGAGGGTCTGCCACGGACGGAGCGCCGCTGCCGAGGCGGTCGTTTCCGGTTACCGTGTGGCCAGGCTCCTGCCATGCCTCAACCCGGTACTTATTCGCGTGTTGCTGCCCTTCGCTGGGCAAGCGCGGGTCGGTGATGATCTGGGCGCCCGCCTGGACGTCAGGGATACCCGTCACCGTGGCGGCGGGGTTCTCCCACTCCTGCACCCGGTATTTCATCGTGTGGCGACTCTCGACCGGCTCGATCCGATACTGACTCGGCTCGATGTCCCGCAGGTCCCGCCAATCGCCACCGGCAGGGATCAGGGCCAGCCGGACCCAGGTCCGCCACTGCAGCCGCGGGGTCCGGTGCATCGGCCCGCCGGCAGGATCATCGGGCAGGGGCATGGGACCGATCACGTCACCGATGGCGCGGACGGGTAGCCGCGGCGGCTGGTACAGCCACACCGGTACCCGCTCCGGCCGCCTGGCCACCAGGAGGTAACGCTGGCGGTTTTGGGCCAGGTTGCCCAGCTCGCCGCAGTTGTGGGCGGACTCGTGGATCAGGTAGCCGTAGGCCCGGAGCAGGCCCTTGATGTCCTTCAGGAGCGCCTTGCCCCGGATCGTGATGCGCGGGACGTTTTCCAGCAAGACCAGCCCGGGCGGGTCGTCCCGGAACGCCTCCAGCACCAGCCAGACGCCCCGGAATGTCAGGCGGTTGAGCGCTTGGTATTTCGGGCTCTTGCCGCTGGCGGCGGGCAGCAGCCCACTGAACCCCTTGCACGGCGGGCTTGTGAACACGACGTCCGGGCGCCTACCGCCGCATGCACGGCGTATATCCTCCGCCGTCGCCTCCGGCCAATCGGCTGGCGGCTTCCTGCCGTGGAAAGCGGCGTAATCCTCGGCGCTGAACAGATCCATCTGGACCGCCGGGGCTCCCGTCAGGCGGCGGAAATCCTCGCAGGCGTCCGGGTCAGCGTCGATGCCGCACAGGGTTTCAAATTGGCCGAAGACACCGCGGAATTGGGCCCGGGCCTGTTGAAACCCCAGACCACCGCCACCCGATCCGGCGAAGACATGCAGCACCTTGTAAATCTGGTTCATCAGTTATCGCCCCCTGTCAGAGACCACCCGAACAACAACTTCCCGCCCACCGACTCACCCAGGTATTCCGCCCCGGCGCCCCGGTACAGGCCCCCGTCATGCCCCACACCCGGGTCAGCGTAGCTAAGCAGCCACCGCGGCCGCCATTTGACCCGCCCGGCCACGGTCTGGGCCCAGTCGCCGCCATCCCGCATTCTCCTGACTACCTCCCGGAGCACCGCCGGCGACAGGTCCCGCACCACCGGCCACCTCAGATCGTCCGCCACAAAGCTGCGGGCAATCTCCAGGGCCTCCAGCGGACTCGACAGCCCCAGGTGGGCCGGTACCCCGCCGGGCAACGCATACCGGATGGTCACGCAGGCCGCCGGGATCCACGGCTGCGGCTCAGGCCTCAAACACGGAAGGTCCATGTAGTAGCTCATGCGGATGCACCTGCACCCTATGGGGCTCCAGTTGGGCTGCCTGTCCGCCCGTGCGGGATCCCCGAGGTAATGCACCCGGCGCCAGACTTCCATCACCCGCCGGCGTTCGGCCCTGGTATGCGCCACGCGGAGGCCCTGGCGCGCCGTCCGTCGGACCCAGGATCTCGAGAGTGGGTTGCCGGCGAGCCTGCCCCATCCGCCCAGGTAAAGGGCCTCAGCCTTGACGGTGCTATGTCTGGCGTCGCGGGGTAGGGGTAAGGTCACGCGCTCTGCACCGCCCGCCCCTCCATCTCCCTGACAGCCGCCTGCAGGTGGACCGCCGCCGGGTGACCCTGAGCGATGTACTGTTCGGCCAGCCGGCGCAGCAGGCGCAGATGCCCGACTTTCAGGGCATAATCCTCCTGCACGTCCAGGGGCAGCCGGTGCCAGTGCGTTTCGAACTCCGTGATCCGCTCCCGCAGCGCCTTATCCAGCCGCGGGTCGCC
>DYHB01000109.1 GCA_020724415.1 Thiobacillus sp.
GTGACGAGTGACGAGTGACGGGTGACGGGTGACGGGTGACGCTGTGCTGTTGTGACTTTGTCACTTTGTCACTTTGTCACTCTGTCACTCTGTCACTCTGTCACCGCACTTCAAACCGGCATGGCCGCGTGGGTGTAGCAGTTCTTGGGGCAGACCCGGCCGCAGGCGCCGCAGCCGATGCAGTCCATGGCGTTCTTGATGGTCATGACGCTCATCATGTCCTCATCCATGTCCTCGTCCATCTCGTCTTCGTCCCGGTCTTCCAGGGACAACACGTCCCGGGGGCAGACCTTGAAGCAGCGGCCACAGCCGATGCAGGTCTTCTGGTTGAGATCGACAACGAATTCCGGGGTCCAGGCGGTGCCGCCCCGGGTCAGTGCGGTGTAGGCGTCCATGGTGTCAGCCTTTCTGGGCGGCGGCCAGGCGGGCGTTGGCATCGGCCCAAGCCTTGCAGGCGTCGTAGGTGGATTGGGCAATGCCCGGGATCTCGTGATAGCCCGCCGGCAGGCGGTCTTCCACCAGGTCGTGCAGTTGCGAGGCCCATTCGCTGGCCTGGCGCTTGAGTTTCTTGACCTCCTTGTCGAGGTCCTTGAGTTCGTCTTCGGTCATTTCTAAACCTCAGTGACAAAGTGACAAAGTGACAAAGTGACAAAGTGACGGGGGAATCAGGCAACGGGTGTTTGTCACTTGTCACTGTGTCACTCGTCACTGTTTCACTCGTCACTCCGTCACCGGTTTCACAGGCCGGCCACGTCCGGATACTTGCCGACGATTTCCAGGGCGACGGACAGGTGCTTGTCGGCTTCGTCCTTCATCTTGGACAGGTTTTCGAAGCTGAACCGGTGCACGTCGCGCAGGGTGCGGTCCAGGGCGACCAGCTTGCCCACGGTGATGGCCACCCGGCCGAAGCCTTCGTGGGTGATGTTGATCATGGGCACGGCCATGTGGCCGCATTCCTTCTCGATCAGCACCGCGATGGCGTTGTAGAAGGCCTTGACCCGGGCCAGGATCTCGTCGTCGGGGTCGCCGATCACGGGGATTTCCCGCCGCTCGTCCTTGGTCTTCACGAAGGGCGCCAGGATGCGTTCCTCGGGCCAGCCATCGTAGGTGCCGTAGCTGTCGATGGCGCGCATCTGCTTGACCATCTCCTTGATGAAGTCGGTGTCCAGCAGGGGGTTCCGCTCAAGGGTGGCGGTGGTCATGGTGTTTCTCCTGAAACGATGGAAATTCGAGGGGAACGGGCCAGGCGCCGGGCCAACCCCAGGCCCGTGGCCACACCCAGGGCGGCACCGGCCACGGAGGCGGGATCGCCCAGGGGCGCCATCAGGGCTGCCCCGGCCAGGGCCAGACCGGAAGGCAGCAGATAGGCCCAGAGTCCGGCCTGGAGCAGGTCCGATTCGGATACGGCGACAGTCAGTTCCTGGCCGGACTGGACCGCGCCGCAGGCGAGGGCGATGGGGGGACGGCGCCGGCTGAAATACCGGCCCAGGCCGGACAGGCCGCACTGGCCCTGGCTGGCGCAGGCGCCGCAGCCATTTTCCTGGGTGGCCTCCACCAGGCTGATGCCCCGGCTGTGAGACAGGACGCGGACCCGGGTTTCGATCATGACCGGTTACCTCCCGAGGCCTTTGGCCTGGCCCGCGCCGGTCTTGGGGGCCGCGTGGGGCCGGAATGGAGGGGCCTCATTCCGACCATCCTTCCGCGTCCATGATCTCGAAGCGCCGGCTGTCGCGCGGGTCCCGGGCCTTTTGCAGCCAGGCGGGCGGGTGCTCCGTCAGGGACTGGCCCAGGCTGTCCAGCAGGGCCTCGATGGCGGTGCCTTCCGGCACCTTCATGGGCTGGATGCCCGCCGCCAGCAACTGCTTGATGGCCGACGCCCCCACGGCGTTGCAGTACACCGCCGCACAGCCGTGGAGCAAGCCGATCTTGGCGGCCAGCTTGCCTTCGTGGCCGTCCATGGCGGTATCGCTGTCATGGAACTGGACCGCCTCCATCAAGCGGCTTTCCTTGCCCGACAAGGCATAGATGACAAAGGCCTCGGCGGCTCCGAAATGCTGGTCCACCGACTTGCGGTCGGCGCTGGCAAAGGCGATGCGAATGTCCATGGGGTACTCCGCTTCAATGGAATGGACGAGTTTCAGATGTCGCATGGCGATCCTCCGGCCGGTCCGAATACAGGGAGCGGTAAGGTTTCAGTTCATGCTGTCCGTGCTGGACCAGGGTGTTGGCGAGATCGAACAGGGTCTGCCGGGTGCCGCGATAGCCGACCCACAGCTTCTGGTAACCGCCGATCAGGTCATACTGGGGAAAGCCCGCACGCACCAGGGGCAGTCCCAGGCGGCGGGCGGTCTCCACGCCGTGGGAATTGCACAGGATCAGATCGGCGCCCTTATGCCGGGCTGACTTCTCCCTGACCGCCTTTTCCATGTCTTCCAGATCACCCAGGTGGACGCACGCGGCCGGGACATCCGCCAGGATGGGTGCGTTGGCCGGGGCCACGGCCGCCGTCACCTCGCCCCCCATCCCGGTCACCAGTCGGGCCAGGCCGTAGAGCAGATCCGGGTCGGCAGCGATGGCCACCCGGGCGAAGCCCAGCATGAAATGGGTATCCACCATGGCGTCCTGGAGCTGGGCCCGTTGACGCTCGATCCGTTCCGGCACGGGCTGGCCGCTGATCTCTGCCAAGGCCGATACGAAGGCATCCACGGCCTCCAGCCCCATCAGGCTGTCGAAACGCCAGTCCGGCACCCCGGTCCGCTCGCGCAGCAGGTCCGCCGCCGGGTGCAGGGCCCGGCCCAGTACCAGGGTGGCGGCCGACTCGCCCAGACGGGCAATCTCCGGTACCGGCGTCCCGCCCACGGTGATGGGGCTGAAGGCCATTTCCGTCAGGTGGCCGTCCAGGGCGTCGGACAGGTCGGGCAGGATCACGGGGCGCAGGCCGAAGGTCTCCACCAGTTCCCGTACGTGTTCCAGGTCCCCCGGCGTGAGATGGGCGCCGGCCAGAATGGTGACCTGCTTCTTGCGTTGTCCGACCCGGGACGTATCCATGGGTACCAGCACGTCGATGATGGCTTTCACCGCCAGGGCGAAACCCGACTCCAGGCCCCCGGCATAATCCGGCGTGTTCACCGGGATAACGGGAATCCCGTCATGCTCGGGGTGGCGGGCACGGAATTCCCGTACCAGCCGGTGGATGTCCGTGCCTTCGGTTTCGGACAGCCCCGTGGTGGGCAGGCCGATCAGGGCCGGCTTGCTCTTCTCGGCCACGGTATGGAGACCGACGATGACATTCTCGTCCGCGCCCATGATGGTGCTGGCCTGGTCCATGGCCGTGGTCTGGAGGGGGATGGGCTCCCGGAAATGACGCACGAAGAACACCTTGGCAAAGGCCGTGCAGCCCTGGGATCCGTGCATCATGGGTATCGCCCGATGGATGCCCAGGAAGGCCAGGGACGCCCCCACCGGCTGGCTCACCTTGAGGGGATTCACCGCGAGGGCTTTGTTGCGCTTGATGATCTCGGCCATGGCTGGATGGGGTCGCTGACGTTGGTGTCAGGGATTCTGCAAGCCCCATGCCATATGCCGGACTCAATGAATTCAAAGGCTTATAGCCAAGCCTTTCTGTCGCGAATGCGACAAGCCAGGCCCCACATGCCACAACCCTGCGACAGTCTTCTAGACCCCCAGCAGGATCATCTTCAGGGGCGGTCTGCCGTCCGGGCTGGGAAAATCGGCTTCCGGCACGATCCATTCGTGGCTCGTGATCTCCCGCCCGGCTTTGCGGGCACTGCGTTGCAGTTGCTCCAGCCAGGCGTCCCGGTCCACCTCCGCCACGTTGTTGCAGCAGAGCAGGCGCCCGCCCGGGGCGGTGGCCAGGAGCGCCGGCTTGAACAGGGCCGGATAGTCGTTGACCAGGTCCACCACGCCGAAGGGGCTCTTGGCGTAACGCGGCGGGTCCAGGAACACGATGTCGAACTGGCGCGGCGCCAGTTCCGGAAACGGTGGCATGCGCTTGCCCCGCACCACCTTGGGCTGGCCCAGGCCCGCGTACTGACGGAGCGCCGCGAACACGTCGCTCTTGATGAAACGGGGTCGGCAGGACAATTCGTTCAGACGGGCGTTCTCCTTGCCTACCTCCAGGCTGGATTCGGCGAAGTCCACATTCACCACATGGCTGGCGCCGGCCTTGGCGGCGGCGATGCCCACGCCGCAGGTGTAGGCGAACAGGTTCAGGACCGACTTGCCCGGCGCTTCGGCCATGATGCGCCGGCGGCCCGCACGCAGGTCCAGGAACAGCCAGGGGTCCTGGCCGGCATGGCGGGCCTGGTAGAGATAGCGAACGCCCACTTCATGGATCTCGCGGGAGGTGTGGGCGGCCACCTTGGCATCGCCCTGCAACGGATTGCCGATGCGCGAGTGGCTCTGGCTCCGGTCGTTATAAATGACGGCCAGGCCGGGCAGGGCCTCGCCATAGAAGCGCCCCAGCTCGGCCAGTTGCTCCGGCGCCAGTGCTTGATGGAAGCTCTGGACCAGGAGCTGGTCGCCGTAGCGATCCACCGTCAGTCCGGGCAGGCCTTCGACGCTGCCGTGGAACAGGCGATAGGCGTCGGTCCCTTCGCCATGAAGCTGGTCCAGCAGGCCGGATCGCGCCGTCAGGGCGGCCATCAGCAGATCACTCAACCGGTCGCTCATGGCACGGTCCGGAAAGGTGGCATTGCCAGGGCGTGTGGCCTATCACCCCGGGCCCGGCATCGTGGGTTAGGGGCATGGGTCCTTGGCATGGTTGGGCACAGGGAAAACCGAAGCATGGGGCTATCTCACCTTTGGGGTTGGCTGACGGGAAAAATGTGTACGGGCAATCCGGCCTCTGGATCAGGAATCGGGACGGCCCCACTTTCCCCGCCGGAAGGCAAAAAACGGGGACTTGGCAAGCCACGGAAAACCATCATGGACATCCATGTCTGGTGGGCGATGGCCGGTCTAGATTAGCAGATCGGCCGAGTAGGCACTAACATCCGCATCATTATGGAAAATCACTCCCCGCGACCTGATATCCAATGGCGCATGCGCGGCCATGGACTCTGGCTGTTGCCGTGGCTGTTCCTGGCCTGGGCCCTGCCTGCCGGTGCCGACGATATCGCCGTACGCATCGGCGTCCTGTCCTTCCGCGACCTTGATCTGCCCGCCCGCCAATGGAACCCCACGGCCGCGCTGCTGAACGAGCGTCTGCCCGGCTATCGCTTTCAGATCGTCCCCTATCACAACGAACGGCTGGAACAGGCGGTGGCCGATAACCAGGTGGATTTCATCCTCACCCAGCCCGAACAGTACGCCCAGTTGCGCGCCCGGCATGGCCTGGCGGCCCTGGCCACGCTGATGCCCATGGCGGAAGGGCGGCCGGTCACCCAGTTCGGGGGCGTCATCTTCACCCGGGCCGACCGGGAGGACATCCAAAGCCTGGAGGATATCCGGGGCAAGCGGGTCACCGGCGTCTATGAGCAATCCTTCGGTGCCTACCGCATGCAACAGTGGACGCTGCTCAAGGCGGGCATCCACTTGCCGGGCGACGTGCGTTCCCTGAGCTTCACGGGCCAGCCCCAGGACCGGGTCGTCACGGAGGTTCTGGAGGACCGTGCCGATGTCGGCTTCGTGCGCACCGGGGTGCTGGAAGCCATGGCGCGAGAAGGCAAGCTGGACCCCGGGCAGGTGCGCGTGATCGACCTGCGTACCGACAGCGACTTCCCGCTGCGCCATTCCACCGAACTCTATCCGGAATGGCCGTTTGCGGCGCTGAAGGGAGCGCCCAGACAGCTCATCAAGGCGGTCACCCTGACCTTGCTCAACATCCCGTCCGATTCCCCCGCGGCGCGGCAAGGCCGCTATTACGGCTTCTCTCCACCCGGCGACTATGCCCCGGTGGAGGCCATCCTGCTCCGATTGAAGGCCTATCCCGGTCGCCTGGACCAGTTCGACATCGGCGACATCCTGGAGAAATACCGTACCGAGATCGTCGCCCTGCTGTCCCTGCTGGCCCTGGCCGCCGTCAGCATCGCCCTGCGATTGAAGCGGGACAACCGGCGCATCCGGGCGGCGTCCAGGGAACGGGAAATGCTGCTGGGCAGCCTGGGTGAAGGGGTGTGCGGCATCGACGCATCAGGCCGTTGCATGTTCGTCAACCCGTCCGCCCTGGCGATGCTGGGCTATAGCCGGGAGGAACTGGAAGACAGCCAGCACACCCTGTTCGATTTCATCGAAATGACCGAGCCCGCCGATGACGGGTCATCCCTGCGCACCACTCTGGACCAGGGCGTCCACCGGGAAGGCGAAGCCCTGTTGCGCAGGAAGGATGGCCAGCGGCTGCCGGTGCGCGTTTCCATCACCCCCATGCGGGATGGTCAATCGGTGCGGGGCGTGGTGGCCACGTTCCAGGACATTACCGAGCACAAGCGGGCCGAGGACGACCTGCGGGTCGCCGCGGTGGCCTTCGAAACCCAGGAAGGCATGATCATCACCGATGCCTCGTCCCGCATCCTGAGGGTCAACCAGGCCTTTACCCGAATCACGGGCTACTCCGCCGAGGAGGCCATCGGCCACACCCCTGCCCTGCTCAAATCCGGCCGGCACGACGCCCACTTCTACGATGAGATGTGGCGCACCCTGACCACCCAGGGGGGCTGGCAAGGCGAGATATTGAATCGGCGCAAGGATGGCGAGCTGTATCCGGAATGGCTCAATGTGACTTCGGTACGCGGCGCCGACGGCAACATCCGGTACTTCGTCGGCACCTTCCTGGACATCAGCCAGCACAAGGAGGCCGAAGCGCAGATCGAGTACATGGCCTTGTACGACCCCCTGACCAGCCTGCCCAATCGTCGCCTGCTCACCGAACGCCTGCAACGTGCCCTGGTATCCCGTTCCAGGGCCGGCAAATACGGCGCCCTGCTGTTCAT
Organism: Thiobacillus sp.; assembly: GCA_020724415.1. Taxonomy (GTDB): domain Bacteria; phylum Pseudomonadota; class Gammaproteobacteria; order Burkholderiales; family Thiobacillaceae; genus JADJCP01. The sequence goes on from DYHB01000109.1 coordinate 6,951, forward strand.
CGACCTGGACAATTTCAAGACACTGAATGACACCCAGGGCCATGATGTGGGTGACCAACTCCTGCGCCAGGTGGCCGGGCGGCTGACCGGCTGCATGCGTGAGGGGGACACCGTTGCCCGGCTGGGCGGCGACGAATTCGTGGTCATGCTGGATGACCTGGGCGGTGAGGCCGGGGAGGCGGCCGCCGCGGCAGAACTGGTGGGCGAGAAGATCGTCGCCCAACTCGGCCAGATCTACCACCTGGGCGATTTCGAGCACCACGGCAGTGCCAGCGTCGGGCTCACCCTGTTCCACGACCATGATCTGGGTCTGGACGAACTGCTCAAGCGGGCCGACCTGGCCCTTTACCAGGCCAAGGCGGCAGGCCGCAACACCCTGCGTTTCTTCGATCCCGACATGCAGGCCACGGTTGAAGCCCGGGTGGCCCTGGAGAACGATCTGCGCCGTGGCCTGAAGCAGGGCGAGTTCCTGCTCCACTTCCAGCCCCAGGTGGACAGCGACGGCCGTACCATCGGTGCCGAGGCCCTGGCCCGATGGCGCCATCCCAAGCGTGGGCTGGTCCCGCCGGGCACCTTCATTTCCCTGGCCGAGACCACGGGCCTGATCCTGCCTCTGGGTCAGTGGGTGCTGGAGGCGGCCTGCCAGCAACTGGCTGTCTGGCAGGCGGATCCGGCCACCGCCCATCTGACCCTGTCGGTCAACGTCAGCGCCAGGCAGTTCCGCCAGGCGGATTTCGTGGCTCAGGTGGACGAGGCATTGCGCCAATACGGCGTCAGG
>DYHB01000110.1 GCA_020724415.1 Thiobacillus sp.
GGATGATCAGCCCGGCACCCAGGAGCAGGCTGCCGATGACGATGTAACGCATCACCGGGGCAGAACGGGGTTCCTGTACGCTTCCTGGGGGTTCGTTCATGATGGCATGGCGGAGGAGCAGCCCTGGTGGACCATCAAGGCCCGGCTCGGCCGAACCAGGCCGCTACGTGGGCAATCACGTCGCCGGAGACGTGGTCAGGGCTTGAATGACCACTCACGCCAGTCAGAATCCAGATCCCACCGGTTGGATGTAAAGGCATTGATCTGCAGTGGCTGGGTAACAAGGAAGTATCCAGGTACATGCGGACCCGGGCACGATAGAGGGTATCCGGCTTCAGCGGCTTGCGGTCCATGACCGGCCAGTCGTCCAGGCTGCCCAGGGAGTCCAGGGCCTGGGGCAGGCTATCCAATATGCGCTGCTGCCCCCCGCCGGTGATCTGGTAATTGCGCAACAGGGCGTTGTGGCTGAGGCGCAGGGTGCGCTTGGCCTTGGCAATGTCTTCGGACAACCAGTAATCCCGGGGTCGATCGGCCTCGAACCGTTGCACGAAGTACAGGGTCACCCCCCTGTGCAGGGCTTCCTCCATGGCATTGCTCAGTCGCAGGCGGTAGCCTCCCAACAGGTCATATTGCTCGCCCCGGGCGATCAGGTCCGCACGCTGCAGCTGGATGCGCGCTTCCTCTGCCTGGGCGCCCAAGGGCGCCAGGACGGCGAGGGTGGTGGCGAGCGCGAGCTTGAGGAACTCACGCCTTGATGAAGCGCGCATAGAAGAAACCGTCTTGATCCTCGCTCGGCAGGAGCTGCCCGCCCATGCCGCCGGGCAGGTCGAGGGTCTCGCGCCGGGCATCCGGATGGCGTTTCAGGAAACTGTCAGCCTGACTTTCGTTCTCTTCCGAAAACAGGCTGCACGTGGCATACAGCAATTTACCACCCGGACCGAGCAGGGGCCAAACGGCATCCAGCAATTGGGCTTGTACGGCTGCCAACTGTGTTGCGTCTTCCGGACGCTTGAGCCATTTACCGTCCGGATGGCGACGCACCACCCCGGAGGCCGTGCAGGGAGCATCCAGCAGGATGCGCTGGAAGGCCTGGCCATCCCACCATGAATCGGGCCGTCCGGCGTCTGCGGGCAGCAGCCGGGCGGACAGCCCCAGGCGCTCCAGGTTGTCGGCGACTTTGGCCAGACGTACCGGGTCACAGTCCAGGGCCGTCATGTCCAGAGTGTGGGATTCCAGGAGATGGGCCGTCTTGCCGCCGGGGGCCGCACAGGCATCCAGGACGCGCATCCCGTCCTCGGCCTGGAGCAGGGGCGCCGCCAGCTGGGCGCCCAAGTCCTGGACCGAGATCAAGCCCGCATCGAATCCGGGCAGCTTTCGAACCGGGACGGGCTGCTCGAGTGTAAGCGCATACTCACCTGTAACTCTGTATGGCATGGACAACCGGTCCAGCTGGGCGGCATAGCCCGCCGGGCTGCACCGAGTCCGGTTGACCCGTAGTGTCATGGGGGGGTGGCCGTTCATGGTTTCCAGTATTCCCCTCCAGTGATTTGGATAGTTCGCTTGCAGCCGTTCCTGCCACCACAGGGGAAAGCCCAGGGAGGCTTCCGGGTCCAGGCGGGCGCGACGCTCCAATTCCTCCCGCTGGCGCTGGAAGGCCCGCAATACGCCATTGACCAGGCCCCGGGCGCGGGGAAATCGACGACTGGCCAGGTTGACGGCCTCGTTGACGGCCGCATAGTCGGGCGTTTCCGGACTACTTATTTCGTACAGCGCCACCAGCAGGAGCCCCGTGAGGGTCGGCGGGTCCGGGGGACGGGCCAGCAATGCGCGCAGGAAGAAGCCCAGCCGTCCGTATTGGCGAAGTACCCCATAGGTCAGGTCCTGCGCGCCGGCCACCTGGTTGGAGGCGGCCTGGGGTTGGTCACGCCGGAGGCGATCAAGCACTGCGCTGAGGCTCTGCTTTTCCAGCAGGACCGCATTGACGGCATCCATGGCCAAGGCGCGCGCGGAGACGGGGTTGGCCTGGTGCCGGGAGGATGCACGGACGCCGGCATGTGCAGGCGGTGGGCGGCGAGGTGGGTGTGGCACCGGCAGATCTCCCTTAGTTGCGCGGCTCGGCAAACGCCCGCAGGCGTCGCCACTGCCATTCGGCCCGGCCATGGATCCGCATCGGCGCTTGCCGTTCGCACCGGGACCGGGGATGGATGATCATGCTCCCCGTGCCGAGCCAGGATGCTTGGCCAGGATGCTGCCGCCAGGCCGGCTCATGAAAATTGTGCCCCGGCCGGCAGCGGATGCCCGGCCAGGAAGGCATCGACCGGCAGGCGACGGCCCCCGGCCAACTGGACTTCCAGTACTTCCAGCGCATCACGACCGCAGGCAATGACCAGGCTGCGGGGCCCGGCCCGGAGCAGAGTGCCGGGCGCACCGGAACCTGGTACTGCCCGGGTGTGCCAGAGCTTGAAAGGCGCGCCCTCCAGGGTGGTGAACACGCCCGGGAAAGGATCGAAGGCCCGGGCCTTGCGTTGGATGAGGTCTGCACTGGCGTCCCATTGGATGCGGGCTTCTTCCTTGCTGACCTTGTGGGCATAAGTAACAGAACCCTCGTCCTGGGGCTGGGCCTTGAGTTCCGTGTCCGCCAGGTCAGCCAGCAGATCCACGATGCCCTGGGCCCCCAGGGCTGCGAGTTTGTCATGAAGGCTGCCCGTGGTGTCGTCAGGGGCGATGCCGAGGGGCAGTCGTCGGTAGACCGGCCCGGTGTCCAGACCGGCTTCCATGTGCATCAGGCTGATTCCCGTTTCCCGGTCGCCGGCCTCGATGGCGCGGTGGATGGGTGCCGCGCCGCGCCAGCGGGGCAGTAGGGAGGCGTGGATGTTGATGCAGCCCCGGGCGGGGATGTCCAGGACGGCTTGGGGCAGGATCAGGCCGTAGGCGGCCACCACCATCCATTCGGGCCGGGCCTGACGGATCAGCTCGCGCTCGGTCTCGGACTTCAGCGCGGCGGGTTGGGCGACGGTCAAGCCATGCCCGAGGGCGACTTCCTTCACCGGGCTCATGCGAAGTTTCATGCCACGACCGGCGGGCCGGTCCGGCTGGGTGAGGACCAGAGGGATGTCATGGCCCGCCTGGACCAGGGCTTCCAGTGCACGGGCGGCAAACTCAGGGGTTCCGGCGTAAACGAGCTTCATGTCTAGAGGGGCAGGATAAGGGGGGTCACGGTCATGGCGGTGTTGGGGGACGCACCCGGGCTCCGGGGCCTGGGCGCGTATTCCCGGTGTTCGGGACAGGGGCCCGGATCACATGTTTTCCCGCTGCTGCTTTTTCAGTTTCTGGCGGATCCGGTCCTGCTTCAAACGAGACAGGTATTCCACGAAGACCTTGCCGTTCAAGTGATCGATCTCATGCTGGATGCAGACGGCCAGCAGGCCATCGGCATCCATTTCGAAGGGCTGGCCCTGGGCATTCAGGGCGCGTACCCGGATCCGCTCGGCCCGCTGTACCTTGTCGTAGATGCCTGGCACCGACAGGCAGCCTTCTTCCATGGTCTCCAGGCCATCGCTCCAGATGACTTCGGGGTTGATGAAGACCAGAAGGTTGTCCTTGGTTTCGCTCACGTCCACGACGATGAGCCGGACATGGTGATTCACCTGGGTGGCTGCCAGTCCGATCCCCGGGGCGGCATACATGGTCTCTGCCATGTCGGCGATCAAACGGCGCAGGGTATCGTCCACGGTTGTGACCGGCTGGGCAACGGTGTGCAGGCGCGGATCAGGGTAGTGAAGAATCTGTAGTAGGGCCATTTAGGTGCAAAAATTCAAGAATTGGTTTAAGTTACAGCAAACTGAATTATAAAGCCGTCTTCGCAAACCCATCTTTATTAAGGTCTTAGCATGCGCATTCCGGCATTGATGTTGAGCCTGTTCCTGTCCTGTCCGGTGCTGGCCGAGACTGTCCAGATTCGTCCTGATGCGCCCGAGAGCCACATCGTGGTCAAGGGCGACACCCTTTGGGACATTTCGGCCAAGTTTCTCAATTCACCCTGGAAGTGGCCGGAACTGTGGGAGGTCAACAAGGCAGACATCCGCAATCCCCACCTGATTTATCCGGGTGACGTGATTTACCTCATCATGACGGACCGGGGGCCTCGCCTGGGCAAATTGGAGACCGTCAAGCTGCGGCCCCAGATCCATGCCGCCATGATTCCCGACCGTGATGCGCCCATCCCGATCATCAAGCCGGAGACCATCGCCCCCTTCATCGCCGATGCCGGGGTGATCGATCCCGAGAGCGTCACCCACATGCCCAGGATTCTGGGTACGGACGACGAGCGGGTGCTGTTGATGATGGGGGATACCATCTATGCCACCCAGGGGGATCCCAAGGTGCGGCAGTGGTTCATCGTCCGGCCCGGTCAGGAGCTCAAGGACCCGGACAGTGGTGAGCTTCTGGGCATGGAGGCCATCCATGTGGGCGATGCGGTTACGCTGGCCCAGGGGTCGCCCCAGACACTCCGCATCGAAAAGGCGGTCATGGAGATCATCAAGGGCGATCGGCTGATGCCGGCGCAGCCGACGGAATTGGCCAGCATGTCCATGAAATCGCCCGATCGCCCCATCGAGGGCAAGATCATCTCGGCCTATGGCGGCGTCAATGCCACAGCCCAGCATGCCACCGTGGTGCTCAACAAGGGCAGCAAGGACGGCCTGGTGCCGGGCGACATCCTCGCGGTCTACCGGGACGGGCGCACGGTGGGTGCCAAGTCTCCAGACAAGCCTGCCCATCGCACGGACCTGACCCTGCACCGCCGTCCTGTCGTGGAATACAAGAACTTCGGCGAGGAAGTACTGGACTTCGTGGATCCCTTTGATTTCTTCTTCAAGGCGTTCCCGGATGGCCGCCGGGGCTGGCGCTATGCAGATACCAAGTGCCTCAAGGAGGGCGTGGATCTCACCTCCGGGGACCACTACGACCCCGCCGAGGTCATGGAGGACTGTCCTTCCGGCCCCGAGGCAGCGAGTCGCAAATGGGCCTACATGGACATCGGATGCCTGAGGGCAGGCAAGAGCGTGTCCTACGAACGGCCGTTTGATCCCAAGGATGTCTATCTGGCGCACTGCCGGCCCGAGCCGACCATGAAGCTGCCCGATGTGCCCAGTGGCCTGGTTCTGGTCTACCGTGTCTTCGACCGGGTGGCCTACGCCCTGGTGATGGAAGCCCCCGGTCCCATCTACCTGCTGGACAGCGTCCGCAATCCCTGACGGGGGCCAGGCTTGGCGCCGTCTGACGTAGAAGACTGGCTGGCGCTGGAAGCCGTGCCGGGACTGGGGCCTGGCGCAGCCAGGTCGCTGCTCACGGCCTTCCCCGGACCCGGGGCCATTTTGGGCGCGTCCCTGGTGCAGTTGCAGCCCCTGGTGGGCGAGTCGCTGGCCAGGGCCTTGCAGGTACCGCCGCCCGAGGCCCGGCTGGCGCCCACCCTGCAGTGGTTGTCCGAGCCGGATGCCCATTTCATTCCCTGCACCGATCCCCTTTTCCCGCCACTGCTGAATGAACTGCCGGGGGCGCCCGCATGGCTGTACGTGCGCGGAGACCCGGCAATGCTGCACGGGTCCTTGCTCGCCATCGTGGGTAGCCGCAATGCCACTCCCCAGGGCCGGCGGGATGCCCAGGCCTTCGCCAGGAGCCTGGGGGAGGCCGGACTGACCATCGTCAGTGGCCTGGCCGAAGGGATTGATGCGGCGGCCCATGAGGGTGGCCTGGAGGGCAACGGACGTGGCGTGGCTGTGGTGGGGACCGGCCTGGATCGGGTATATCCGGCCAAGCACCGCAGCCTGGCCCATCGCCTGGCCCAGGGGGGCGCCCTGGTTTCGGAGTTCCCCATTGGCACGCCGCCCAGGCCCGGCCACTTCCCCCGGCGCAATCGGCTCATCAGCGGCCTGTCCCTGGGCGTTCTGGTGGTGGAGGCCGCACCCCAGTCGGGCTCCCTTATCACGGCTCGCCTAGCGGCCGACCAGGGACGGGAAGTGTTTGCCATCCCCGGCTCGATACATTCGCCCCTGGCCAAGGGCTGCCATCAGCTCATCCGCCAAGGGGCAAAGCTGGTGGAGTCGGCCCAGGATGTCCTGGAGGAATTGGCGGCCACCTGGGCTCCTTCCGGCAATACACCGGGGATCATGTCTGCCACGGATATGCCGGAAGGCGACAGCGAGGCCGCCCGCCGTCTTCTGGACACCCTGGGGAGTGTTCCCATGACCCTGGATACTCTGGCCGAGCGCACCGGCTTGACGGTGGAGGGCCTTTCGGCCATGCTGTTGACGCTTGAATTGGAGGGCCGCGTGGCTCCCATGCCCGGCGGATACTACCAACGCCAGTACTGACCCGACATGTTCGATATTCTCTTATACCTCTACGACAATTATCTCGTCACCGAGCACGTGCCCGATGCCGAGGCCTTGTCACGCAAGCTCACCGCGGCCGGCTTCGAGGCGGAAGAGATCGGTCAGGCCCTGGATTGGCTCTCGGCACTGGAGTTGCTCGATCCGGCGCAGCCTCTGCCTGACAGCCAGGGCCTGCGTTGTTTTTCTGAACAGGAATTGCGCCATATTGATCTGGAGGGCCTGGATTTCCTGGTTTTCCTCGAAAACTCCGGACTGCTCACCCCCCAGGGACGGGAGTGGGTGCTGGATCGGGCGCTGGCCCTGGAAGACGGCGGAGTGTCCGCTGACAAGATCAAGTGGATTGCCCTCCTGGCCGTATCCCGTCTCCACGGACCCGGAGACGCGCTCTGGCTGGAAGACCTGGTGCGCGCCCAGGAAGATGGCTGGCAACCCACCCTGCACTGATACCAGCCTAGCGTGGCCAAACAACTCATCATCGCCGAGAAACCTTCGGTCGCCCAGGACATCGCCCGGGCACTGGGTGGTTTTCAAAAGGAAAAGGACTTCTTCGAGTCAGAGCATTACGTGCTCTCGTCGGCGGTGGGCCACCTGCTCGAACTGACCGTCCCGGCGGAATACGAAGTCAAGCGTGGCAAGTGGTCCTTCGCCCACCTGCCGGTGATCCCCCCCCACTTTGCCCTGGCGCCCATCGAAAAGACGGAGGACCGTCTCAAGCTGCTCACCCGGCTGATCAAACGCAAGGATGTCGACGGCCTGATCAATGCATGCGACGCGGGGCGCGAGGGTGAACTGATCTTCAATTACATCGTCCAGCACAGCGGCAGCAAGAAACCTGTGCGCCGGCTATGGTTGCAATCCATGACCCAGGCGGCCATTCGGGATGGTTTTTCCAGCTTGCGGGAGGCCACGGAGGTGGCCGGTTTGCGCACGGCGGCCATCTGCCGCGCCGAAAGCGACTGGCTGGTGGGCATCAACGGCACCCGGGCCATGACGGCGTTCAAGTCCAAGACCGGTGGTTTCCATCTCACCACAGTCGGACGCGTCCAGACGCCTACTTTGGCGATTGTGGTGGAGCGTGAAGAGCGCATCCGCCGCTTCGTGCCCCGGGCCTATTGGGAGCTGGAGGCCCGCTTCGCCGGCGAGAAGGGCGAATATGGCGGGCGATGGTTCGATCCCGCATTCAAGCGGGATGACAACGACGAACACGCCACGGCCTACCGCTTGTGGGACGAAGCCCGCGCCCAGGCCATTCGGGCCGCTTGTATCGGCAAGCCAGGCCATGCCGAGGAAGAAACCAAGCCTTCCACGCAGCTCTCGCCT
>DYHB01000111.1:0-2611 GCA_020724415.1 Thiobacillus sp.
TAGTTCAGGGGGCTGCGGTAGTGGGCGCGCAGGATGAAGAAGCGCACCACCTCGGGGTCGTACTTTTCCAGCACCTCCCGGATGGTGAAGAAATTGCCCAGGGATTTGGACATCTTCTCGTCGTCCACCCGGACAAAGCCGTTGTGCAGCCAGTAGTTGACGAATTTGCAGTGGTGGGCCCCTTCGGATTGGGCGATCTCGTTCTCATGATGGGGGAACTGCAGGTCCTGGCCGCCGCCATGGATGTCGAAGTGCCGGCCGAGCAGGTCGGAGCCCATGGCCGAGCACTCGATGTGCCAGCCGGGCCGACCCGGACCCCAGGGGGATGGCCAGGAGGGCTCGTCCGGCTTGGCCGCCTTCCAGAGGACAAAGTCCATGGGGTCCCGCTTGTGGGGATCCACTTCCACCCGCTCGCCCGCCCGCAGATCATCCAGGGATTTGCCCGACAGGCGGCCATAGTCCGGGAAGGATTGCACTGCATAGTAGACATCGCCGTTGGGGGCGGCATAGGCATGGCCCCGGTCGATCAGGGTCTGGATCATGGTCAGCATCTTGCCCACGTACTCCGTGGCCCGGGGCTCGTGGTCGGGCGGCTGTACCCCCAGGGCGGCGCTGTCTTCGTGCATGGCGTCGATGAAACGCTGGGTCAGCGCCGTGAAGGGTTCGCCATTCTCCAGGGCCCGCTTGATGATCTTGTCATCGATGTCGGTGACGTTGCGCACGTAGGTCACGTCATAGCCCGAGGCCCGCAACCAGCGTGTGATCATGTCGAACACCACCAGCACCCGGGCGTGACCGAGATGGCAGTAGTCATAGACCGTCATCCCGCAGACATACATGCGCACCTTGCCCGGCTCGATGGGGATGAATTCCTGCTTGGCGCGGGCGAGGGTGTTATGGACTGTCAGCATGGCAAAGGCTTTGTATGGGCAACCCGGGGATTTTATCCAAAGCCGGGCCCCAAGGCGCGCCTCTTGGCCGATTAATGCCGGTGGCGGACTTACTCGGCCATGACCTGATACAAGCGCTTTCGGGCCTGGTTGCTGGCACAGACCCCACACATGGGCATGGCAGGCGTGTCGGGCACCGTCCTGGCAGCGGTCTTCTCCGACGCCGTGCTGGCGCAGGCCACGCCACAGACCGGGCAGACATGCCGGGTCAGGGGGATTCGGCGCAGGCGGGGCGCTGCCCAGGCCCGGGGCGCCACGGCATGGCTGGTGCAGACGTCGGCACACAGGCCACAACCGGTGCAACGGGCATGGTCCAAGCGATAGGCTCCGTTGTCCGGCTCCAGGGCAATGGCCTGGTCCGGGCAGATCCGGGCGCAGACGTGGCATGCGCTGCAGGCTGCGGGGTTCAGGTCCACCACCCAGGGCAGGTCGGCATCTTCCCCCGCTGGCATGAGGCATCCCGGCGGCAGGTCGCCCAGGCTCGGGTCCCGGTCTTCCATGGGGTTGGCCGGAGCGCTGATCAGTCCGGCCAGGGGCTGCCGGGCGAACTGACGGAAGAACGCCCGGCGCCGACCGGGGGCCTCTCCCTGCTTCAAGACCGCCCGCCAGGCCGCCGGGCTGACTTCGCGCAACACGATGGAGGGTCGGCCCCGCTGCCCCAGCGCCTTGTTGACATGGGCCACCCGGTCAGCCAGGCGCTCCCCTCCGCCACGATCGCACTTGCCACACACGCCCGAAACCACCAGCCACACCCGGACCCCCTGACGGTAGGCCCGGAGCAGGTCATGGAGGCCGATGCCATGGAGACAAGCCACTTCAGCCTCTGTCCGGGTGTCCAGGCCGGCCCGCTCACAGCCTGCCAGGACGGCTTCGCCCCCGGCGAAGGGGCGTCGGACCAAGGCACGGGATTGAGCACGGGACCATCGGATGGCCTGCCGGGGGCAGGCCGGCAGGCACAATCCACACTGGTCGCACGCCTGCCTATCCAGTTCCAGTCCCTGTCCATCCAAACGCCATGCCCCCGCGGGACACGCCTGGACGCAGGCCTGGCACGAAGCGGCAGCCATCAGGCCGTGCACGCACCGGTCGGCCAGTATTTCCAGCCCGCCCGGGGTGTCAGAACCAGTCGTACCGGACCCTTCGCGTTCCTCCATGCAGCGCTACCAGGAGGGCGCCATGCCCGGCAGGTACGTCATGGGCACGGCTTGCGCCTGGCCTTTCGAGCCGGCTTCGGCGCGCAAACGGGCTTCCACCTCTTCCCGGGTGGGGCGGGGCTGGCCCAGGAGGTCGGCCAGTACACGACGCATCTCCTCGCAATAGTGCCAGGTCAACCAGGCCGAAGCCGCGTAGAAGTCCGTGTCGCATCGTTGGGCCACCCGCTGGGCGAAGCCGTCCAGCCAGCGCAGCAGATGCAGGTCCATGAACTCCGCCGCTTCCGTCACCGCGTCTGTAGTGCCCAAAGCCAACAGGGCCGACAGGAAGCGCAGCTCGTGGACCAGATGATCGTCGGACCGCTTGCGCCAGTCCTGGACACCCAGGCCATGGCGGCCATACCAGGCCCGCACCTGGAAGGTGGGGGCCTGCATGAGCAGTTGATCCTCATCCAGCCAGTAGGACTCATGGGGGGAAACGCCCACGCCATGGTTCAGGTAGATGGCGGC
>DYHB01000111.1:2621-7662 GCA_020724415.1 Thiobacillus sp.
GCCCTGGGCCTGGCCCAGGGGCTTGGGCAGCGCCGCCAGGGCGGCGGCCATGCGCGCCAGGGCATCCCGGCTGGCCTCGTCTTGCAGCTTGAGGCCCAGGACGTCAGGAAACCCGGCCTGGGTCAAATCCTGGAGCAGGGCATCGTCCACCTCCCGGTGGTGCAGCGCAGCCAACAGGATCAGATCCCCCGACACGGCCTCGCCGAATCGTGCCAGGGCCTCCTCCGGGCTGATGGCCAGCAGCCCCCCGCTCATTCTGCCTTCCCCTTGTGATGGGCGATGAAGACGATGGAGGGATGGGTCAACTCCGGATTGGCCAGGTTCTTGACCGCCGTGACCGGCGTTTCATGGGGGCTCATGGCCTTGGTTTCCCACTCCCCGGCGCGCAGCTTGTCGATGGGCCCGATGTCCAGCACCCGCATCATGCAGGCCTGGACGCAATAGGGCTTGCGCCCGGCGTCGATCTCGTCCACGCACATGTTGCACTTGGATACCACGTTCATCTCGGGAATGAACTGGGGCGCACCATAGGGGCAGGCAGCCTCGCAGCGGCGGCAACCGATGCACAGGCTGGAATCGATGTCCACGATGCCGTCCTTCTTGCGTTTGAAGATGGCGCCGGTGGGACAGCTGGGCAGGCAGGCCGGCTCCGCGCAATGATTGCAGGACATGTTCAGCTTGTAGGCGAACACTTCCGGGAAGGTGCCGCCCTCCACGTACATCACCCGCCGGAAGCGCGGCCCCGCAGCCAGCCCATTCTTGTCCTTGCAGGCAATCTCGCAGGCCCGGCAGCCGATGCAATCCACATTGTGGTGGATGAATCCCAACTGCTGCTCGGGTACCACCGGGATGTAGACTTCCTTCTTGCGTCGCTTGACGGCGTCCTTGATCTTGCCCAGGTCTTTCTCTTCCGTGGCCATGGTGGCATCTCCTCTCAATAATCCCGGCGGAACACGTGGGACCGGGCGGTAGCCAGCTGGTCCCAGCCCGGCCGATGGGTCTTGCTGGTTTTTCGGATTTGCACCATGGCGTTGTTGTAGGTGAAGGAGCCCGCCGGGCTGGGGTCGTCGTCGGTCAGGAAATCGGGATTTCCGGCCCGGTCCCAGCCTTCCTTGTCCAGATCCAGCCAGGCGCCTTCGTGCAGCACCAGCACCCCGGGCAGTAGACGCTCGGTGACATAGACCGGCACCACCACGCCGCCCCGGTCATTCCAGATTTCCACGATGTCGCCGGTCTTGAGGCCCAGCCGCCGGGCGTCCGAGGCGTTCAGGGTGACTTCCTGTTCGTAGGTCTCGCGCAACCAGGCACAGTTGTTGAAGATGGAATGGGTCCGGTGCCTGGGATGGGGCGATATGAGGTGGAAGGGGTACTTTTCCGCCACTGGATCACCCAGGTACTCCCGAGGTGTCACCCATTTGGGGATGGATGGGATATGGCTGCCGTAGCGGGTCCGGGTCCAGTCCTTCACCATGGCCAGCTCGGTGCACAGGATCTCGATCTTGCCCGACGGCGTGGGGAAGGGCTTGCCCTTTTCCACTTGGTCCTGGAATGCCACGTGGGGCCGATCCAGCTTGAACTTGTAGACCCCCCGGCGCTTGAATTCCTCCCAGCCCATGGTCACCTTCTGGTACCCCATGACCCGTTTTTCCCACCACTCCTCGAGATAGGCCTCGTCCACGTCATCGTTGTGGTGGAAGTAGTTGCGGCCTGCCTTGGGGTTGTAGGCCTTGCCGAAGGCATCACCGATGCCGGTCATGTGGCCAATCCGGTAGGCCAGCTCGGTAAAGACCTGGAAATCGGTCTTGGATTCCCCCAGGGGCTCGATCACCTTGGGCCGGTGGATGTAGTAATGCCCCTTGTACCAGGGCAAGGCCACGTCGTGCCGCTCGAAGTGGGTGGCGATGGGGAACAGCACGTCGGCGTACAGGCCGGAGGGCGTGATGGTGGAATCCATGCACACCACCAGTTCCAGCTTCTTGATGGCCTGGATCTCCTTGTTGATGTTGGTCAGCTGGTTGAACCAGTCGGAGCCCTGCCAGAAGATGCCCTTGATGTTGGGGATCACGCCGTCCAGCTTGTCCTCGCGAGGCCACAGGCCAATGTCCTCCCGCCGCACGTTGGGGTAGTTCAGGACACAGTGGGCCCAGCGATCCGACTTGATGGAGGCAAACCAGATGTTGGCGTACTGGTCGTAGGGATAGGCCACGGCCTGGGCCTTCCAGGCCTTGCCCACGCCTTCGGCGCAGCCCCCCAACACCCCGATGTTGCCGGTCATGGCCTGAAGGGCGGCGGCCATGCGGTTGTATTGCTCGCCGTAATGGGCCCGACCCGGCGACCAGGACGCCTTCAGGGCCGCCGGCTTGGTGGTGGCATACATGTGGGCCAGCTTGCGGATGTCCTCTGCCTTTACCCCGCAGATGGGCTCCGCCCATTCCGGTGTCTTGGGTATGCCGTCGTAGGTGCCCAGGATGTAATCCTTGAAATTCTCCCGCCCGTTCGGGGTGTCCCTGGCCCAGGGGGGCATGGTGCCGGCATCCATGCCCAGGCAGAACTTGTCGATGAAGGCCTGGTCGTGGAGGTCGTTGGTGAAGATGTAATGGGCCATGCCGGCCATCATGGCGGCATCGGTATTGGGCTTGATGGGGATCCACCAGGCATCGTAGGCAGCCGCCGAATCGGTGTACTGAGGGTCGATCAGGACGAACTTGCAGCCCTTCTGCTTGGCCAGGCGCATGTAGTAGAAGGTATTGCCGCCGTGGAAGGTGTAGGCAGGATTCCAGCCCCACATGATGATGAGCTTGGAATGGGCAAAGGCATCGTCCTCGTTGCCGTCCTCGATAGTGCCGAAGGTCCAGCGGGAACTGGTGGTGGTGCCCTGATAGGACGGTACCGACCAGGAACTGGTGCGACAGCTGAACATGCCCAGGAAGCGGGACAGCAAGCCTTCGATCTGATCCGACTTGTGCAATACGCCGTAGGAGGCACCGGCGTAGGACTGGTCCAGCAGTGCCGTGGAACCGTACTTGTCCTTGATCTCTATCATCTTGCGAGCCACCAGGTCCAGGGCCTCGTCCCAGGTGGCCCGGCGGAATTTGCCCTCGCCCCGCTCGCCCACCCGGATCATGGGATACAGCAGGCGTTCGGCGGAATAGATCCGCTGCCGATAGGCGCGTCCCCGCAGACAGGCACGCAACTGGGGTTCCTCGAAGGTGTCCTTGCCGAATTCGCCATCTTTCTGGTACCGGCCGTCGTCGGTGGACAGGCGAACGATCACGTCTCCCTTCTTGTGAGCCACCAGCATGTGCCGGGAACCGCAGTTGTGGGCGCAGGAGGTCACCACGGTGGTCAGCTCGTCATCCTTGGGATAGGGCTCATAGGCAAAGGCCTTGGCTTCCTCCACCACGGACAGGTTCACCAATCCGCCGGCCGCCAGGGTGCCGGCCCCGGCGGCGGAGGCCTTGAGGAAATCACGCCGGCCGTGGTTGATGCGGTCAAGAATGGACTGGATATCGATGAATTGGGTCATGGGCTTATCTCCACCTGTTGTGTGTGCCTGAAGGCAGGCCGTTCTCCGGCGTCAGGCGCCAGAAGGCCAGCAATCCCGGAGCCCGGGCCGGGCCTTGACTGCTGTTGATGATCCCGGCCGTAAACCTGGGCGCCGACCGGGTCGGACGATCCTTGGCCCACTCCGGCACCTCCGCGTCCATGCCCTCCCACGCATGGCGCGGATAGGGGTAGCTGATCCGATACCAGGCCCGCCCGCCGTGGCAGCCGTAGCACACATCGGTGCTCTTCTGGGCCGCCGCCTCGATGGCTTCGGCCTTGAGGAAATTCACCCGGTGCCGGGTGGTGCGAATGCCGGCGTGGCACGCCATGCAGTCGTTGCCGAAGGATTCACCATGCTCGTCCCAGGAACCGGGCAGTCCCATGACCTCCCAGTTGAATTTTCCATGACACATCACACAGGTGTCCGGATCCACCTGCTTGCGCAAGGTATAGCCGGCGCCTTGGCTGGTCACATGGGTGCCCGGCGCCTCATCCCGCAATTCATGACCCTGATGACAGGTGTTGCAGCGCAGGTCCATCACTTCCCGGGCGAACGCGCTGCTCATGTGACGCCGATGGAACGTGTCCTGGGCGCCCGCATAGGTGTCCAGGGTCTGGTACCAGGCCAGACTGCGGTCCGCCCTCAGTCCGGCCGTCGATTGCTCCCGGACCCGGCTCGACAGTACCTCCGCGTGGCACTGGAGGCACTCGGCATCCGATGTCTGGTCGATCAAGGGTTTGAAATGACGCGGGTCCCACCTGGCCCCGTCGTAACCACCCGCTCCGACGTCCGCCCAGGCCTGATGGGCGCACATCACCAGGACGCCCAGACTTGCAACCCAGCGGGCAAAGTTTGATTTCCATCCCATGGCTTCACCTTTATGAATACCTTGATCCGACGTCAGCCGGTTCGCTTCTCGACAGGCCGGTCCTCACACTGCGGTCGCCGGAACCGAATTCCATCCTCCATGGCCGGATCAAGGCGGCATGTCTCAGAAGAAGAATTCACCCACAACGGGCACCAGCAGCGACAAGATCGTGATGACCGCCGCCACGATGACCACCCGGCGTGCCTGCCGGAACTCGATGTCGCTTTCCTCATATCGGTTATCGCAATACATGCCAGCCTCCTCGTGAATGTCGTGCAGGAAAGAGTTCGAGGGGGTGCGGATGGAATCACCCGCACCCCAAGCACCGTGCCGATCATCCCCACACAGGGGGTATCGGCATCGGGATTACTTGGGCGGTGTCCAGCCGCCCATGCCGGACATGCCACCCATGCCGGACATCCCGGACATACCTCCCATCCCGCTCATCCCGGACATACCTCCCATCCCGCTCATCCCGGACATGCCGCTCATGCCCTGCTGTACCGGGTAGAAGAAGATTTCGCCGCTGGGGCTGATGCGGAAATAGCCGCTCATCCCGGACATGCCACCCATGCCGGACATCCCGGACATGCCACCCATGCCGCTCATCCCGGACATGCCGCCCA
>DYHB01000249.1 GCA_020724415.1 Thiobacillus sp.
CGGTCGAATTCCGGCAAGGCCAGGAAGTAGGCATGGTTTTCCCGTTCCTGATCACGCAAGGGTGCGATGGGTGCCATGTTGAGGGCACGCCGGCTGACGTTGGATTTGTCATGGATCGGGCAGGCCTCGACGCAATCGCCGCAACCGGTGCAGTCTTCCGGCGCCACTTGATAGCTGATCCGGGTGCCGGCGGGATAGTCCTTGCTGCGGGCGGGCACCTGCGGCCTGGGCGGCCGCCGCGTCGAAGGCCCGGGCCCGGATGGCCGAGTGGGGGCAGACCAGGACACATTTGCCGCACTGGGTACAAAGGTCGGCTTCCCAAACCGGGATTTCCAGGGCGATGTTGCGTTTTTCGTACCTGGACGTGCCGGTAGGCCAGGTGCCGTCCAGGGGCATGGCCGACACCGGCAGCCGGTCGCCGCGCCCCAGGTAGATGGGCAGCGTGACGTCGCGGACGAAAGCGGGTAATCCGAGGGAGGGCTCCGGCCGGGAAGACGCCCGTGTCTCCTCTGGGGAAGGAGCGGCGGGCACCGCCACCTCATGCAACCGCTCCAGGGTCATGTCGATGGCCCGGTAGTTCAATTCAGCCAGACGCTTGCTCTTCCTGCCATAGGTCTTGTCCACCGCCTGCTTGATGGCGGCCATGGCTTCATCCCTTGGCAAGATACCGGAGATGGCGAAGAAGCAGGTCTGCATGATGGTATTGATGCGTCGACCCATACCCGCCTCGGCTGCCACGGCATAGGCGTCGATGACCCACAGGCGCAAGGCCTTGGCCCGGATGCCCGCCGCCACATCGGGCGGCAGACTGGCCCAGACCCGCTCCGCCGGTTCGGGGGTATTGAGCAGGAACACGCCCCCCGGCCTGGCGTGCTCCAGGATGTCGTAGCGTTCCAGGAACACGGTCTGGTGACAGGCCACGAAGCCGGCCATGCCCGGTTCGATGAGATAGGTGGAGGAGATGGGCGACGGCCCGAAGCGCAGGTGGGATACGGTCACCGCGCCGGATTTCTTCGAGTCGTAGACGAAATAGCCCTGGGCATGCAGGTCGGTGGCCTCGCCGATGATCTTGATGGAGTTCTTGTTGGCCGACACCGTCCCGTCGGCGCCCAGGCCCCAGAAGACGGCGTGCTGGAGTTGC
>DYHB01000250.1 GCA_020724415.1 Thiobacillus sp.
TTTACCGGGCTCTCCTGGATCGCCATTGCAGAGCGCCTGGGGGGGCTCCTGGAAACCCTGTATTTCCGCGCCCAGGAAGCCTGGCAGGCACGCCAGGACCGCAAGGCAGGCCTGGAAGCGCTGAGCGCCCGGGACGAGGCCATCCAGCGGGAACGGACCCGGCTGAAAAAAGAGGCCCCGGTCCGCATCGAACGGCCCAAGCCGGAGATCCCCAAGTCCGATCGTTCCGAGGCGGAGCGCCAGGAACTGCTGTTCCGGGACATCCCGGGCGGGCAACTGCCTCCCCTGCGTCTTCTGGACGAGGCCCCGGCGGCCCAGACCACGGTGGACGAGGCCAGCCTGGAGGCCACCTCACGCCTGATCGAGCGGAAACTGCGGGAATTCGGCGTGGAGGTGAAGGTCCTGGCCGCCTATCCGGGACCGGTCATCACCCGCTACGAGATCGAACCGGCCTCGGGGGTGAAAGGCAGCCAGATCACCAACCTGTCCAAGGACCTGGCCCGGGCCCTGGCTCTGGTGAGCATCCGGGTGGTGGAGACCATCCCGGGCAAGAACTGCATGGGTCTGGAGCTGCCCAACACCCAGCGCCAGACGGTGCGACTGTCGGAGATCCTGGGCGCCAAGGTCTACGCCGACATGCATTCCCCCCTCACCATGGCCCTGGGCAAGGACATCAGCGGCCATCCCATCGTGGCCGACCTGGCCAAGATGCCGCACCTGCTGGTGGCCGGCACCACCGGCTCGGGCAAATCCGTGGCCATCAATGCCATGATCCTGTCCCTGGTCTACAAGTCGGCCCCCGAGGACGTCCGCCTGATCATGGTGGATCCCAAGATGCTGGAACTGTCCACCTACGAAGGCATCCCTCACCTGCTGGCGCCGGTGGTCACGGACATGAAGCTGGCCTCGGTGGCCCTAAACTGGTGCGTGGCGGAGATGGACAAGCGCTACAAGCTCATGTCATCCGTGGGCGTGCGCAACATCGCCGGCCTGAACCAGAAGATCAAGGAGGCGGCCAAGGCGGGCACCCCCCTCACCAATCCCTTCTCCATCACGCCGGAGAACCCCGAGCGCCTGGAACACATGCCCTACATCGTGGTGGTCATCGACGAGCTGGCCGACCTGATGATGGTGTCCG
>DYHB01000251.1:0-258 GCA_020724415.1 Thiobacillus sp.
CGGTGGTCCACCGTGTAGGGGTGACGAATAAAAAATCTATGGGAGTTCTCCCACTAAATCTTGACACAGACCAGGAATGCTCAAACCTTCCCGCCGGCACCCGTTCGTGGTAGAATAAACCTGTACATCACCCGAGGAGGTCGACCCAGATGGAACAGGTTCTACAACAGATCCTTGCAGAGCTAAAGGATCTGCGACAAGGCCAACAAGCCCAGGGCCAGGAGTTGAAAGAACTCCGCCAGGGCCAAGACACCCTGA
>DYHB01000251.1:358-1126 GCA_020724415.1 Thiobacillus sp.
TTGGACGTGTCGGTAACCTCGAACAGGGCCAGGCCGATCTCCGCCAGGGCCAAGACACCCTGATTGGACGTGTCGGTAACCTCGAACAGGGCCAGGCCGATCTCCGCCAGGGCCAAGATAAGATTGCCGGCGACCTGGCCAAGTTAGCCGCCCACGTCGAAGGGGAAATCACCGAGAAAATCAGTGGTCTGTACGACGCCCGCAGTCAGATCCTGGACACCCTGGCCCGCATCGAAGAAAAGCAGGGCTACCAGGATGCCCGGCTGGACACCCACTGGCAGGAAATCCAGGTCCTGAGAACCAAAAAACGCTGATATTGCTCACCCCGGTCCCGCCCGGCACGGCGGTCCGGGCCGGGCGGGACGGGAAGCGAATGACTCTGCATACCCGGGCTGGGTACTCACCCCCGCCCACCCAGACGTATCCAACGTGTTATTGTAGGTTTTTGCGGAGGATTGAGATCTGGAAACGCAGTAAGCGATATACAGTGATGCTCTTTCCGCGTAGGAACTCAAAAGCAGAAACTGCACCGTCACCACGTCCCCACCGGTCAGCATCTTAATTAGCCCTTCTGCGCGGCCGCCAAGGCCGCCAGAATGGTGCGCCCGGCAGGAGTCGAACCTGTCGGGCGCTACCACCATTTCCGCGTGGTTACTGGTCTCTACTCCACCGTCACTGATTTGGCCAGGTTCCGCGGCTTATCGACCGAGCACCCCCGGTACACGGCCGCGTAGTAGGCGAAGAGCTGGAGCGGGACCACCGTCAGGA
>DYHB01000112.1 GCA_020724415.1 Thiobacillus sp.
GGCAGAAGCCGGCCCTAAAGGGGGGTTTGCGGTGTCTTTTGTGGGGCGGGGTTCAGCCCGCCAATCCTCTCGGCCAGACCCGTCGCTTGTGCAGGGGGCTTCTGCCCATCGTGGACTGTTGGCCGGCTGAAGCCGGCCCCACAGGTGGATGAGCTAAATACCCGTATTTTGTCCAGGACATTATTAAAATTCAGCCACGCAATTCAACGGCGCATCTTGATCAACGCAAAATAAAAAAAACCGCCCGCCCAGGGCGGGGCGGACGGTTGATCTTGTTTGATCTGCAAGGATGTTACAACTTCATTGACTGGCTCAGTACTGGTCGGCCATCCATTCGTCGATGGGGACGCAGGCCCGGGCGTTGGGGGTGGCTTCACCGCCCATCAGGGGGGTGAGGCAGATGTATTCCTGACCGTCGGCGCCGGGGATGTTGCGCAGGGGAAGCTGATCGATTGTTTCGTAGCCCTGGCTGTCCACCAGGATGAAATCGAAGCTGTTGCCAATCTTGATGTCCATGTTGCCGCCGTTGCCTTCGCCGTACTTGGCCCACCAGGTAGCGGGGTCGGCGCCTTCATACAGATGGGATGCGGCGTTGCTGCCGTGTTGGCGCCAGGCGATGATGGTGGGGTCTTGCATCTGGTTTTCCCGGGCGGCGGAGAGGGCCAGGCGGCTGGCTTGCTGGTAGCTGATGGCGGCATCGTCCTGGGCAACTTGAATGGTCTGCATGGTGAATCTCCTCGTGGTTTGAACAGTGGCATGGTGCTGAACAATTACGGACACCATGCTTATTTGTCTAGGACAAATAAAAATAAGTTCAAGTTTTTTTATTCGGGTTGTTGTTGGTTTTATGGGTACGCCCTGCTGCTTGCATCCAAGGGATGTGCAGGCCCGGCTGCCCCCGGGCGCCCCAAGGGGGTCCAGGGTGGCCGGGGCTTAGGGATGCGCTGATCTATTCGCAAACCACTCAAGCGCGGCTTCCGCCGCTCCCACAAAATCAAGGACTTGTGGGAGCGGCGGAAACCGCGAAAGGTATTTATCGCGCTTTCTTAGGGGCTTATATCGCCACAGTGAGATTGACCCACCAATCGGGCAGCAGGGGGATGACCAGAGCTTCCAGGCGTTTGTCCCAACCCATGAGGATGGCGCCGCCCAGAAACACCAGCAGCAGTCCGAAGCCGGTTTTAAGGGCCTTGACGTGCCCCAGCACCCAGCCCCGCATGCGGGCAAAGCCGGCCCGGGAGGCGTAGGCGGCCACGATGAGGGGGATGGCCGCCCCCAGACCGAAGGCGCCCAGGACCAGGGTGCCGCGCAGGGCGCCGCCTTCACTGGCCACCAGGGTGAGGGCCGAGATGAGCAGGGGGCCGGAGCACGGGCTCCAGACCAGTCCCAGCACCCCGCCCAGGAGGAACGATCCGCCCAGGGAGGTGGCGTCGATGCGGCTGGACAAGCCGTCCGCGCCACTGGCCAGAGGGGTCATCAGGCGGGTGAAGGGTTCGTTGAGAGCCGGCACCAGCAGCACGGCGCCCAGGATCAGCAGCAGCCAGCCGCCGGCGGCGCGGACGCTGTCGCCGTCGATGCCCAGGGCCGGGCCGGCCACGCCCAGCAGCAGCCCCACCAGGGCAAAGGAGGCCACCATGCCCAGGCCCATGAACAGAGGCCCGGCCCGATGCCCCTGCAAGCTGCCCCCCACCACCAGGGGCAACAGGGGGAAGACGCAGGGGTTCAGGGTGGACAGGCCGCCCGCCGCCAGGGCCAGGAAGACATGACCGATGGATATGCTCTCCAACATGTCAGCCGCTCCTCCGCCCGGCCGTGGGTCTTGGCATGGGCATGGGCATGTGCATGGCCATGACCCAGTCCTTCCCGGCGCCCCCCTCCCTGGACGGGGCCTGGCAGGACGGCCGTCCGGGAGAGGTGTGTGAATCGGCCAGGGTGGCCCGTGTTCTCGTTGGCATGGGGGCTCGGCCTTGTTTCATGTCAGCGGGCCGTCAGCAGGGCGGTCTTGATCCGGTCGGGACGGGTTTCGCCCCCCAGGCGGGCGGTTTCCCTGTCGCCCTGGAAGACCACGATCACGGACTGGCTGCGCACCTTCAGGCTGCGCTTCAGGGCCCGTTCATTGTCGTAGTCCACCACCAGCAGGGAGATGCCCTTCAGTTGCGGATCGTCCTTCAAGTCCCGGAAGGCCCGTTCCTGGACCCGGCAGGTGGAACACCAGTCGGCATGAAAATGCAGGGCCACGGGCTTGCCTGCGGTCTGGGCCCCTTGCAGGGCTTCCTGGCTGTAGGGCTGAATGTCCAGGGCGCGGACCGGGCCGGCGGCCAGGACCAACAGGCTGAACAGGCCGGCCATGAATCGGGGGAATGTCATGATGAAGTCTCCGTGTCGGGTGGATGATGTTGCTTGGTCGCCCGAGTGCAGGAATCCTTACAACAATTTTCTGCACCCCATGTCCCCCGGTCGTTGCCCGGGTGAACTCCGGGCCCCGGGATCAGTCTTTCTCCCAGCCCCAGCCAACTTCAAGGAATGTCCATGAACACCGAGCAGCAGAACGCCATTCTCACCATCGCCCTCCTGGCCGCCTTTGCAGATGGGGAAAAGCACGACCGGGAGCGGGAAGAGATCCGCCGTATTGCCGAATCCCTGGCCGGCGAGGCGGGCGCCCCGGACATGGCCAGGCTGTATCAGGACGTGCTGCTCAAGCGCACCCGCCTGGAACATGCCGTGACGGCCCTGGAAAGCCCGGAACTGCGCCACCTGGCCTATGAAATGGCGGTCTGCGTCTGCAATGCCGACGGCCGCCAGAGCCCGGCCGAACAGGCCTTCCTGACCGACCTGAAGCGCCAACTCGGGGCCGGCGACAGCCCCGCCCTGGAAGAGGCCGAAGCCTGGCACGGCGCCACGGCCGCCGCCCTGCCGGTCCAGGCAGAGATCCCTGCACAGCCCAGCCCAGCACCGGCTGGCGTGGACGAAGCCGCCCTGGACAAATCCATCCTCAACTACAGCCTGCTCAACGGCGCCCTGGAGTTGTTGCCCCAGTCCTGGGCCTCCATGGCCATCATTCCCTTGCAGATCAAGATGGTGCACGCCATCGGCAAGACCTACGGCTACAGCCTGGACCAGGGCCACATCAAGGAATTCATCGCCGCCGCCGGGGTGGGCCTCACCTCCCAGTACCTGGAACAGTTCGGGCGCAAGCTCTTGGGCGGCCTGTTGGGCAAGGCGGCCGGCAAGACAGTGGGCCGCCTGGGCTCCGCCGCCACGGGCATGGCCTTCTCCTTCGCCACCACCTACGCCCTGGGCCAGGTGGCCAAGCGCTATTACGCCGGGGGCCGGGTCATGTCCACGGCCCTGCTGCGGGAAACCTTCCAGAACCTGCTGGGCCCCGCCAAGAACATGCAATCCCAATATATGCCCCAGATCCAGCAACGCGCCCAGACCCTGGACATGGGCCAGGTGATGCAGATGGTGCGGGGGGCCTAACCCCAACCGGGGCTCATGCTGTCGTCTGTGGGGCGGGCTTCAGCCCGCCAATCCTCTCGGCAAGCATCGCCGCCTATGGATGAGGCATCAGCCAGTCTCAGACCGTCGGCCGGCTGAAGCCGGCCCTACAGGGGCCTGGGCTCGCCGTTGTGGGGCGGGCTTCAGCCCGCCGAACCTCGCAGCAAGTCCCGCCGCCCATGGATGAGGCATCTGCCAATCTCAGACTGTCGTCTGTGGGGCGGGGTTCAGCCCGCCGACCTTCTCAGCCCGATCCCCGCTGTTCAGGGTTGCTCGAACTGGACGTGGGTACGCAGTTGGCCTTCGAACAGGGCCTCCATCTGTACCTGGCCTTCCTGCTGCGTCACCTGAAAGCCGGTTTGCTCGTCCGGGCTGATGGCGATCACCCGGAGTCGGTCAGGCGGAAAATTCAACTGGATGGAGACCCGCATGGGGTAGTAGCCGTCCAGGAACTTGCGCATGTAGGGCCCGTTGTTGAGGT
This sequence comes from Thiobacillus sp., assembly GCA_020724415.1. GTDB lineage: Bacteria > Pseudomonadota > Gammaproteobacteria > Burkholderiales > Thiobacillaceae > JADJCP01. Next base: position 3,980 of record DYHB01000112.1, read on the forward strand.
TGTAATAGCCGTTGCCGGCATTGCTCATGGCCCGAGTTTCGGCCTCCAGGCATAGCCGCGCCCCCGGCGTCACGCCGCGCAACTGCAGGCTGGCGCCCTTGGGCCAGGCCTCTTCCACACCGCGGGATTCGGTCACCTTCAGGCCCCGAACGAATCCCTCCCGAAAGGTGATCTGGGCCCGGGGCACGGCATCCAGGTGGTCGTGGCACTGTTCCAGGCGTACCCAGCCGGTGGTCAGGCTGGCTTCGTCGATGTGGAAGATGTTCTGGTGGTGGTGTACCGGCTTGGCCGGGGCCGCTGCCAGCCAGACCAGCTCGCCCTCGTTCACTTCGGATATGCTTTTGGCGTTGAACCAGTCTTCCATTTCCTGGGCCGTGGGAGCCGGCTGGGCCAGGACCGGGACCGCCAACCCGGCCAGAATCGGAAACACGGCTGCCAACACTGTGCGCATGGGATTCATGACTGCCCTCCAGATGGACGAACAGCCACTTTGCCCATGAGCGGCGCCGGACACAATCGGTTCATCTGAACCATGCCGGACATTCACCGCCCGCTCACGACCAGTCGATTTGGGTCTATGCTTGAGCCTGTCCCCGCCCATCGAGAAGGCGGTTCCACACACACCAGGAGGATGACCATGCCGGATGTACCCCGCCCTTACCACCCCATCATCTACGTGCGCGGCTACGCCATGACCCAGAGCGAGATCGCCGCCACCGTGGCCACCCCCTACATGGGCTTCAACCTGGGCGCCACCAAGACCCGCCAGGACTGGCAGGGCAAGACCGTGCGCCATATCTTCGAGTCGCCCCTGGTGCGACTGATGAAGGACCACGGCTACCGGGACATCTACGCCGACGGCAGCGAGATCCAGGGCACGCTGCCCGAGCGCAGCATCGTCATCTACCGCTATTACGAGCAGGCCGATGAAGACCTGGGCAGTGGGGAGTTACCCGGCATCGTCGATGCCGCCAAGGGCCTGCGCGACCTGATCCACACCCTGCGCGACCGGACCTGCGGTCAGGATGCCGCCGCCCGGGCCGCCTTCCGGGTCTATCTGGTGGCCCATTCCATGGGCGGCCTGGTCTGCCGCTGCTTCTTGCAGAACGACAAGGTCAGCAAAAAGGCCGACCGGGCCCTGGTGGACAAGGTGTTCACCTACGCCACGCCCCACAACGGCATCGAGATCGCCGGGGTGAACACGCCCCGCTTCCTGGGCCTGCGGGACATGAACAACTTCAATCGCACCATCATGGCCAAGTACCTGGGCCTGGCCGGCAAGCCGGAGCGGGTGGACAGCCTGGACGGCAAGTTCGACCCGGATCGCTTCTTCTGCCTGGTGGGCACCAACCACAAGGACTACGACACGGCCTTCGGTCTCTCCGCCAAGTTGGCCGGCGAGATGAGCGACGGCCTGGTGAAGATCGAAAACGCCACCGTGCGGGGCGCCCCCCGGGCCTTTGTGCACCGCACCCACAGCGGCCCCTACGGCATCGTGAATTCAGAAGACGGCTACCAGAACCTGGTCCGCTTCCTGTTCGGCGACCTGCGGGCCACCGGCACGGTGGGAGTGGACGAGCTGCCCCTGCCACGTTCGGTGCGCGAGGCCAAGGAGCAGGGCAAGCCCATCGAGGCCTCCTATTACTTCGAAGCCACCGTCGCCCCCCGGGGCACGGCCTTCTACAAGCTCACCGAGCGACGCAAGGAAACCCACTCCGCCGTGCTGCGCCAGTTCGACGAGATGCTGCGGCTCAACAAGGCCGGCCTGGACAAGCCCCGCTGGCCGGTGCTGTTCTCCGTCTTCCTGGACACCCGCAACATCACCACGGGCAATACCGTGGTCTTTACCGTGGAACTCACCGTATCCACCACCGGCTACACCATCGACAACACCCTCTGGCTGGACCAGCATGTGGAGGGGGAATACCTGTACCGGGACACCCTGACCCTGCGCGCCAGCCTGGGAGATGACGGCTGGACGCTGCGCTACAACCGCACCGACGAGGCCTGGAGCGAAAGCACGGGCCACAAGGCGGAACAGGACGCCCAGGGCATGTACATTCCCCTCAGTTCAAAAAAGGGATTCAAGGGCCGGCTTCGGCTGACCACCGCGGCCTGGCGCTGAGGCCCCGACCAGCCTGCATGGCTGCCACCGATGAGCAGGCATGGGCTATGGGCCTAGGTTGTCCGGACATAGGAGGCACGACACCTATGGCATCAGCCTCCCCCCAGCCGTCGCCATAGCGTGGTCCGGCTGATGCCGAGGCGCCTGGCCGCCTCGGCCCGGTCACCGTCGCATTCGGCCAGGACACGGCGAATCTGGTCCCGTTCCGCCTCACGGCCGGCCTGCTTCAAGAGCGGGGCAGGGGTGGTCTCCAGAGCTGTCAGTTCCGGCAGATACGCCGCCAATGCCACCGGGTCCCCGGCCCGGGTCTCGTCCGTGGCGGCAAAGACGGCGGCCCGTTCCACCAGGTTTTCCAACTCGCGGATATTGCCCGGCCATTCGTAACCCCTGAAACGCGGCAGCAACATGTCCAGAAAGGGCTCGATCTTGCTCTGGGCATGCAGCCTGGCGAGCACGGCCTGGGCGAAATGCCGGGCCAGGATGGCGATATCCTCGGGCCGGTCGCGCAAGGGGGGCAGGCTCAAGGCCAGGATGTTGAGGCGAAAATACAGATCCTCCCGGAACCGGCCGTCCTGCATGGCCTGGCGCAGGTCCCGATGGGTGGCGGCCATGATGCGCACATCCACCGGCGTGGGTTCCGTGGCCCCGACCCGCAACACCTCCCGTTCCTGCAACACGCGCAGCAGCTTGGCCTGGAGCCCCGGCGGCAGTTCGCCGATCTCGTCCAGGAACAGGCTGCCGGTATGGGCCGCTTCGATCAGGCCCGCCTTGCCGCCCTTGCGCGCCCCGGTGAAGGCCCCCTCTTCATAGCCGAACAGTTCCGATTCCAGCAGGGTCTCGGCCACCGCGGCGCAATTGATGGCCACGAACGGACCGTCCCGGCGCGGGCTCAGGTTGTGCATGCCCTGGGCGAACAACTCCTTGCCGGTACCCGACTCGCCCGTGATCAACACGGTGGCATCCACCCGGGCGTAACGCCGGGCCGCGGCCAGGGCATGGTCCAGGGCTGGACTGTCACCCAAAATGTGATCCAGGCTGTAGCGGGCCACGAACTGGCGCGGTCGGGCCCGGGTGCGGAGACTGCGGTCGGCCCGCTGGATGGCGCCGGCTTCCCGGGCGGCCAGCACGGCGCCGGTGCAGACGGCGCCTTCCAGGATGGGCTCCCGGTTCACCAGCCAGGTACGGCCGCCAAAGACGATGATGGCCTCCTCCTGGGCCTCGCCCGAGGCCAGGACCCTGGCCAGGGACAGGTCCGGCGCCAGGACTCCCAGGCGCTGGCCCAGAGCCCGCTCCGGCGCCAGCCCCAGCAGGCGGGCACAGGCGGGGTTCAGGGACCGGATGCGCTCCTCGGCGTCCACCGCCAGCACGGCCTCGTCCA
>DYHB01000113.1 GCA_020724415.1 Thiobacillus sp.
GCATCCTGGGTCTGGGTCACCACTACTTCTGGATCGGCACGCCGGAATACTGGCTGACCATCGGCGGCTTCTTCTCCGCCCTGGAGCCCATTCCCCTGGTGGCCATGGTGGTGCATGCCGTGTTCGACGCCGGTCATCACAAGCTGAAGAGCTCCAACAGTCCGGCCCTGGGCTGGATCATCGGCCAGGCCTTCGGCAACTTCTTCGGCGCCGGCGTATGGGGTTTCATGCACACCCTGCCCCAGATCAACCTGTACACCCACGGCACCCAGTGGACCGCCTCCCACGGCCACCTGGCCTTCTTCGGCGCCTACGTCACCATGGTCATCGCCTTCTTCTACCTGGCCATCCAGAAATGGCGCGGCAACGTCTGGATGGGCAGCAACCTGGTCGGTGCCTGGAAGTGGAAGTGGTCCATGTTCCTGCTCTGGGCCGGCATGATCACCATGACCATGGCCCTGCTCATCGCAGGCTACGAGCAGTCGCAGATCGAGCGCGCCATCGGTGGCTCCGACTGGGTGGCCTACTTTGCCGGCCAGGAACACCGCTGGTTCATCCAGGCCATGACCTGGCGCATGATAGGTGGCTGGATGTTCGCCGCCGGCTTCGTGTTGCTGGCCTGGGACCTGCTGACCATCGGCAAGCGGGAAACCCGTCCTGCCGTGTTCTACCAGGAAGCCCCGGCCCAGGCCTGAACGATTTCTCCACCCTCCTAGCAGTATTTGCCCGCCCCAGTGGCGGGCTTTTTTTGCATGGGGCACGGCCAGGGGCGCAGGACAGGGTCAGGCACGGCTGCCGTTGGCCAGGTTTGCAAGGCCGGCGCCCGTGCTTGACCCTGCGGGTGACGAGTTGTTTCGGGAGCGTCGGGCGATTCGGTATGATGCGCCCAGTGCAGGGGACACGGGTCCAAGGGTGCGGGGTGCCTCGATGGCGTCCAGATCGCCGGGCCGGTGCAGCCGTAGCCTGCCCGGTCTTCCCCCAACCCCATGGATAGCGAGCAAGTCCCCATGACCGATGACGTTTCCGCGCTTCAGCGCCCTCCCAGCCTGGGCCAAACCTTCCCCTATTGGCTCAAACTGGGCTTCATCAGCTTTGGCGGTCCGGCGGGTCAGATTGCCATGATGCATCAGGAACTGGTGGAAAAAAGGCGCTGGATATCCGAGCGCCGCTTTCTCCATGCCCTCAACTACTGCATGCTACTGCCCGGTCCGGAGGCTATCCAGTTGGCCATCTACATTGCCTGGCTGATGCATGGGGTGGCAGGGGCGGTGATGGCCGGCGTGTTGTTCTTTCTGCCGGCCTTTGTCCTGCTTTCCAGCCTGGCGGCCGTATACCTTTCCTTTGGCGACGTTCCCCTGGTGCAAGGCATTTTTTACGGCATCAAGCCGGCGGTGGTGGCCGTGGTGTTGTTTGCCGCCTGGCGCATCGGCAGCAAGAGTCTCAAGAACGAGTGGCTCCATGGCATCGCCGTCCTGGCCTTCGTGGGCATCTTCTTCTTCCAGATTGGCTTTCCTTGGATTGTGCTGGCAGCCGGTCTGGTGGGCATCGTGGGCGGGCGTCTTGCGCCGGCCAAATTCATGGTGGGTGGGGGCCATGGTGCCTCCTCCCACGCCCATGGGCCCGCCCTGATCGACGACGATACGCCTCCGCCGCCCCATGCCCGCTTTTCCTGGGGGCGACTGGTGCTCATGGTGCTCGTGTTCGTGGTGCTCTGGGGCCTGGCCATGGTGGCCCTGCGGGACGATCCCACCCTGTGGCGCATGGGCGAGTTTTTTACCAAGGCTGCCTTCCTGACCATCGGCGGAGCCTATGCGGTGCTGCCCTATGTCTACCAGGGGGCGGTGGAGCAGTATGGCTGGCTGACCGGACTGCAGATGATGGACGGCCTGGCCCTGGGCGAAACCACCCCGGGTCCGCTGATCATGGTGGTGACCTGGGTGGGGTATCTGGGCGGGGTGGCCAAGGAGGTGTTCGAGGATCCGGTGGCCGCCGGCGTGATGGGCGCGAGTGTGGCCACGTTTTTCACCTTCCTGCCTTCCTTCCTGTTCATCCTGGCTGGCGGACCCCTGGTGGAATCCACCCGGGGCGACCTGAAATTCACTGCGCCCCTGACCGCCATCACGGCGGCCGTGGTGGGGGTCATCGTCAACCTGGCGGTGTTCTTCGCCTGGCATACCTTCTGGCCCCGGGCCACGCCGGCAGAGCCCTTCGCCGGTGGCTTCGATGGCCTGGCGGCCGTGGCGGCCTGCCTGGCCTTCGTGGCCCTGTGGAAGTACAAGGTGGACATCATGAAGGTGATCGCGGTCTGTGCCCTGGCCGGGCTAATCCATGCTTTGGTGACATCCTGAGCCTGATGGCCCGGCGCCGTCAGACTTGGGCCATCAGGCCCACTCGATCAGGCCCGTGTAGGCGGTCAACAGCACCACCAGGCCGAACACGATGCGGTACCAGGCAAAGCCGATGAAGGTGTGGTTGGAAACGAACCGGATGAACACCCGTACCGCCACCATGGCCGACACGAAAGAGGCCACGAAGCCTACGGCAAACACGGGCAGGTCGGCCATGTGCAGGATGTCCCAGTTCTTGTACAGGTCGTAGACCGTGGCGCCGAACATGGTGGGAATGGCGAGGAAGAAGGAAAACTCGGCGGCGGCCTTGCGGGACAGGCCGAACACCAATCCGCCCATGATGGTGGCGCCGGAGCGGGAAACGCCCGGGAACATGGCCAGGCTCTGGGCCAGGCCCAGCTTGAGGGCCTCCTTGGCGGGGATGTCGTCCACGCTGGGGTAGCGTGGGTGGTAGGCGCGCTTCTCGATATACAGGATCAGCAGGCCACCGGCGATCAGGGCCCCGGCCACGGTGAGGGGGTTGAACAGGTAGGTCTTGATGATGTCGTGGAACAGCAGTCCCAGGACGACCGCCGGCATGAAGGCGATGAGGATGTTGCTGACGAAGCGGCGCTGGACAGGATCGGTTTGGTAACCCGTGGCCACCCGGATCAGGCGCTCCCGGTAATCCCAGCAGACGGCCAGGATGGCGGCCAGCTGGATGACGATCTTGAACACCTTGCTGCTTTCATCGGTATAGCCGAGCAGGCTGCCCACGATGATCAGGTGACCGGTGGACGAGATGGGCAGGAATTCGGTGGCGCCCTCGACAATGCCGAGGATCAGGGCCTTGAGCAGCAGGGGAATATCCATCATGGTCGGTCTGTGTGGTTGTGGGTTGGCCGTGTTTGTTCTTCGAGTCGGCCAAGGTAAAGCATGGCATGTTCATATGACAGGCCGCACATTTCAAGGGAAGGTTTCAATCCCTGGCAGAAATCGGGCCGCTCCGGCAGTCCGAACAGCCGGCACAGATTGTCCGGTGACAGGTGTTGGCATCGAATCCCGGCCGGCTTGCCGTCGGGCATCCCCGGAAGAGGGCTGGTGATGGAAGGGGCGATGCAGCAGGCCCCGCAGCCGGCCCGGCAGGCAGGCACCGGGTTCACGTACGTTCGCGCGGGGGCGGTGGCTTGGGCAGGTCAGGCAGGGGAGGCAGGTCGTAATAGGCCGGCGGGGGCGGCGGTGGGGGCTTCAATTCCTTGAGGGTCTTGTCCAGTTTCCGCTGCATGTCGCGCAGCATGATCTGCCAGGCGGCATTGCCTTCCTTGATCATGCGTTCGCGCAGGATCTCGAGCTTGAACTCCAGCTCCGGCGGCAGGGGTTCCACATCCCGCTCCTTGAGGGCGGAAAGGGCCGTGTCCCGCATGAAGTCGAACATCAGGTCAATTTCTTCTTCGGTGAAATTCGACCAGATGCGTTTGCCTATATCCGCCAGTTCCGCTTGCAGGGACGGCTTTTCCGGCGCCTGGGCGGGCTCCTGGGCCGGTGCTTCACCGGACCAGGCAAGGGCCGTCCAGGCCAGGAGCCAGGGCGCACAGAGGAGGACGAGGGCATTGGGAATATTAGGTTTCATATATATAGTGTAAACCTAATTTATGACCGATAGGGCCTACTCGTACCGAAGGGCGTCCATGGGGGACATCCGGGCCGCCTTCCGGGCCGGATACCAGCCGAAGAAGATACCGATGCCGGCTGCAAAGAAGACCGACAGTCCGATCGATAGGGGCTGGACGATGATGTTCCAGTCCGCCAGATGGCCCAGCAGATGAGCCCCGCCCACCCCCAGGGCGATGCCGGCCAGGGCGCCGAACAGGCTCAGGATGACCGCTTCGGCCAGGAACTGGATCAGGATGTCCCGCTGCCGGGCGCCCACCGCCAGGCGGATGCCGATCTCCCGGGTCCGTTCCGTGACCGAGACCAGCATGATGTTCATGATGCCGATGCCCCCTACCAGCAACGATACCGAAGCCACCGCCGCCAGGAGCCCGGACAGGGTCCGGGACGCCGCCTGCTCGGCCTCCACCACCTCGGACAGGTTGCGAATGAAGAAATCCGAGTCCTGGCCGGGCTGGATACGATGACGCTGGCGCAGCAGGGCGCTGACCTGTTCTTCGGCCTGTTGCATGTCGGCGCCGTCCCGCATTTTCACGCTGATCTGGCCCACGGTCTGCAGGCGGCCCTGGGCTTGACCCAGGATGCGTCCCCGGGCGGTGGAGATGGGGATCAGGACCACATCGTCCAGGTCCTGCCCGCCGAAGCTCTGGCCCTTGCTCGCCAGCAGGCCGACGATGGTGAAGGGGACATGCTTCACCCGCAGGGTCTGGCCAGTGGGGTCGCTGCCGCCGTAGAGCATGTCGGCCACGGTCTGGCCCACCAGGGCCACCTTGGCCGCCGTGCGCAGGTCGTTTTCGTCCAGGCCCCGGCCCCGGAGGATGCGCCAATCCCGGGCAATCATGTATTCCGGGGTGATGCCGTAGATCTGGCTGGCCCAGTTCAGGTTGCCGGCCACCAGCTGGCCCGACCCGCGCAGGGCGGGGGCTGCGGCCAGGACGCCGGCCACTTCCTCCTGGATGGCCGCGGCATCATTCTGGGTCAGGGTGTTGCGGGACCCCGAGCCCAGGCGCACGCCACTGCTGGTGATGGTGCCGGGCAGCACCAGCATGAGGTTGGAACCCAGGCTCTTGAGCTGCTCCGAGACGCGTTCCCGGGCGCCTTCGCCCACGGCCAGCATGGTGATGACGGCGGCCACGCCGATGATGATGCCCAGGGCGGTGAGGGCGCTGCGCAGCTTGTTGGCGCGCAGGGAGCCCAGGGCAGAGTGCAGGGTGTCCAGGGTGTTCATGGCGCTGCAGCGGGTTCCGTCCCGGCCAGGATGCGGTCCGCCACGGGCTGGTCGGCCACCCGGCGGCCGTCCCGGAAGGTGAGGATGCGCTTGCCGTAGCGGGCAATGTCATGTTCGTGGGTGACCAGCACCAGGGTGATGCCGGAGTCGTTCAAGGCCTGGAACAGGGCCATGAGTTCCTGGCTGGTGCGGGTGTCCAGGGCGCCGGTGGGCTCGTCGGCCAGGATCATGGGGGGGCGGTTGACCAGGGCCCGGGCCACGGCGACCCGCTGCTGCTGGCCACCGGACAGTTGGCGCGGGTAATGCGCCATGCGTTCCCCCAGGCCCACACGTTCCAGTTGCTCCCGGGCCCGGCGGTGGCGCTCGGCAGGCGGGACCCCGGCGTAGAGCATGGGCAGTTCCACGTTTTCCAGGGCCGTGGCCCTGGGCAGCAGGTTGAAGTTCTGGAACACGAAGCCCAGATGGCGGTTGCGCAGCCCGGCCAACTGGTCGGGAGACAGGCGGGTCACGTCCTCGCCGTTCAGCCAGTAGCGTCCGGTCGTGGCCCGGTCCAGGCAGCCGATCAGGTTCATGAAGGTGGATTTGCCCGACCCGGACGGGCCCATGACGGAAACGAAATCCCCGGCCTGGATCTCCAGGCTCACGCCAGTCAGGGCGGTCACGTTGACATCGCCCAGCCGGTAATCCCGGCCCAGGTCCTCGACCCGGATCAGGGGAGATGCCATGGCGGTCCGCTCAAAGGCCCATGGGCCGGGCCCCGGGGCCCTTGCGCCGGCCCGAGTCGTCGGCCAGGCCCAGGATGATCTCGCCGCCGGGGCCGATGTCGCCCTTCAGGATTTCGGTGGCCCGGCCATCGCTCACCCCCAGGCGCAAGGGGATGGCCACGGGCTGGCCCTTGGCATCCAGTTGCCAGACCCGACCAGGCAGGCCCGGGCCGCTTTCCCGTGCCCGGACATCCTGCTTGACCGGACTGCCGTCGGCCTGGGCCGGGCGAAAGCGCAGGGCCTCGTTGGGCACGATGAGGACATCCCGGCGTTCCTCGGTCAGGATGCGGGCGCTGGCGGTCATCCCCGGCAGCAGCTTCAAATCCGGGTTGGCCACCCGGGCCATGACGCTGTAGGTGACCACGTTGTTGCTGGTCTGGGGGGATTTGCGGATCTGGGTGACGCGGCCGGTGAAACGTTCTCCCGGGTAGGCATCCACGGTGAAGGCCACCTTGAGGCCTTCTGCCACCCGGCCCACGTCGGCTTCGTCCACGGCAATGTTCACCTCCATTTCCTTCAGGTCCTGGGCAATGGTGAACAGCACCGGGGCCTGGAGGGAGGCCGCTACGGTCTGGCCTACGTCCACGTTGCGACTGATGACCATGCCGTTCACGGGGGAGCGGATCACGGTGCGTTCCAGCTCGGCCCGGGCCTGGCGCACGGCGGCCTGGCGCTGGCTGACGCTGGCCAGGGCACTTTGCAGCTGGGCCTGGGCCACACGCACCTCGGCCTCGGCCTGGTTCAGGGTCTGGGCGGCGGTGTCGGCACTTGCCTGGGCGGTGTCCATTTCCGCCGGCGAAAGGAAGCCTTGCCGGATCAAGGCCTGTTTGCGCTCCTGATTGCGTTGGGCTTCCCGATGGGCGATCTTGGCCATGGTCAGGTTGGCCTGGCGCATGGTCAGGTTGCCCCGGGCAACTTCAACCGCACTCTCGCCAGCCTTAAGGTCTGCCTCGGCCTGGGCGCGCCGGGTTTCGAAGGTTTCCGGGTCCAGCCGGGCGATGACCTGGCCCTGGGTTACCTGGGAATTGAAATCCGCCAGAAGTTCCGTGATCTGGCCGGACACCTGGGAGCCCACCTGGACGGTGACCAGGGCGTTGAGAGTGCCACTGGAAGTGATGGTGGCGGACAGATTGCCCTTTTCCACCTTGCCCATGCGGTAGGCCGGCTGGTCGCCCTGGGTTTGCCAGGGTGACCAGTAGATTAGCCCGGCCCCGATCAGGGCCAGGGCTGCCAGGGTGAGGCTGCTTTTCTTGAGACGGTTCATGGGGCGCTAGTCTACACCCGCCCCTGGTCTCGTGTTCAGCCGAACAGCTTGCCCCGGAGTGCGTCCAGACCCTGGCTCAGCAGGACGTTTTCGTTGTCGGGCAGGTGGCCTTCGGGGGTGAGCTTGTTGACCAGGTCGGGCAGGTACTGGGCCAGGCCACCGCTCACGTCCTGGCTGGACATGCCCATCTTGGCG
>DYHB01000114.1 GCA_020724415.1 Thiobacillus sp.
CGGGCCTGGTTCCAGCGGGGGCGTTGGTCCCAGAAGGCGGCTTTCCAGTGTTTCGCCCGGAGCCGTTGGGCCAGGCGGTTGTCCTGGGTCAGCAGCACCAGGCCGCTTTCGTCGAACAGGGTGGCGGCATCGGCCATGGGATCTCGGCGTCCGGCCTGGCCGTCGGGCAGGCGGGCGCACTGGAGGGCGTTGATGGCGCCCTTGGCCTGGGGGTAGGCCAGCCAGATGAGGGCATTGAAGAAGTCATGCCAGTGGTGTTCCCGGCTGGGCATCTGGCCGGTGGCCTGGATCTGGTGTTCGTAGTCCATCTGCCCGCAGCGTTTGGTCTGGGGGATGAAGCGGATGGGCAGGCCGGCACTGTTGCGCAATCGGGTGCGGTCGGCGTGCTGGTTGAGGCTGTCCAGGCTGGGCCAGGTGTCCAGCCCGGTGTAGTGCTGGGTGACCGGGGCGAGTCCTTGGAAGAAGGGGGACCGGTCGAATCCCCGGGTCCAGGGGGGTGGGGTCAAGCGTGGGCCGCTGCCAGCCGGGCGCGGTAGGTGCGGGTCAGTTCGTGCTCCGGCCCGAGCATGGCGAATAGGGCCAGCAGGGCCCGGCGCCCGATGTCGTCCCGGTGTTCCGGGTGGGCGATATGGAGGGCCAGCAGGTGTTCCAGGGCTTCGGCCGGCTGGTCCTGGAACAGGTGGCGGGCGGCCCGGGCCAGCCGGGCTTCGGGGGGTGTGTCGGCCTCTGCCGGGGTGGTGTCTGCCGGGGCGGCATCAGGGGCGGTATCAGGGGCGTCGGCCAACGCCGGGCCGTGCTCTGCCGCGTTCACCAGTTCCAGGTGGGCCAGCAGGTGGGCGATCCGGTCATCGCGTCGGGCGGGGCCGGGCAGGGCGGCCAGCAGGTCCAGGGCTTGCCGGGGCTGGCCGGATAGCCAGAGCAGTTTGGCCAGGTCGGCGCTGATGCCCAGGTCGTCCGGGGCGTCCACGGCGGCCCGGGCGAGGAGGGCGATGGCGTCCTCGGTGCGGCCTTCCTGGTGGGCACGCAGGGCTTCCTGGCGCAGGGGCTGGGTGTCCAGGCTGATGAAACGGGCCAGGGCGGACCGGAAGGTGCTGTCGGGCTCGGCGCCGTGGATGGTATGGACCGCCTGGCCGTCCAGGTAGAACTTGACCGTGGGGACGCTGGTGATGCCCTGTTCCCGGGCGATGCGCCCCAACTGGTCGGTGTTGGCCAGGACCAGCAGAAAGCGGCCGCCGTAGGTTTCGGCCAGATCGATCAGGCGCGGGGTGAGCAGCATGCAGGGGCCGGCCTTGGGGGTCCAGTAATGGACCAGAACCAGGCCCTTGCGGGAGTTCTCCAGAACCAGTTGCTGGAAGTTCTCCGGGCTGGCTTCCTGGGCGAACTGGGCGGTGCGGTTCATGGGTAGCCCCAGATGGCTTGCCAGTCCACCTCGGGCCAGTCCGGCGCGGGTTCGGCCAGGCGGCTGACGGCAAACCCGGGTTTCTGGGTGTCCCGCTCGGCGGGGCGTTCCAGGACCCGGCCCCGGGCATCCAGGAAGCTCACCACGTGCTTGAGGGGGTGGCGCTGGCCATGGACCCGGGTGACCACGGCGGTTTCCTGGTTGGCCAGCTGGAGCAGGGTGCCCGGGGGGAAGAAGCCGTAGCGGCGCAGGAGGAGATGGGCCATCTGGGTATCCACCTTGCGGCGCTCCTGGCCGAACATGTATTGCATGGCGAACATGGACGAGCGGGGCGGCCGGTAATGGCGCCCGGACACCTTGGCGCAATACAGGTCCACCACCCGCAGCATGCGGGCCGTCTGGCAGATGTCGCCCAGGCTCAGGCCGGTGGGGTAGCCGCTGCCGTCCATGTTCTCGTGATGCTGCATGACCGTGTCCAGCCAGATCCGGTCCCGTACGCCCGCCTTGTAGAGCACATCCACCGCGGCTCCCGGGTGCTCCTGGATGGTGGCCCGGGTTTCCGGGTCCAAATCTCGCTGGCCAATCAGGCTGGCATGGAGCTTCATGGCCGAGATGTTCATGGTCAGGGCGGCCGAGACCAGGCTGGCGATCACCGGCTTTTCCAGGCCCTGGTGCTCGGCCATGCTGGCGCAGATCAGGGCGCACAACAGGCAATGGCGGGTGGCGGGGGAAGCCAGGGGAAGGCAGCGGGTGAGGCCCAGGGCGGCGTCCGCGTCGGCTTCCATCAGGGCCAGAATGGTTTGGGTGGCCACCTGGATACCGGCCATGAGATCCGGATCCTGGGGATCCTCATAAAGGGCATCCAGGGTGGCCACCAGGTCCAGCAGGGTGTCGGCCGGGCGGGTCTGGTCACCCTCCGGGCCGGCTGGCCGGAACAGGGGGCGGCTTTTCAGGCGCTGGAAATGGGCCTCGTCGTCCACCATCATCCCGGCGGGCGACAGCAGTACACCAGCGGCCGTGTAGACATCCCACGGCAAGGGCTTTCCGATGATGGATTCATCCAGTACGGCCGGGCGTAGCAGCATCAGGCTAGGATCGAGTAAGGGTTGACGTTATTATTCCAGAATACCACCAAGACGAAAGCCAGCAATGACCGTGCATGCCATGAATGACCAGGAAGTCGCCCTGCTCCGGGACGAGATCGAAATGCTGATGGCTGAACGGGAAAAGCTCTTGCATGTGGCCGGCGCCGCCGCCGTGCTGGTGGCCAATCTGGATACCGACACCCTGCCGGATGATCAGGACACCATCGATGCCGCCGAGATGCTGGCCGAGAGCCTGAATGTCCTGTCCGAAGAAAGCCTCAGGGACGCCCTCACCAGCGTGAGCGCCATGCTGGACCCGGAACCGGCGGAATGAAGCGCACCGGTTTGGTGTAGCCCGGTCTGCGCAGGTCAGGAACCCCCCAGAGGTGCTGAACCCAGAGAAGGTGTGACATTGTAGGGCCGGGTTCAGCCGGCCTCGGTGCCGGATCTGCGCCGGCCAGGCAACACCCATACGGGGTGATGCATCGTAGGGCCGGGTTCAGCCGGCCTCAGTACTCTGTGCTCGGTGCTCGGTGTTCAGTGTCCAGTGCACCAAGCCGCTCGGCCGCTCAGCCACTTATCCAAGACGGACCGATTCATCCTTTCCCGGATTCCGCATTTCTGAAGGCCATTCATGTTGTCGGAGCAGCCTAAGCTGGGATCGGGCGATGTGCGAATGGATGAATGGGCGTTTCCCTCGCACCGTTATTGGCCGGCTGAAGCCGGCCCTACAGGGGGACCCTGCAGAGGGTGAGTGATCTGGATGATCCGGATCGGTCGGGGGCTTTCCCAACCCACTCCGCCCAGGTGGATTATTCGATGCTTCCGGGGGTATGTTCCTGCCGGGAACCCGGGTCGAGCTCGGCCAGGATCTGGTCGTAGAGCTCCCAGGATTTCATGGCGTCTTCCTCCGACACCACCCGGTTGGCATAGCCCACGCTGACCATGACGTAATCCCCCACGACGGGCAGGGCATCCTGGAGCATGAACAGGGAAACCGTGCGATCTACGCCCCGGGCACGGCACAGGGCCGAGAAGCCGTCGATGGACACGATGCGCATGGGAATGGCGAGACACATGAAGCCAAGTATAGTCAAAACCCGGACCTGCTGCGCAAGCCATCCGTGTTCCCCCTGAAGCGGCATGGTTACGGGAATTCTTGAGATTTCTACTCAGTTGATTTCCGGATTGGGCAGGGGTAGGTTTCATCCCATGAACATACTTGTCCTGGGCATTGGCAATACCCTCTTGAGTGATGAAGGTATCGGTATCCATGTGATCCGCGCTGCCGAGGCCACCCTCGCCGCCGACGACATCACCTTCCTGGATGGCGGCACGCTTTCATTCACCCTGGCCGGGCCCATCGAAGACGCAGACGCCCTGATCGTGGTGGACGCGGCCCAGTTGAAATCCCCCGCCGGTACGGTGCGCCTTCTGGAAGGCGAGGAGATGGACCGTTTCCTCATGTCCAACCGCAAGTCCAGCGTCCATGAGGTGGGCCTCACCGACCTGCGCGCCATCGCTCTTCTGGCCGGGCACTGGCCGGAGCGGCGTGCCATGGTGGCCATCCAGCCAGAGAAGCTCGATTGGGGCGAACTGCCCACCCCGGCGGTAGCCGAAGCCATCCCCCAGGCCTGCCGGCATATCGAAGACGTGGTTGGCGCCTGGCGCCGTGGAGAATGACCGAGATGGGCATTGAACAGATTCCCATTCATGTGGACAACGGCTCCGATGGCCTGTCTGGCAATGCCTCCGCCATCCTGCGCGAAGTGGCCGACATGCTGGATCGCCTGGCCCGCACCGGTGAGACCGGTGCCATCGACCTGGCCGCCTTGCCCCTGACCCCGGCCGACAAGGCCTGGCTGTCGGAGCGGCTGGGCAAGGGCGAGGTGGAGATCAGCATGGAGCTGAATGGTGCCAGCCGCATCCACGAAACTGCATACCCCGGCATCTGGTGGATTACCCACCTGAATCCCATGGGGGCCGAGATCGGTGAGTTCATCGAAGTGACACCGATTCCGGATATGGTGCCGTCCCAGTCGGACGACATTGTAAGAGGATCAGAAAGTCTGAATTTTCTGATTAATGATCTATGCTGAACCTGAACGCCGCCGCGGCGGTACCCCTCTGACTTCCCGCAAGAGGAGAGCTTGGCATCATGAGTGACAAAAACAGTGGTTTGATCGCAAGTCTGGCCCATCAGGGCATTTCCAGACGCACCTTCATGAAGTACTGCGCCACCCTGGCGTCCATGATGGCCTTGCCGCCCTCGGCGGGTCGTGCCATGGCCGAAGCCATGGCTGCAGCCCGTCGCCCCTCGGTCATCTGGCTGCCCTTCCAGGAATGCACCGGTTGCACGGAGTCCATCACCCGGTCCCATTCGCCTTCCCTGGAGGGCCTGATCTTCGATGCCATCTCCCTGGATTACCAGGAAACCCTCATGGCGGCCGCCGGCCACCAGGCCGAGGAGGCCCTGGAAAAGGCCATCGAGGAGAACAAGGGCAAGTTCGTGCTGATCATCGACGGTTCCGTGGCCACCGGCCTAGACGGCGCCTACTCCTGCATCGCCGGGCGCACCAACCTGGAATTGCTCAAGCGGGTGGCGCCCCATGCGGGCGCCATTGTGGCCATGGGGTCCTGCGCGGCCTTCGGCGGCATACCCAAGGCCAATCCGAATCCCACTGCTGCCGTGGCGGTAACCGACATCATCAAGGACAAGCCCGTGGTCAACATTCCCGGTTGTCCGCCGATTCCGGTGGTCATGACCGGGGTGCTGGCTCATTACCTCACCTTCGGCAGCCTGCCGGAACTGGACAAGCTGGGTCGGCCCAAGGCCTTCTACGGCGAAACCATCCACGACCGGTGCTACCGCCGACCGTTCTATGACCAGGGCAAGTTCGCCAAGACCTTCGACGACGAAGGCGCCCGCAAGGGCTGGTGCCTGTTCGAGCTGGGCTGCAAGGGCCCGGTCACCTACAACGCCTGCGCGACCGTGAAGTGGAACGGTGGCACGTCCTGGCCGGTGGAGTCCGGTCATGGCTGCCTGGGTTGCTCGGAACCCGATTTCTGGGATGGCGGCGGTTTCTATCGCGCGCTGTCGATGCCCGCGGACCCCTTGAAGATGGCCGCCACGGCGGCCGTGGTCGGCACGGCGGCGGGCGTGGCGGCGACTTTCGCCAACCGGGCCAAGAAGGGTGCCGCCAAGTCGGCCCATGAGACCGTCACCTTGGCCGATCTGGAGAAATGATCATGAACGAAATGCAATTCCTCACCTGGGTTCGTGGCCCCGGACTGGACATCGCCATCGGCATCTTCCTGCTGGGCGTGCTCTGGCGCCTGATTGAAATCTACACCCTCGGCCGCAAGCAGGACGTCGCGCCGGGGCGTCAGCGTGACGGCGCCTCCGGTCTGCACACGGTGTTCCGGCGCTCGGTGCCGCCGCCCGGCATGGTCAGGAAATCGCCGGTCACCTATATCGGCGGTTACGTGTTCCACATCGGTCTGGCGATCATCGTCTTCCTGTTCGCGCCGCACATCGCGCTGATCCGCGACCTCACCGGCCTGTCCTGGCCCGGCCTGCCCTCGCAGTTCGTCGATCTGGTCACGGTGGTGACCATGGCGGCCATGGTGGTGGTGCTGTTCGACCGCATCAACAAGCCGGCCAAGCGTTATCTCTCGACATTCCAGGACTGGTTCACCTGGACGCTGACCTTCCTGCCGGTGCTGACCGGCTGGATGGCGGTGCAGCATCTGCTGCTGCCGTACACCACCATGCTGGCGCTGCACATCCTGTCGGTGGAACTGCTGCTGATCTTCCTGCCGTTCACCAAACTGTTCCACACCTTCACGGTATTCGGCTCGCGCTGGTACCTGGGCAAGATCAACGGTCACAGGGGAGTCCCGGTATGAGCGCCTCACTGCAAAAGGGCATGAATGCCCTCAAGGAAGTCATCGACGCGCCGGTCGCGAGCTATTTCAGCAGTTGCGTCCATTGCGGCCTGTGCGCGGACGCCTGCCTGTTCTATCAGGAGACCGGCGATCCCAAGTACACGCCCATCCACAAGGTGGAGCCGCTGCGTCGGGTCTACGAACAGGAATACACGCTGCTCGGCCGGCTCGGCAAACTGCTCGGCCTGGCCAAGCCGGTCACCGACGAGGAACTCGACGAGTGGCAGGAGCTGGTCTACGACAGCTGCACCATGTGCGGCCGCTGCTCGATGGTCTGCCCGGTCGGCAACGACATCGTCTACATGGTGCGCAAGCTGCGCGAGGGTATGGCGGTGTCCGGCCACGTACCCGACGGCATCAAGGGCGCGACCAAGCGCACCGTCGAGATCGGCGGGCCGATGGGCCTGAAGTGGCCGGCGGTCGCCAACGTCATCAAGAAGGCCGAGGCCGCCACCGGCCTGACCATCCCGGTCGACAAGGAGGGGGCCGAATATCTGGTGCTGCTGTCGTCGATGGAGATCGTCAACTATCCGGAATACCTGGAAGCGCTGGCCAAGATCTTCAACAAGGCCGGCATTTCCTTCACGCTGGCGTCCGATGCCTTCGAGGCGACCAACGCCGGCATCCAGATCGGCGCCTCCGATCTGGCCAAGGTCATCGTCTCGCGCATCGTCAACTCGGCGGAGAAACTCAAGGTCAAGCGCGTGCTGTCGCCGGAATGCGGCCACGCCTACATGGCGATCCGCTGGGAAGGCCCCAACCTGATCGGCCGGCCCTACAACTTCGAGGTCGTGCATGTGCTGGAACTGCTCGACGACCTGCGCAAGAAGGGCGTGCTGAAGATGAAGGACAAGTTCAAGGATCCGCTGATCCTGCACGATCCCTGTCAGATCGTCCGTCGCGGTGGCGTGCTGGAAGCGCCGGAGCCATTGATCCAGGCGGTGGCGGAGAACTACATCCCGGTCGTCG
>DYHB01000252.1 GCA_020724415.1 Thiobacillus sp.
GGTTGACGGCGATGATGCCGTTGGAACGGGGGCGGGAGAATTCGCTCAGGGCGGTCTTCTTGACGGTGCCCAGGGCGGTGGCCATGAAGACGTACTGGTTCTCGGAGAATTCCTTGACCGGCAGGATGGCGTTGACCATCTCGCCTTCTTCAATCTTGAGCAAGTTGACGATGGGTTTGCCCCGGGCGATGCGGCTGCCCTGGGGGACTTCGTAGACCTTGAGCCAGAACAGGCGCCCCTTGTTGGTGAAGCACAGGATGTAGTCGTGGGTGTTGGCGATGAAGAGTTTTTCGATGAAATCCTCTTCCTTGGTCGGGGCTGCCTGCTTGCCGCGCCCGCCGCGCTTCTGGGTGCGGTAGTCGTCCAGAGGCTGGGACTTGATGTAGCCGGTGTGGGAGAGGGTCACCACCACGTCGGTGGGGGCGATCAGGTCTTCCAGGCTGAAGTTCTGGGCTTCGGCGATGATTTCGCTGCGCCGGGCGTCGCCGAACTGGGCCTTGATGGCGGTGAGCTCTTCGCCAATGATCTGGGTCACCCGCTCGGGCTTGTCCAGGATGTCCAGCAGGTCGGCGATACGGGCCATGACTTCGCCGTATTCGCCGACGATCTTGTCCTGCTCCAGGCCGGTCAGGCGTTGCAGGCGCAGGTCCAGGATGGCCTGGGCCTGGACTTCGGTCAGGTAGTAGCCGTCCTTGTGCAGGCCGAATTCTGGGGCCAGATTCATGGGCCGGAAGGCTTCGGTGCCGATGTTGGCGGCATTGTCCAGAATATCGCCGGCCACCCGCTTGAGCATGTCTTCAACCACGCTGGAGCGCCAGGGTTTGGCCAGCAGGGCGGCCTTGGCCTCGGGCGGGGTGGCGGAGGCCTTGATCAGGGCGATGATCTCGTCCACGTTGGCCAGGGCCACGGCCAGGCCTTCCAAGACATGGCCGCGATCCCGGGCCTTCTTGAGTTCAAACTTGGTGCGCCGGGTGATGACCTCGCGCCGATGGCGCAGGAAGGCTTCCAGCATCTGCTTCAGGTTCAGCAGGCGGGGCTGGCCGTCCAGCAGGGCCACCATGTTCATGCCGAAGGTGTCCTGCATCTGGGTCTGCTTGTACAGA
>DYHB01000115.1 GCA_020724415.1 Thiobacillus sp.
GGATCCTGGCGCAGGAAGGCCCGCAGGGCCGAGGCGAAGGTCAGGCCGGCCTTGTCGTTCACGTTCACCTGGTTGACCCCCGGCAACTGGATTTCGACCGGGTCTTCCACGGTGGAGATGTTGATGCCGGGCTTGTTGAGGATGTTCAGGCAGGAATACAGGGACACGGTCTTGCCGCTACCGGTGGGCCCGGTAACCAGCACCATACCATAGGGACGCTCGATGGCATCACGCAGCAGCTTGAGCTGTTCGGGCTCGTAGCCCAGGGCTTCGATTCCCTTGGTGGCCGTGGTGGAATCCAGGATACGCATGACGATCTTCTCGCCATACAGCGTCGGCAAGGTGCTGACCCGGAAATCAATCGCCTTCTTGGCCGAAAGGACCAGCTTCATGCGCCCGTCCTGGGGCACCCGCTTCTCCGAAATGTCCAGCTTGGAAATGACCTTGATGCGGGAGGCGATCTTTTCCTTGATGGCCAGAGGCGGCTGGGCCACCTCGTACAAAATGCCGTCCTGGCGATAACGGATGCGATAGAACTTTTCGTAGGGCTCGAAGTGAATGTCCGAAGCGCCGCCGTTGATGGCATCCAGCATGATCTTCTGGAGGTAGCGGACCACCGGCGCATCGTCGATTTCCACCGAATTGCTGTCGGACGCCTGGTCTGCATCCTCGTCGGCAAAATCCAGGTTCAGGTCATCGGTCTCGATGGTCTTGAGGATGTCATCCTCGGTCTGCTGGCCATGGCTGTCCAGGAAGCGGTTAAGCTTGTCCAGTTCCACCACTACGGGCTCGATCACCAGGCCCGTCTGGAATTTCATGTCATCCAGGGCCTGCAGATTGCTGGGATCGGTAATGGCCAGATAAAGGCGGTTTCCCCGCCGAGAGAGGGGCAACACATGGTGCTTCTGGAGGATCTTGGGATCCACCACGCCCTGGGGCAGCATCTGGGGGTCGATGGCATCCAGGTCCAGATAGGGCACACCGAAGGTGATGGAGGCGAAGGAGGCCAGTTGATCAGCCTTGAAGCGCTTGGTGCGCAACAGGAAGGGGATGAAGCCCTCGCCCGACGACTTGGCCTGGGTGAGCAGGTTCTCCCCTTCATCCTGGCTGAGCAGACCCTGTTGCACCAGGGCGCGGCACATGCCAGTCAGATTGCTGGTCGAGCTGATGACCGCCAAAGAGTTCTACTCCCACATGTTGCTAGCAATTCGGGGGATGATGCATACCGGGACTGCAATTGTCAAAGCACGATCGCATGCCGGCCGCTTTCCGCCAGGGTGGACGACCGTCTGTTGCCCCCCGGACGGCAACGCGCCGTGCGCCTTCCTCTCCGACGGGGCTTTGGCTAACATGCGCCGATGAACCTGCTCAAGGCCCTCCTCTCCGTCAGTAGCATGACATTGCTGTCCCGGGTACTGGGCTTCGTCAGGGATGTGGTGATTGCCCGCGCCTTTGGCGCCGGCGCGGCCACGGACGCCTTCTTCGTTGCCTTCAAGTTGCCCAACCTGCTCCGGCGGCTGTTCGCCGAAGGCGCCTTTTCCCAAGCCTTCGTCCCCATTCTGGCGGAATACCGGAACCAACGCGGCGACCAAGCCACCCACCAGCTGGTGGACCGAGTGGCCACCGTGCTCTTCGTCGTCTTGATGCTCATCTCGCTGCTGGGGGTCATCGGTGCGCCACTCATTGTCATGGTCTCCGCGCCGGGCTTTGCCGCCGTGCCGGATAAATTCGCCCTCACCGTCGAACTGACCCGGATCGTCTTCCCCTACATCCTGTTCATGTCCCTGGTAGCCCTCGCCGCGGGGGTCCTGAATACCTGGAGCCGGTTCATGCTGCCGGCTTTCACGCCGGTACTTCTGAATATCGCCATGATCCTGGCCGCCGCCTTTGCCGCCCCCTGGTTCGATCCACCGGTTCTGGCCCTGGCCTGGGGTGCGTTCCTGGGCGGCATCATGCAGTTGACGCTGCAATGGTATGGTCTCAAGCGTCTTGGCATGCTGCCGCGCTGGGACTGGGCACCCAGGGACGAGGGCGTACGACGTATCCTGAAACTGATGGCCCCTGCCGCCCTTGGCGTTTCCGTGGCCCAGATATCCCTGCTCATCAACACCATCTTTGCCTCGTTTCTGGAAAGCGGCAGCGTTTCCTGGCTGTACTATGCCGACCGACTCATGGAGTTTCCGGCAGGCATGCTGGGGGTGGCCCTGGGCACCATCCTGCTGCCTTCCCTGGCCAAGCATTATGCGGACAACGATCCCGGACAGTATTCGAGACTCCTGGACTGGGGCCTGCGCATGACCCTGATCCTGGCTGCCCCCGCCGCCGTGGGACTGGGCATCCTGGCGGTGCCGCTGATTGCCACCCTGTTCCACTATGGCGAGTTCACGGCCCGGGATGTGGTCATGACCCAAAATGCCCTGCTGGCCTACGCCGTGGGCCTGGTGGGCCTGATTCTGGTCAAGGTCCTGGCACTGGGATTTTATGCCCGGCAGAACATCAAGACCCCCGTAAAGATCGCCCTGTTCACCCTCCTGGCCACCCAGGCCATGAACCTGGCGTTCATATGGCACTTGAAGCATGCCGGGCTGGCGCTGGCCATTGGCCTGGGGGCCTGCCTCAACGCAGCCATCCTCTACTACCACTTGCGCAAGAAGGACATCTACCAGCCCCAGCCCGGCTGGGCGAAATATCTGCTCAAGCTTGGCCTGGCCCTTGCCGTTATGGCTACTGGGCTGTACATCGCAAAAGGTCCATCGGACACATGGCTGCACTATGACATCGTTGAGCGGATTACCCATCTCGGCCTGCTGGTCACGGGGGGTGCCATCCTGTATTTCCTGTCCCTGTGGCTGCTGGGTTTCAGGCTGCGCCAATTCAGGCGCCAGGGTGCGTGACGGTCAATCAGGCTGGGCTGCCGCTCACCCCGGACGCCACCATGGCTAAGCACCCGCTGTCCGACATGCATGCGGACATATTGGCTTCGCTGGAACAGGGCATCGTGGTTCAAGACCGCGCAGGCGCGATCATTTTCAGCAACCCCGCTGCAGCAAACATGTTGGGGCTGAGCGTTGACCAGATGCAAGGGCGATCTTCCCTCGACCCGCGTTGGCAAGCCATCCATGAGGATGGCTCAGCGTACCCCGGTGACACCCATCCCGCCATGCGAACCTTGGCTGACGGCATGCCGGTGCGGGGGGACATCATGGGCATCCACAAGCCCGATGGAACGCTCACCTGGATTTCCGTCAACACCGAGCCCCTGGGCCAGCATCGGAATACCCTTCCCCAGGCTGTAGCAGCGATTTTCACGGACATCTCCCTACAGCGAGGATTGCAGGCGGAACTGGAGACCAGCCAAGCCCGATTCAATCAGCTGGCCCAGAACATCGACATCGTCTTCTGGGTCGGCAGCCCGGACTGGAAACGCATTGACTATGTCAGCCCAGCCTACGAGCCACTCTGGCAAAGGCCCGTGACAAACCTGCTTGACAATGGCATGGACTGGCTGGAAGCGGTACTGGATGAAGACAGGGCCACCTTGCTGGACCATATCCCTCAAGCACATGACTGGAAGCCATTCATGTTTCCGCCCTACCGAATTCGGCGTGGGGACGGATCGATACGCTGGATTCAGGCCAAGGCGTTTCCCATCGTCGACATGATTGGCCACATCACCAGTGTGGCGGGTGTTGCCCAGGACATCACTGAACGCTACGAGGAACAACTCCACCTGACTGAACTGGCGCATCTGGACAGCCTGACTCAACTTCCCAACCGATCATTGCTGAGCGATCGCATGCACCAAGGCATGGCCCACTGTCGTCGGACCGGGTCCATGATGGCAGTCTGCCTGCTGGATCTGGATGGCTTCAAGGCAGTGAACGACACGCTGGGCCACGAGGCCGGGGATGCACTCCTGATTCAACTGGCCAGCCGGTTGACACAGGCCGTCCGGGCCGATGACACCGTAGCCCGTCTGGGGGGTGACGAGTTCGTCCTCTTGCTGGGGCATATCGATGGCGCGGGCGAAGCAGAAGCCACCCTCCAGCGCGTCCTCACGGCCATCGCCCTCCCATATTCCATCCATGACCATGCGGTATCCATATCCGCCAGCATTGGCGTCACGTTCTATCCCAGTGACAACGGCGATTCCAACACACTGCTGCGACATGCCGACCACGCCATGTACTTGGCCAAGCAAGCCGGCAAGAACCGGATCCACATGTTCAACCCCGTCCTGGAGATTCGGGATCGCGAGAACAGGAATGCCTTGGCAAACATACGGCGCGCCATTCAGCACCAGCAATTCGAGTTGCACTATCAACCCATCATCGACTCCCGCCGTGGCCGGGTGGCAGCCGTAGAGGCCCTGATCCGCTGGAATCACCCGGTACTGGGGATTCTGCCGGCCAGCGAGTTCCTCCCCCTGCTTCAGTCGGACAATGCCCTGACCTTGCAACTGGGACTGTGGGTTCTGGAGGGAGCGATCCATCAGGCGGAGTGCTGGCATCGCCAAGGCATGGACCTGGGAGTGCACATCAATCTCTTCGCCGGGCAAGTCCAGGACAGCAGCGTCGTGGACATCGTGAAAAATCTCCTGGGCCGCCACCCGATCCTGCCAGCAGAACGCATCACCCTGGAAGTCATGGAATCCTGCGCTCTGGACAGCATTGTGGCCACCCGTAGGCTGATCGAAGGCAGCCAGGCCACCGGAATCAAGCTTGCCCTGGACGATTTTGGGACCGGGAACACCTCGATTTCCCGCCTCCGACGGTTTCCGGTACACATGCTGAAAATCGACAAGAGTTTCATCCGGAACATGCTCCTTGACCCGGAGGACATGACCATCGTGGAAGCCATCATCAGCCTTGGCATGGCATACGGCCACCATGTCGTCGCAGAAGGCGTGGAGAACCTGGACCAAATATGGATGCTGACCGAGATGGGTTGCCACATGGTCCAGGGATATGCACTGGCGCACCCCATGGCCGCCGATGCCATCCCGGCCTGGATCAACCGTTTCACGCCCGATCCTCGGTGGCGCATGAATGCAATGCGCCATCTGGACAGGGATGATTTCCAGCTTTTGTTGGCAGAAAGCCACCATCAGCAATGGCATTCCCAATTGATATCATGGCTCCGGGGAGACGAGGGTACCCGGGGCGACCCCCCGTGCCTGGATCCCGCTGGATGCAACTTTGGCCGCTGGTACCATGGTGACGGCATGGAACGTTACAGCCACTTGGCAGCCTTTCAGGAAGCCGGTCGCCAGCATGAACATCTGCATGGGATCGCCCAAGCGTTGGTCCAGCAACGCCTACAAGCCACATCTTCGGGATGCCGGGAACTTGAGGCCCGGTTGCAGGATAGTTGTGAAGTCTTCACCCATGCCCTTGCCCAGTTGCGCAGGGATGTGAGTCGGCCAATTGGCAGTCATTAGCGGCAGGAACCTGACATGGACATTGAAATACCTTTGGTTTGGGATGACCGATTCCTCACGGGTGTGGACAAGATCGACGAACAACACCGGGTCCTGGTGGATACCCTCAACGAGGCCCATGACCGCCTGGGCGATCAACCCGATATCGGCCTGCTGGATGAAATAACGCGCAATCTCCTGAGCTACGCCATCTATCACTTCGAAACTGAGGAAACCCTGATGGCCGAGGCTGGATACGGCGTCCAATGCCCGGAAGACCAGGAAAAGCACCTGCTGGAACATCGCAACTTTTCCCAGACCGTGGTCAATCTGCGCAACAACATACGGGAAGGACATGTCATCAGCCGGGATGAATTGATCACCTTCCTCAGCCACTGGCTGGTGCACCACATACTCCACACAGACATGCACCTGGGGGCCTACCTGAGCCAACCGCCCCGCCCTTGACCGGGAGCCACCCCACCCGAAAGGGTATCTGCATAGACCGCACCCCCCTCGAAACGCTAGTATTCGTGTTCTTTCAAGCAGATAACCCGTGTCATGTTGATAACCCACGGCTGGCCCGCCGCCACGCGCCCGAATGCCCTCACCATCGGCAATTTCGACGGTGTGCATCTGGGCCATCAAGCCATGCTGGCCAGGCTGACAGCCCGGGCGGCCTCGGTTGCTGCCGCCCCAACGGTGCTGACCTTCGAGCCCCATCCCCGGGAAATCTTCAGCCCTGATGCCGCCCCCACCCGACTGACCTCCCTGCGCGAGAAGCTGGAGATCCTGCGTGGACTGGGGGTGGCCCATACCCATGTGTGCCGGTTTTCCAGGGATTTTGCCGCCCTGTCGGCGGACGATTTCATCCGGCGCATCATCGTGGAGGGACTCCAGGCCCGTTACGTCCTGGTGGGTGACGACTTCCGCTTCGGGGCCAAGCGGGCCGGGGATTTCGACATGTTGCTGGCCTACGGCGAAAAATACGGCTACAAGGCCGAGGCCATGCATACCGTGGAAGCCGCCGGCCAGCGGGCTTCCAGTACGGCCGTGCGCGAGGCCCTGGCTGGCGGCGACATGGCCCTGGCCGCCCAGCTCCTGGGCCGTCCCTATTCGATTTCAGGCCGAGTGGTGGGCGGTGACCAATTGGGACGCAAGATCGGTTATCCCACGGCCAACATCCTCCTGAAACACAACCGCCCCCCCCTCAAGGGCGTATTTGCCGTGCGCGTCCAGGGACTGGCCAACGCCCAGCATTGGCCCGGTGTCGCCAACCTGGGCACCCGGCCCTCGGTACGTCCGGACGGCAAACCCACTCTGGAAGTACACCTGTTCGACCTGGACCGCAATCTCTATGGCCAGCACCTCAGGGTGGAGTTCTTGCACAAGTTGCGGGACGAGGTGAAGTTTTCATCCTTCGATGCCTTGGTGGCCCAGATCGACCGGGATGCCCGCCAGGCCCGGGAGCTCTTGAATGCATGACCCCAGGCCACAGGTTCGGCCGACTGGCCGTGGCATGCCTGTCCATGTCGGCCCCGACGTCTCCGGCACCCGCCCCTATCCACGACCATTGCCCCTGGCCCATGACCACTGACGCAAAAAGAAAATGCCCGACTACAAAAGCACCCTGAACCTGCCCGATACTCCTTTCCCCATGCGCGGTGACCTGGCCAAGCGCGAGCCAGGCTGGATCGCCCAGTGGCAGCAGCAAAAGCGCTACGAAAAAATACGTGCCAACGCCCAGGGTCGCCCCCTGTTCGTGCTCCATGACGGCCCGCCCTACGCCAACGGCGACATCCACATCGGCCACGCGGTGAACAAGA
>DYHB01000116.1 GCA_020724415.1 Thiobacillus sp.
CGCGCCCAAGTGGGCATGGTGTTCCAGAAGCCCAACCCATTCCCGAAGTCGATCTATGAGAACGTGGCCTATGGTCCTCGTCTGCATGGCTTGACCACGTCCAAGAGTGACCTGGACGATGTGGTCGAATCCAGCTTGCAACGCGCCGGCCTGTGGGATGAAGTCAAGGATCGCCTGGATGCGCCCGGCACCGGCCTGTCGGGTGGCCAACAGCAGCGCCTGTGCATCGCCCGGGCCATTGCCGTCAGCCCGGAAGTGATCCTGATGGACGAGCCCTGTTCTGCGCTCGACCCCATCGCCACGGCCAAGATCGAGGATCTGATCCACGAGCTGAAAGAGAACTACACCATCGTCATCGTCACCCACAACATGCAACAGGCCGCACGGGTATCGGACCGGACCGCATTTTTCCACCTGGGTGACTTGATCGAGTTGGGCTCCACCACGCAGATCTTCACCAACCCCAAGGAACAGCGCACTGACGACTACGTCACGGGGCGCTACGGCTGAGCACAGGTGCTGCCCTATCCCCGGTCTTTGGAGTACGGTGCATTAGTAGTCTGCGCCGGGTCAGGTGGCCAATTCCCCTGGCCATGAGGACATGCCGTCCTTCATGGTCATGATGTCATAGCCACGCTGCTTGAGCAGGAAGGCCGCCACCGTGCTGCGCTTTCCACTCAGGCATACGGTGATATATCGGCCGGATTTGTCCAGGGTTGAATCCACCCGTTGACGGAGTTCCGGCAGGGGCAGGTGGATCGCTCCGGCGATGTGGCCGTCCTCGAATTCCTCGTCATAGCGCACGTCCACTGCAGACCAACCCTGGCCGAGCAGACTCAAGGCTTCCTCGGGCGATACTTCGGCGATCAGGGGTCGGGACATCAGGTCGCGGAATGCCCGGTCGCTCAAGACCAACAGTTCGCCATCCTCGCTCATCCGAACCGTGGCGTTACGCGTGCCGCCGGTGACCAGCGCTTCGTCGCCGAAACTGTCACCGGGACCCATCGTATCCACCAATTTCTGCTCATCGTCGTAGATCCCGGCTTTCCACACTTCCGCGCGGCCAGACCAGATGACGTAGAAGGCATCTCCCTTCTCTCCTTGGGTGACGATGGCCTCACCAGCCTTGGCCTACCTGGAGGTCATTTGCTGCAGGGCCAAGATGACATTTTCCAAGGGCAATTGATTGAAGGACATGGTATGCCGCACCGCGAGCAACCTCTGCGCCAGGGACTCCCCTCCGGTTTGCCGTGCGTAGGCCAGCAGTTCGGCCCAGGACGACAGGGTGTCAAGAAAATCAGCATCCACCAATAGCAGTATGGCGTCGCTCTGGGCGCAGAGCCGACAATCGACCGGATCGGTGAGGACGGCGTGTTCCCGGGTATTTTCCAGTGTCAGGACCGTGCCTGAAGGCTCCATCATCACTGTTCCGGAAAGCACGGTGACGCGCTGGACAGGCTTGCGGGTGGTGATGCTCTCGCCGGCGAATAGCGAGATCACGCGCACACCGTCGCCCAACTGCTGACGGACAAAATCATCCAACTTGGTATAGGGCTCAATGCCCTGGGCGCGCAGATAATCGAACATCTCGGCGGAGATGAGTGGGGCATGAGACATGGATAAGTTCTCCTCGAAAGAAAATGGATGGGGCATGATGGCCATGCAGTATTGAAGCGCCACAAATGCCCTTTTCGTTGTTGTCGGATGATCCAATCACTTCGACATGAGGGCGGAAAATGCTAAGCGGTGAGTGCGGTCAACGCCAGGCCACTGTAGATATATGGTATTCCCATGCCCCGATGCCCGAGCATCGACAGGGCAATACGATGAATATGGCACGGTCCTTCGGTATCGGGTATTGAAGCTCGCCGGCAGTAAGGTGGGGATCGTGTTCAACCCCAGGCGAAAAAAAACCCCGCTGATGCGGGGCTTTGTTCGACATTAGGTCAATCAGCCGGCGTAGTTGGAGGCGGCGAAGTCCCAGTTGACCAGATTGTTCAGGAAGGTCTCGACGAACTTGGGACGCAGGTTGCGGTAGTCGATGTAGTAGGCGTGTTCCCACACGTCGACACACAGCAGGGGCTTGTCGGCAGTGGTCAGGGGGGTGCCGGCGGCGCCCATGTTGACGATGTCCAGGGAGCCGTCGGCCTTTTTCACCAGCCAGGTCCAGCCGGAACCGAAGTTGCCCACGGCGCTGGCCTGGAAGGCCTTCTTGAACTCGTCCAGGGAACCCCACTTGGCGTTGATGGCGTCGGCCAGGGCGCCGCTGGGCGCGCCGCCGCCGTTGGGCTTCATGCAGTTCCAGAAGAAGGTGTGGTTGGAGACCTGGGCGGCGTTGTTGTAGATGCCGCCGGCGGGGGCAGACTTGACGATGTCTTCCAGGGATTTGTTTTCGAAATCGGTGCCCTTGATCAGGTTGTTCAGGTTGGTGACATAGGCCTGATGGTGCTTGCTGTAGTGGTAGTCGAAGGTCTCGGCCGACATGTGGGGGGCGAGGGCATCCTTGGCATAGGGCAGGGCGGGCAGTTGGTGTTCCATGGGTTTCTCCGTTGGTGCGTTGCGAACGGCGCAATTCTACGGATTGGGTCGGGTCAGGGCAATAGTTGACTGAAAATGTAAGGTAATGGTCATGTTTGCCTGGACCGTCCTGGCCGGATGGACGCCAGGCAGCTGCCGGCAGCATCGGTCCCGGGGTGTCAGCGCACGGTGATGTCCCGGCTGTCCAGTTCCTGCCCGTCCGGACCCAGCAGGCGCAACCGATGCTTGCCCGGCAGTGGCCGCCAGTCGGGGGTATCCAGGCGCTGGCCGTTCAGCTCCCAGTGACTGCCCTCCGGGGCGTGACGGGCGGTGAAGTGCATGCGTTGGGCGGATTCCGGGATATCCGGGTCCAGGGTCAGCAGGGCCCCTGGCGTGGGGGTGGTGATCCGGGCCGGGGGCAGGGCAGGCTGCCAGCCTTGGGCTGAAGGGGCCGTGCCTGGCAGGAACCATTCCTCCCGGGGCGGTTCGCCAGGGAGCTGGACCCGATGCCTTTCCAGTGTTCGGGGCGGGCGGGGCGCGCGGGAGGTCTGCTGGCCATGGAGCCGGTCCATGATCAGACGCCAGGCCGGGGCGGCGCCGGAGATGCCGGACACGTCGTGCATGGGGTCGCCGCTGTGGTTGCCGACCCAGACGCCTACCGTGTAGCGATCGCTGTAACCCACGCTCCAGTTGTCCCGCATGTCCTTGCTGGTGCCGGTCTTGACCGCGCTCCAGTAGCGGGTGGCCAGGGCGCTCTCCAGGCCGAAGGTGTCGGCCCGGGCCTCACGGTCGGCCAGGATGTGGCCAATGATGTAGCTGCTTTCCCGGCCCAGTATCCGGGCTCGGGCCGGTTCAGGCCGGGGCAGGAGGGTGGCGGGGCTGTGCAGTCCACCGTTGGCCAGGGTGCGGTAGGCGTTGGTCAGCTCCCACAGGCTGACATCCAGGCTGCCCAGGGCCAGTGCCGGGCCGTAGAAGTCCCCTGCCTCGGTGAGGCCGCTGAAGCCGAGCCGGGTGAGCAGGTTGGCGAAGGGTTCCTCGCCCATCAGGTCCAGGGTGGCGACGGCGGGAATGTTGAGGGAGCTGGCCAGGGCATAGCGCAGGCTGGCCTGGCCCCGGAACAGGCGGTCGTAGTTTTCCGGGGCGTACTGGCCACCGGCCGTGGCCAGGGTCAGGGGCGTGTCGTCCAGGAGGGAGGCAGCGGTCAGGTAGCGGCGCTCCAGGGCCAGGGCGTAGAGAAAGGGCTTGAGGGTGGAGCCCGCCTGGCGCGGCGCCAGGATGCCGTCGGAGAGCGGCGAGTCGGATGCCGGGCCGCTGCGGGTGACGTAGGCCAGCACATGGCCGCTGGCATGGTCCAGGACCAGGGCCGCGGCGTCCTGCACATTGCGGCCGGCCAAGAGCGCCAGTTGTGTTTGCAGGATGTCGCCGGCCATTTGCTGGATGCCCAGGTCCAGGGTGGTGGTGAGGCGCTGGCCGGGCCGTTCCAGCAGGCGGGAGGCCAGTTTGGGGGCCAGGTTGGCCCTGGGACTGATAGGGTAGCGTCCGCTCAGGCTGTTGTGGGTCAGCCGGTTCAGGGTCTTGCAATCGGGGGCTCCCGGCATCTGGGCGCCCAGGGCACAGGCCCGGCGGGTGACGTCGGCAGGCTTGGCATTGGGGGAGCGGATGAGGGCGGCGATGAGGATGGATTCGCCCGGGTCCAGGCCGCCGGGGCGCTTGTCGAACAGGGCCCGGGCCGTGGCGTCGATGCCCACCAGTTCCCCCCGCATGGGCAGCAGGTTGAAATAGGCTTCCAGCACCTGGCGCTTGGACCAGGTCTCTTCCAGGTTCCGGGCCGCCTGGATCTGGTCCCATTTTTCCGGAATGTTCCGGCGTACCCCCCGGGCCTTGTGGTCGGCATCGATGAGGGAGACCAGTTGCATGGTGATGGTGGAGGCTCCCCGGGGTTTCTGCATCAGCAGGTTGTTTAGCGTGGCGCTGCCCAGGGCCAGCCAGTCCACCCCTGCGTGGTCGAAGAAGCGCTGGTCCTCGGCCTGGACCACGGCGGCCACCAGGGCGGGTGAAATGCGGTCCAGGGAGACCCATTCGGTGCGCCGGACCTTGGGGTCCAGGCGCAGTTCCTGCAAGGGCTGGCCGGACCGGTCCAGTAGCCAGGCTTCGGAGGAGCGCCAGTCCGCCTTGACCTGGCTGAACATGGGCATGCCGGCCAGGGCTCCGAAACCCGTCATCAGTCCAAGCGCCAGGGCAGCCAGGGAGGCCGCCGGGCGAGTGAGGCGGAGCCGTCGGAGGAGGGTCGGGGATGGGCAGGTATACATGTCGAGACCATTCTGGGCCCAGGAGCAAGGCTTGGTCAAAGCCGCTGCGCCGACCGGCCAGCGGGTGCGTCCGGGTGGCGGCTGCCGGCTGCCGGATACAACTTGTAACAAATGGTCACTGCCAGGAAACGGAGCGGGAACAGGGATTACATAGGCTGGAATCGTATCCCACCTGACAGGAGTGCATCATGAAGACCCGGATCATTGCGACGACCCTCGTAGCCACGGGCCTGGCCCTTTCCTTCAATGCTGCCTCGGCCAGCGACGAGCTGGGCGCCCTGCTGGTCCTGGGCGGCAGCGGGGCCGTGATCGGCCACGCCCTGGGCGGTCCGGATGCCGCCGTGGCCGGCGGCCTCATCGGGGCCATGCTGGGGGTGGCCATTGCGGATGATGACGATCGTTACCGGCATCGCTATTCCAGCCGGTACCCGCGCTATCACCGAGCCAAGCCGCCGGTCTACGTGATATCACCCCCGTCGCGTTATTACTGGCGCCATGAATGGCACCACCGGGGCGACTGGCGCTGGGACCGGGATTGGCGCGATGACCGGCGGGATTGGCGTGACCGCTCCCGGGATCGCCGTGATGACCGCCGTGACGACAATCGCCGGGGTCGGGACGATGACCGCCGGGGCGGCTGGCGCTGAGCATACGCACTTCAGGACCAGAGCGCCTGGTCCTGAATGACCGGTTTTCCCGCCGGGAACTCCGGGTCTGGTCCGGCCGGATCAGGGCAGGACGTCCAGTACCCCATTCGGCAACTCGCCGAACATCTCCGGCGCGTACATGGCCTCCACCCGGGTGGGGGGCAGGTGGAAGCGCCCGGCGTTATTGAGGCGCAGGGTGTATTCCAGGCTGAACGCGCCCCGGGGAACGTATTCGTAGTAGCTCTGAAAACTGTCGAAGCGCCGCTCCTGCCATGCCGGCCAGGCGTACCCGGTGCTTTGTTCGCCAGCGGTCAGCAGGCTGGAATCCCGTTTCAGGCCGCTGCCCAGCACGGTGGCGCCGGCCGGGACCGGGTCATTCACCACCACCCAGCCCATGCCGTCCCGGGCGGTGACGCTGAGCTTGACCCGGATCACGTCGCCCCGGCTCCACTGGCCGGGACGCTTCTGCTCCACGGCGATCAGTTCCCGACCCAGGCTGTAGCCCCGGGCCCGGGCTTCCTTCAGGGGCAGGGCGGCGCTGGTGGCGACAGTGACATAGGGGGCGCCGGCCCCTCGGTGACTCAGTTCCAGGGGCGTACTCTCAGTGGGCAGCGGGAAGCCCGCGGTGGCCCCATTGGGGAAACGTGACCACTCCACCTGACGGGCTTCGTTGCCCAACCGGGCCAGACTGGTGCCACCTGGCTTCACTTTCTCGAACATCCGCGCGTGGCGATCCAGGGCGACGACGCCCCAGGCATTGGCCGTGGTGGTGTTCCAGCGTCCCTGGCGGTGACGGGAGAGGACGCCATTGGCCAGGCGGGGCACATCTTCCCGCCAGTCGGGCAAATCCATCACCGTCAGCAGGCTGCGCACCGCTCCGGTATCCGGCGAGCCCATCATCCACCACAGGTGGTCCCGCTCGGATTCGGCCAGGTTGAGCCGGGTGCCGGTCTGGGTGTGGCGGGCGCGCAGGGCCTTCAGGGCGGCCTTGAGCCTGGCCTCTCTCTGGGCCAGGGCCGGCATGGCCTTCAGGACGCCTATCCAGTCCAGCAGGGCATGGATGTCCAGCTGGACCGGGTCGGGGTCCACCGTGGCCACCAGGGCGGGTGTGGCTTTGCCCAGGCGGGCCAGGGCGTAGAGGGCGCTCAGGCGCAGGTTTTGCGTGGCCGTGTCGGGCAGGGTCTGGCTGGCGTATTCCAGACGGCCGGCCACGAAATCCGCCAGGGCCTTTTCCATCCGGGTCCGGGCCTCGGGCGGCACCGTGTAGCCCGCTTCCTGGCTGATGGCCAGGACGTAGGCCGTGAGACTGATGCTGCCCCGTGCCATGCCGGGGAAGAAAACGGCCAAGCCCTGGTCATCCAGGTAACCGGGCAAGGCTTCCTGGAGGGCCTCCCAGGCCCGTCGGTCCTTGGTGGCAATGGCCTTGGAGACCTTTTGTTCCAGGCAGGTGTAGGGGTAGTCGCGCATGTAGCTGCGCACCCCGGACAGGCCGTCGCCCAGGGTGGCCGCCAGGGTGGCCCGCACCTCGCCCCGACCCGGCAGAGCGCCCTCTGGGGCGGCCACGGGTAGTTGCAGGGGTTTGTCCAGGCGATACAAGGCCGTGCTCTGTATCTGCACCGGCACCGCGGGTTCCACCCGCTGGCTCACCTTGAGGGTGTCGGTTGCCTTGCCAGCGGTTTGCTTCGCGTTGACTGTCCAGACCAGTCGATCCACCCGCTCGGGGACGGAGACGGGCAAGCCGA
>DYHB01000117.1 GCA_020724415.1 Thiobacillus sp.
GCTGTGGATATGGTGATAAAGACTGCTGACAATGAAGACGATCAGGAGGGCCAGGGCTGGTGTGAGGGGATCAAGCAATAGCCCGTGTTCGGCATAGGCCAGCCAGGCGCCATAGCCGGTGATCAGCAAGACGCCTGCGGCAGCAGAAGCCGATAGCAGGGCTCCGGCAGAAAGTCCGATGAAGCCCACCAACAAGCCGCCTGCGACGATGCCCGTCACTTCCAACCCCGGTGCCCAATTGGGACGGCTCAGATGGTGACCGAGCAGTATCTGCTCGATAGCCTGGGCATGGGTTTCCACCCCAGGAATCATTCCACCCAGGGGACTGAAGCGAAGATCCATCAAGCCTTGGGCAGAACTGCCCACCAGGACGATGCGGCCGGTCAATCGCTCTGTAGGCACCGGATCGGATAATAATTGCCAGGCCGGAATATAGCGTTCTGGCCGGGGCCGGGTGTAATGCACCCAGACTTCTGCCTGGCCCGTGGTGGGAATCTCAACGGCTCCGATCCGGACGCTGGTAATGCCGGTGTCGGTAACGGCGTCGGTGTTGACCAGGATGTTGCTTGCGCCTTGTCCAACGCGCAGGGCCTCGGCCGCAAGCGAGGGAACCGGCTGGTCGGCTAGCCCCAGCAGCAAGGGTACCCGACGTACAATGCCATCCGCATCCGGTACGAAAGATATTGCCCCATTGCCGGCTGCGGCCTCCTGCAAAGGAGGTAACGCAGCCACGCTGCCCTTGAAGGGATGCAGATGGGGAAGCGGGTCGGGCCCCAGCTTGACTATCCGGAATGGGGTGCTGAAGTGGTCCGGAGCTTTTCCGTCCCGGGTCAGTGCATGGCCAAGCACAACGTTGCTTCCGCGCAGGTGCTGGGCAAGTATGGTGTCGTGGTCGATCATGCCGGCCAGTCGCTGACGCAGATCGGAATCCATCTGCCAGATCTTTGCCAAGGCGGGCGGTGAGGTGCGATCGGGTTCGGCGAAGATGACATCGAAGACCGTCGCTGCGCTGCCTGCCTCAGCCAGCCGATCCACCAAGTCTGCGATTAGGGTCCGGGGCCAGGGCCATTGACCCAGCCGGGCCAGACTCTCGTCATCAATGTCGATGATACTGACGGGCGCATCCTCATAAACCCGAGGCTGCCAACGCTGATACTGATCGAACACCGCATGGCGCAGGATCTGCAAGGGCAACGGGTCCAGCAGGTAGAGGACAACACCCAACAGTACCGAGCCGAAGGGGATCATCCAGGCAGGCTTCGGTCTGGGCAAGCGGAGACGGAACATCATGGCACTCCAGGAGCAGGGGGCGGTTGTTGGGCCGCTGCTCGCCTTCGACGCGGCCAGTTCGACACGGTATCAGCATATATCATTTTCCCGTCACCTCGGCGGGACCAAGGGAGTAGTGGTTGGCCACTATCGGGTCGATCACCCAATACGCCGCCTTCGGCGATGGCTGCTCAGCATGAGCCCATTGCCAAGAAGAGGGAATGATCCGAGCAGCGTTTCAGAGACGGCAGGCGTATGGATGCCACACATTGACGAAGCCATGTGTGGTGCAAGGCGGTAAGTCAGGAGCTAGGCTGAATCGCATGATTCCATGGAGATGAATGTGCCTAGCTGTCGAAGCACGACTTCCAACCTTGCATCACCCATCGGGTGGCTTGCACCATGCACTTGCAGTGGGTAAAGAGCCTTGGGTTATGCGGTTGGCTGCGGGGGTATCGGAAGACCGGGCAGGGGATATTGGTCGGGGTGAGAGGATTCGAACCTCCGGCCTCCACGTCCCGAACGTGGCGCTCTACCAGGCTAAGCTACACCCCGAATGTCAGCGGTCTCTGTCGACTGCCAAGCCGCACAATTCTATCAGAGCCGTTTTGTAAACGCCATCTGGCAGGCAGCCCGCAGCCTCAATGGCCAGCTGGGCTTCCTGGCGGGCGCATTCCCGGGTGTGCTCCAGGGCGCCGGTTTGCTGGATGGCCGCCAGGATGGTGTCGAAATTTTCCTTGCTGCCGTTTTCGATGGCATGGCGTACCTGGGCAGCTTGCTCGGCTGTGCCGTGGGCGATCACATGGAGCAAGGGTAGGGTGGGTTTGCCTTCGGCCAGGTCGTCGCCCACATTCTTGCCGGTCTGCTCGGCATTGCCAGAGTAGTCCAGGACGTCGTCGACAAGTTGGAAGGCTGTGCCAAGATGCATGCCGTAACGGCCCAGTGCCTCTTCCACGGCGCTGTCAGCCTGGGCAATGACGGCGCCGAGTCGCCCGGAGGCTTCAAACAGCTTGGCGGTCTTGTAGCGGATGACCCGCAGGTAATCGTTCACCGAGATGTCGGGGTCGTTGCAATTCATGAGTTGCAACACTTCGCCTTCGGCAATCACGTTGGTGGCATCGGACAGGATTTCCATGACCCGCATGTCCTGGACCTGGACCATCATCTGGAAGGCGCGCGAATAGAGGAAATCCCCCACCAGCACACTCGCAGCATTGCCAAAGAGGGCATTGGCGGTGTCGCGCCCCCGGCGCAGAGCAGATTCGTCCACCACATCGTCATGGAGGAGCGTGGCGGTATGGATGAATTCCACCACGGCGGCGAGTTCATGGTGATGCTGTCCCCGATAGCCCAGGGCCTTGGCGCATAGGATGACCATGGCCGGGCGCAGCCGCTTGCCGCCGCTGGAAACAATGTACTCGGCCACCTGGCGGACCAGGACGACTTCGGAGTGCAGCCGTTCCCGGATGACAGAATCCACGGCCATCATGTCCGGTTGCAGCAGTGCGTTGAATTCCTGGAGGGTCACGTTGGGTCAGGGTAGGGTACGCAGATCATGATCACGGGTTGAACCAGCGATGCCAGGGCATCGTTGCCCGGGGCTTGACCAAGGCGGGTTGCGAAAGGAATCTGGTGCCGGTGAAAGGAGTCGAACCCTCGACCTTCGCATTACGAATGCGCTGCTCTACCAACTGAGCTACACCGGCGCGGCGCGCATTATAACAAATCGGTTGCAGCGGGATACAGCAGGATTTGGCTGGATTCGGCAGTATTTATCCGGGGTCGGCGGGCCAGCGATAGGGATTGGGATCGATGCCCGGTGGGTGTCCGTGGAGCAGGTCGGCCAGCAATTTTGCACTGGCGGGCGCCATGGTGACGCCGTAACGGAAATGACCGGCGTTGATGTACAGATGATCCAGGGTGGGGTGTCGGGATATGCACGGGATGTTGTCGGGTGAGCCGGGGCGCAGGCCGGACCAGTGGCGCAGGGGGCTGGTCCGGCCCAGTTCCGGCAGAATGCCGGCGGCAAACGCATGCAGGCTCTCCCGCGCCGATTCGGTGATGGTCTTGTCGAAACCCCGGTCTTCCACCGTGCTGCCTGCCAGGACCAGCCCGTCGGCCCGGGGTACCAGATAATGGGGGGCGTCATGGACAATGCACGGCAGGGTTCCGGGCGGCGTTTGAAACAGGAGCATCTGGCCGCGCATGGGACGAATGGGGGGCGGGAGCGGCAGGTGATCGACCATCTGTCCGGTCCAGGCACCGGAGGTCAGCACGATCTGGTCGGCATGCCAGGACTGGGTGGGTGTCCTGACCCCTGTGACCTGCCTGTCGGTCAGGATGAGGTCCACGACCTCCTGCCGGGAGTGGATGATCAGGCCGCATTTGCCTGCGGCCTCCAGGAGGGCCTGCATCAAGCGGGGGTTGCGTACCTGCCGGATATCGGGAAGCCACAGGCCGGGGGATTCCCCTGCCAGGGCTTGGAGGGCCTGGGGCGTGTCCTGCCAGACGTGGCCATGGTCTTCCAGCCACTGTCGGGCAAGCGACGCCTGGCCGGGATGGCGTACCAGCATCCCGGTGGTTCGATATTCCGGGTCGGTATGGCCAAGGCTTCGAATCTGCGCGATCCAGTCGTCGTAGAGTTCCAGACTGTGATCGATCAAGCGATTGACGGGATCGCCATATTGCCACGGCAGCAGGGCACTGAGGATGCCGGCCCCGGCCCACGAGGATTCCTGGCCCGGTTCACTTCGCTCCAGCAGGGTGACCCGGTCTCCGCGACGCACCAATTCCCAGGCGGTGGACAGGCCGATGATGCCGCCACCGACGACAATGACTGATTTGGACACGTGCGCTACTCGTTGGGAAATGCAAAAATCTTACCAAAGACAGCCCCACTGCATGTCAACTAACCACTTCAACCTGCCTTTCCCATCACGTCGGGAGCAAGACCAGCGCCATGCCACTGAACGTACTCCGACACTTGTCAGCCGATGAATTCCGCTCCGGCGAAGACGTGGCCCGGCGTCTTGGTGTTTCCAGGGCCAGTGTCCACAACGCCGTGCGGGAGGCGGAAGCCCTGGGCATCGGGATTCATGCCGTGCGGGGCAAGGGTTACCGTCTGGTCCATGCCTGGCATTGGCTGGATGCCGGCCAGTTGAACCGTGATCTGCAAGCACTGGGCTACCGGGTGCAGGTGCATGATCACCTGGATTCCACCAACACTGTCCTGATGCGCGAGGGCCAGGCGGGCGCACCCCACAAGACGGTGATTGCGGCAGAATCGCAAGCGGCGGGTCGGGGGCGGCGTGGCCGGGAATGGCTTGCGCCCCTGGGCATGAGGCTGACTTTTTCAGTATTGTGGCGTTTCCAGCGCCCACTGACGGCGCTCTCCGGCTTGAGTCTGGCGGTAGGGCTGGCGCTGGGGCGCAGCCTGCGCAATCTGGATGGGGACGTGCGGGTCAAATGGCCGAATGACCTGCTCCATGACGGGCGCAAGCTGGCTGGCATCTTGATCGAAACCCAGGGTGACGTGCTGGCTGGAGCCACTGCCGTGATTGGCATTGGCGTGAACGTGGATGCCACGCCGGATATGTCGGAACGGGTGGGTGTGCCCGTCGCGTCTGTCCGCGAGGCAGTGGGGCGGCGTCCGGACAGGAATGATCTGCTTGCACGCCTGCTTAGGGAGTTGAACGTCATCCTGGACCGGTTCGATCAGGATGGATTCGGGCCATTTCAGGCCGAATGGATGGCCATGAGTGCCCATGTCGATGCCCAGGTTGCCATTCAGGGCGCGGGAGAGCATCTCCTCCAGGGACGGTTTGCGGGCGTGGACGCGGAAGGGGCCTTGTTGCTGGATACCGGTGGCGGCATGCGGCGGGTGCATTCCGGGGAAGTGAGCCTGCGCCCATGCTCCTGATGTTGGATGCGGGTAACTCCCGCCTGAAGTGGGGAGCCTGGGAGCAGGGCCGGTGGCAGTGCAGACAGGCAGTCGACTATGGCGAGCTTCAATCCTTGCAGGCGACCTGGAGGCGGCTGGCACCCTCCTGGGCCGGGGTCAGCTGTGTCGCTTCGCCGGAGGTGCGCAACAGCCTGGCAGAGCTACTCCAGGCCAGTTGTCGGGATGTGTTCTGGTTGGAAGCCCAAGCCGAACTGTCGGGCCTGCATAATGCTTACCATCAAGCCGGCCAGTTGGGGAGTGACCGTTATGCGCTGCTCTATGCCTGCCATTGTCTTGGTTGGGCCCCCTGTGTGGTGGCCAGTGCCGGCACGGCCCTGACCGTGGATGCCCTGGCGGCCGACGGGCGTTTTTTGGGCGGCATGATTGCGCCGGGTCTCGACCTCTTGCGCACGGCCCTGGGACGGGGTACGGCAGGCCTGTCATCCTTGAGGGGCGCGTGGGAGGCCTTTCCAAAATCCACCGGGGATGCCGTGGAAACCGGTATCCTGACCATGCTGGCCGGTAGCTTGGAGGCCATGGTCCACCGCCTGCAGGCTCGGGAGGATGAGCCCGTCGGGGTGGTGCTCACGGGGGGTAACGCCCATGAGCTGGCGCCATGTCTGCCGTTTAATTGCCGGGTTGTGGACGATCTTGTGTTGGAGGGATTGCTTTGGGTGGCCAGAAATCATCGGGTTCCAGGCGCTTAGCGCTACTGTTGTTGTTGGCCAATGTGCTCGTTGCCGGGGCTTTCCTGGGCTGGCAGTCTTGGTCGGAACGCAGTGT
This sequence comes from Thiobacillus sp., assembly GCA_020724415.1. Classification (GTDB taxonomy): domain Bacteria; phylum Pseudomonadota; class Gammaproteobacteria; order Burkholderiales; family Thiobacillaceae; genus JADJCP01. The sequence continues at coordinate 5,993 of DYHB01000117.1, forward strand.
CAGGCTACCCGAGTTCAATGCGGACAAGGTGCGCCTGCTGGACCAACCGCGCGTCGGCAAAACCGAAGTGGCCCGGCAGAGGCAACCATCCAAGCTGCCTATCCTTTGCTACCGGGCAGGATCTGCCGACCCGGCCCGCTTGAATGCACTGTTGATGCAACTGGAACAGCTGGGACTGGGCGGGGAACGCCTGGTGCTGCTGACGGACGTGGCTCTGCCCTGGTGGGTATATTGGCCGCCGGAATATGAGCCGGCACGTCGGCAAGCCGTACAGCAGCAATTCGCCCAGGCTGGGGTCAAGGATCTGTTGCCCATTACCCGTGGACCCATGGCCCAGTCCTATTCCCTGGGCATGTTCCCCACGGGAGGCCAGGCCCGAGCCCACAGGGACCTGTTGCGGCAAAAGGGGCTGGAGAAGGCTGAATATGGCCCCAGGTCGACCTTGGGCACGTTCCGGCTGAAACTGGAGCTGACCAGTGAGGACTCGGCCCAGTCGGTGAAGACAGTATTGCCTGATTGGCTCGAGTCTTTGCCGGAAGCGGCGTGTGGCAACGGCTCTGGGGGCGGGGCAGGGTAAACGGGCTGGCTTGAGACCCGGTTTGCCCCCGGGTACAGGATTCAGCTGCCGATCACCCGGAAGGTGGTTTGCAGCCAGTCATCCCCCTTGTCTTCCACGGCGTCCAGCTGTACCAGCCTGGAGGCGTCCTTGTCATATATGACATAGCGACGGTCCCGTGCGTAGCCCGCGCCTTCCATGACCAGGGTCTCCAGGCCGGCCTCATCCTTCCACAGGAGGGCGTTGTAGAGCTGGGTCTTGGGCGGCAATGCCATGTCGTTGACTTCGTAGGACAGGTTCGGGGTCTTCTCGTAGAGCTTGATTTGAACGGGCGTGACCTGGCCGGCGAACAGGCTGACCCCGATGATCTGCTGATCGTTGTCGACCCGGGCAATGCGCCGTATGCAGCCCAGCAACCATTCCTTGTCATCGTTCAGGCGCAGGGCCAGCAGTTTCCCGATCTTGACCCATGGACTGTCGTTGGGGTTGACGATGAAGCCGAGCCCGGTGTTGCTGGCATCCATCTGTTGCCAGCGTTCCTGGATGGTGTCCATGGGTTGGGCCTGGTCCTTCATCTGGCTTTTCTTGGTCCGGTCGGTCACAAAGCCGTAAAGCTTG
>DYHB01000118.1 GCA_020724415.1 Thiobacillus sp.
CAGGGTGACGCAGATGAAGCCCACGCCGCCATAGACTGCCAGCACCAGCAGGTGGGCCGCATTGTGCATGGGCGACTGCCAGAGGGGATGGATCAACTCTTCGTAGCCGAAGATGCTGCCATAGAGAAATCCGAACAGGATGCTGGAGGCCCCCGCCGCCATGCCCACCACCCGCAGCCAGTTCAGCTTGCCGCCCAGGAAGGCCGACAGCACCAGGATCACCGCGCCGTGGCCCACGTCCCCGAACATGGCGCCGAACAGGAAGACATAAGTGATGGCAAACAGCAGGGATGGGTCGAATTCCCCATAGCGGGGAACCCCGTAACTCTTCACCAGGGGCACGAAGGGCTTGAGCCAGGCGGGATAGTGGAGCAATGAGGGAATTTCCCTGCGCTCATCCCGGGTAGGTTCCCGGCTCGACAGCAGGTAACGATTCCGGAAGCGTTCGTCCAGGGCCTGGCGCAGGGTGGGCAAGGCGTCCTTGGGCATCCAGCCCGAGAAGGCCACCAATTGGCCCCGACCGCGCAGGCTGGTGGCTGCCGTTTCCGCCAGGGGCCGGGCCAGGGCCAGCAACAGCCGTGCCTGGGCCAGCCACTGGGCCTGCTTGCCCAGACTGCTGGTCTTGAGGTCGCAATGGGCGGTCTCGGCGTTTTCCAGGCGCCGGGTCTCCAGTTCCAGATAACGGCTGGCGGCTTCCGGATGGGTGCGCAGTTCCTCGGGAATGGCCAGCTCACGCCAGCCGGCCTGGGACAGCAGCCCCCCCAATTCCCCGCCCGCCTTGGGCCCCGCCACCACGGCGAAGGTCTGGTCTGCGGCGCGATCGAACACGGTCAGCATGTAGCCGGCCAGGGCCAGAGACTCCCCGAGCCGATTCACGTTGGCGCTGGGGATATGGCCGATGCGGGCATCCAGGAGGCTGTCCGGGTTGAGCAGGCGGGAGATATCCACGTTCAGGCTTTTCAGCCGTTCGAAGGTCTCCCTGAGGGCGGCCAGGCGCTTCAGGTCTTCCTCGATCTTGAGACCCTGATCGGCACAGGCGGAACACCGCTGCCACAACTCCCGCAGTCGACCGTTGATCCCCTTGAGCTCGCGCAGATTGGGGGCAATCGGTTCCTCGGGCACGGGGGCCATGTCATGAAAGCCGCAGTTCTCGGAAATCTTGGCCAGTCGGGCCTCGGCCTCCAGATAGACTTCCCGATAGGCTTCACCCGGGCTTTCCTCGAAGTCTTCCAGGGCATCCTGGGCGGGACCGAACACGCCATGCCGGGCAAGCAACAGGGCCGCGTCCTGGGATTCGCTCTCCAGGAACAAAAGGTGGATCCGCAGCATGGGCAGGGCACGGAACATCAGGCAACCTCCGCCTGGCCGATGGCTTGCTGGATGTCCGCCACGGGAAGCTGCAGGTGGCGGCCGCGCAGGACTGCCCGAACCGAACGCAGGTTGTGTTCCCGCACGATCAGGTAGGCGAAGGCCCGGCACAGGGCATCGCCACCACTGGCCAGGATGCGCCGGGCATTGTCCATGGCGCCACGCTCCAGCCGCCCGAAGCAGGCATAGATGCCTTGGGCATCATCGAGTTTGCGGGCCAGGCCTTCGGGCAGCTGTTCCAGCATTTCCTCCGGACTGTTCCGGGTCACCAGGGACTTGAGCACATCGGCGCTCAGCCGGTAGCCGTTGCTGACCAGGAGATAGTAGACCTGGGCGGCTGGCAGGTTGTAGTTGAACCGGTAGCGCATCATCCATATCAGGTTGATGCGGTCGATCATGTCGGCCATGAGGGTATGCATCTGGCGGCAAGAGGTCTTTTCCAGTTGCCGGGCGCGCCGCACCAGGCCCTCGTAATAGGCCCGGTCCAGCATGGCCTCCAGAATGAAGGGGTCATGGCTCTCCTCGAAGGCGCGCCGGGCGTGACGCACGATGTCGGCATAGGGGCTGGCCTCCAGCTTGCGAAACAGTTCCGCCACATCCTCGGTGTGCACCAGGGTGGCGGTGTCCAGGCGGGCGAAGGCACCCATGTTGATCAGCCTGGGCCCCACCACGGCAGGACGCTCACCCGACATCTTGGCCCGCAGCAGCGTCTTCACATTGGAGACCTCGAACCGCTCGGCCCAATAGATCAGGAACTGCCTGGGGGCGTCCCGCAGGGGGCGCACCAGAATGCGGGTCTCTTCGAGCAGATGGGCGATGATGCGGCCCTCCAGGGAGAGGGTGTCCTTGCCGCCGAAGCCCAGGGCCAGCAGGGGCAAGCCCCCCTCTTCCAGCACGGGCGCCAGGTCCTGTTCGGCGGCCCGGGCGAGCCTGTCCAGGGCCGGCATGGGCCAGATCCGTTCCTTGAACAGGCTGACTCGGGCGTTCAGATAGGCTGACATGGCAGGCAATCCGCTAGCGACGCGGGTCCAGGAGCAACCCCAGGGCTGCCGCCACAGCCTCTTCCTCATGACGGGTGGCCAGGTCACGCAGCGCGTGCTGGCGCTCTTCGTATTTCCGGGTCAGCTCTGCCACGGATTGTTCCGCCCGATGCTGGGCTTCCTTCAAAAACGGTGCCCGCAGCTCCTCCCGGCCCAAGTCAAACCGGTTTTCTGCTTCCTGGGCCTCTTCCAGGGCTTTGGCCACCAGCCGCTCCCGTTCGGCATTGGCTTCTTCGATGATGGCGCTGGCGCGGGCTTCCGCATCCAGCAGGCGTTTCAGCGCGTCTTCCATGATGGATCACTGCTCGGTTCATCAAACTATCAGGGGGCCGAAGCCCCCTGGATTTACTTCACCTTCACCTGGACCAGTTCCTCTCCGTCTGGATCGGTCACATGCACGGCACAGGCCAGGCATGGGTCGAAGCTGTGGATGGTGCGCAGGATTTCGATGGGCTGCTTGGGATCATGCAGCAGGTGGTTGTGCTGCAAGGCCGCCTCATAGGCACCCGGCTGGCCCTGGGCATCCCGGGGACCGGCATTCCAGGTGCTGGGCACCACGGCCTGGTAGTTGGCGATGCGCCCGTCCTCGATGACGATCCAGTGGGACAGGCCGCCCCGGGGCGCTTCCATGAGCCCCACGCCATGCATGGCGGCCGGCCAGGAAGAAGGCTCCCAGTACTGCTCGTTGAAGGTGCGCACGTCACCCGCCTTGATGTTGGCCATGAGCTGGTCGAACATGCCCTGCATGGCATCGGCGATGATCTTGGACTCCAGGGTCCGGGCAGCGGTGCGGCCCAGGGTGGAGAACAGGGCGTCCACCGGCACGTCCAGGGTCTTCAGGGTGTAGTCCACCAGTTCCTTGGTCTGGGCGTGGCCGTTGGCATACATCAGCAGCACCCGGGCCAGGGGGCCCACTTCCATGGACTTGCCCTTCCAGCGCGGCGACTTGAGCCAGGAGTACTTTTGCTCGATCTCCAGGAGATCATAGGGCGGCTTGGGACCGGTGAAGTTGAATTCGGTCTCGCCCTTCCAGGGGTGCAGGCCGGCCTCGTCGCCGGCGCCGTACTTGTACCAGGAGTGGCTGACGAATTCCTGGATCTCGTCGTCCTTGTCCAGGTCGATGGGATGGATGGTGGACAGGTCCCGGTTCAGGATCACGCCCCGGGGGATGAGGTAGGAATCCGTGTCCCAGAAGCTCTTGCTGGGCAGGTCGCCGAAGGACAGGAAATTGCCCAGGCCCTCGCCCTGAGCGCCCCAGTCCTTGTAGAAGCTTGCGATCGCCAGGGTGTCGGGCACGTAGACCTGGTCCACGAAGTCCCGCATCTGCTTGATCACGTTCTGTACCGTCTGCAGGCCCACCATGTTGACGGCGGTGGCATCCTGCCCGCCCCGATGCATGGGGCCCTTGCCCTGACCGCCGCCGGTGTGGACGGAGATGGCGCAGGGGGCGCCACCCACCACGAAATTCGGGTGGGGATTCTTGCCGCCGAAGATGGCGTGCAGCTTGACCACGTCCCGTTGCCAGGCCAGAGCTTCCAGATAGTGGGCCACGGCCATGAGGTTGGCCTCGGGCGGCAGCTTGTAGGCCGGGTGGCCCCAATAGGCATTGGAAAAGATGCCCAGCTGGCCCTGCTCGACAAAGGTCTTGACCCGGTTCTGCACGTCGGCGAAATAGCCCGGCGAGGACTTGGGATAACTGGAGATGGACTGGGCCAGGGCCGAAGTGGCCTTGGGGTCGGCCTTGAGGGCGGACACCACGTCCACCCAGTCCAGGGCATGCAGGTGATAGAAGTGCATCACGTGGTCATGCACGTACTGGGCGGCGATCATCAGGTTGCGGATCAGCTCGGCATTCTGGGGAATGGTATAGCTGGGTATGGCCCGGTGCAGGGCATCTTCCACCGAACGGATGGAGGCCATGCCGTGGACCAGGGTGCAGACACCGCAGATGCGCTGGGCAAAGGCCCAGGCATCCCGGGGGTCGCGACCGCGCAGGATGATCTCGATGCCGCGCACCATGGTGCCGGCGGAATAGGCGTTGGTGATCTTGCCGCTGGCATCGGTCTCCGCCTCGATGCGCAGGTGACCCTCGATGCGGGTGATGGGGTCAACGACGACACGTTGTGCTGTTGTCATGGCCTGTGTTCCTTATGCGATGCAGGTCTGCTCATTGATTCAGGAAGGCTTCGAGGACGCGGTACTGCTCCTCCGCCTCACGGTTTTCGGTGCCCTCTCCGGTGGCCACCGTCTGGCAGGTCCGGGCCATGCGCGCCTGCATGGCGGCCTCCCAGGCCAGGGTCGGGCTGGCAGCGCCGACACAGGCCACGGCGGCCTTGGCGACGAAGTGCCCGGCCTGGGCGCCCCAGTCGGTCTCCCGGCCGCATTGGGTGAAGCTCTCCACCCGGGCGGTGTTGGCTGCCTGGGATACCACGGTGAGCTCCGCGTCGGAGATCTCGGGCCGGCCGGCCACCTCCAGGGCGGCCTTGACCCGCACGTCGTTGGACAGGTCGAACACCCTATGTACGAAGCGTGATGCTACCTGGCGCTGCTGGGCCGCAGACAGTTCGCCGAGTTTCGCCTTGAATTCCTTGTCGTTGCTGATGGCCATGGCTCAGGCTCCTTTTTCCGGAATGTGTTCTGCGATCATTTCCGTCAGGCCCACCACCGGGATGTCCATCTGGTAGTGCTCCAGGCCCTCTTCCAGAACGATACGGCAGTTGGCGCAAGCGGTCACCAGCCGATCGGGCTTGACCGCGTCCAGCTGGGATTTCTTCTTCTTGAAGGCCTCCAGACGCAGTTCCTCGCCTTCCTCGATGGCGGAAGCCCCGCCACCACCGCCGCAACACCAGTTCATGAAGCCCGCGTCGGGCATTTCCACGAAGTTGGCGGCCACCTGGTTCATCAGGTTGCGCTGCTGCTGGATGACGCCGCCACGGCGTGCCAGCTGGCACGGATCATGGAAGGTGAGCCGGTCGGTTTCCATGCCTTCGGTCTTGAGCAGGCCCTGTTGCTGGAACTCGCCCAGCACTTCGATGATGTGCTTGACCTCGAAGGTGAAGGGCCGGCCCACCAGGTTGGCGCCTTCCCAACGCAGGGCGGTATAGGCGTGGCCGCACTCGGGACTGATGACGCATTTCACCTTCAGCCGCTCGGCGCCTTCCACGATGCGGGAGACGATCACCCGGGCCAGGTCCGAGTTGCCGATCTGCATGCCGGCGTTGGTGGCTTCAAAGGCCGTGGAGCACAGGGTCCAAGTCTTGCCGGCCTGCTGCATGATCTTGGCGATGGCGCCCAGGTATTCCGGGAAGTTGATGATTTCCATGGAGGACAGCATGACCATGTACTCGGCCCCTTCCGCATCCAGGGGGATGGGAATGCCATAGTCTTCTTCCACGTGCTTCATCTGGGCCTTCACGGCCGGCAGCTTGACGCCCATGGGACTGCCGATGGTGACGGTACGGTTGGCCGCGCCCTTGATGCCGTCGGGGGCGTTGCCGGAGGCCGACATGCCCTCGCGCATCTTGCGCACCATGTAGACGATGTCGTTGCCCACCGGGCAAACCGCCGAGCAGCGGCCGCACAGGGTGCAGGAGTTGTAGACCAGTTCCTGCCACTCGCCCAGTTCGGCGTCGGTCACCGGCTTGGACAGGCCCACCATTTTCTTCAGCCGGCCCAGCAGGGTGTATTCCTGCTCGTACAGGCGGCGCATGGGCTCCAGCTTGTGGATGGGGGTGTACTTGGGGTCGCCCGTCTCGGTATAGAACAGGCAGGCCTCGGCGCAGATGCCGCAATGCACACAACTGCTGAAATAGCTTGCGATGGGGGCGTCGATGACTTCCTTGAGGACTCGTACGCCTTTTTCGAGTGTCGCGCTCATACCGGAACCCCTTTATGACCGTTGACCTTGCCGTTGTACCAGCGTGATCCGAATACCGTGAAGGCATGGAACAGCTTGGTGAAGGGCAGGAAGACAAGTAGCAGTTCAACCGAAAGAATATGCAGGGCCAGCATGGTGGTATACGGCAGCAGCAGGTGCTGCACCGCCATCCAGCCGGTCAGGATGGGCAGGAAGGTCAGGGCCCAGGTGAACCAGTCCTGGAACGTGGACAGGTAGCGCTTGACCGGCTTGTTGATCCGGTCCACCAGCACGACGACCATGGCCGCCAGGGTCACCACCGTGACCAAGTCGATGAACTGGGAAGGCAGGCCGGGCCAGGACAGCCCCGTGACGCTCTGGATGAACAGGATGTGAGGCACGAACAGGAAGACGATGATGGCCAACCCGATGTGGAACACATAGCCGCCGATGTAACTGACGGGCGAGCGCTTGACCATGCCCTCGGGCGGGATGGAACGCCGGAAGACCGTATGCCAGCCGGAGGCACCCGGCACGTTCCGGGGCGCCGCCAGGTCCTTCTTGCGCCCCAGGCTGTAGATTTCGACCAGACGCCAGACCACGCCCAGCAGGAAGATACTCACGGCCAGATCCAAACCGGGACCGCGTACCCAAGTCAGAAATTGCATCTCGTTCATGGTTACTTCTCCAGATCAGCCAGGGTGGTGGTCTCATGAGCCGCTTTGGCCGCACCTTTCTTGGCCCGGTTGGCCACGGATACGGCGATACCCGCCACGGCACCCGCCACGGCAGCGCCCTTGGCGATGGTGAGGGGATCGGCAGGCATGGACAGGGCCTTGTAGAAACCGCCGCCGTCCCAGAAGTCGGGCTCGGAGCAGCCGAGGCAGCCGTGG
>DYHB01000119.1 GCA_020724415.1 Thiobacillus sp.
GCTCGTCCCAGTCCTTCAGGGTCACGAACATGGTGCCGGCGGAGGTGCGCATGCCGTTCGAGAGCAGGTCGAAACCGGCGAAGCTGACCGTGTGCTTGACCGCCGGGTCGGCCAGGGCGATGGCCTCGACCCGGTCCATCACCGCTTCGGTGCGTTGCAGCGAGGCGCCGTCCGGGAGGATGGCGGCGGTGATGTAATAGCCCTGATCCTCCGGCGGCACGAAGCTGCCGGGCACCATGCGGCCGAGCTGGAAGGTCAGCGCGATCATGCCGGCGAACAGCAACAGCGCGATCAGCGCGCGCTTCATCATCCAGGCCACGCCGGCCGTGTAATGCCGGGTGACACGGCCGAACCAGGCGTTGAACCAGGCGAAGAAACGGCCTTCCTGTTTGTGTTCGTCGCGCAGCACCACCGCGCACAGCGCCGGCGTCAGGGTCAGCGCGACGACGCCGGAAATCGCCACGGCGATGGCGATGGTGATCGCGAACTGGCGGTACAGCTCTCCCGCCAGGCCACCCAGGAAGGCCACCGGGATGAACACCGCACACAGCACCAGGACGATGGCGATGACCGGCCCGGTCACCTCCAGCATGGCGGCATAGGCTGCATCCCGGGGGGATTTGCCCTCCTCGTGCATGTGCCGCTCCACGTTTTCCAGCACCACGATGGCGTCATCCACCACGATGCCGATGGCCAGCACCATGCCGAACAGGGTAAGGGTGTTGATGGAGTACCCCAGCAGCCAGAGCCCGGCGAAGGTGCCGATCAGGGACACCGGCACGGCCAGGAAGGGAATCAGGGCGGCGCGCCAGTTCTGCAGAAACAGGTAGACCACGGCCAGGACCAGGAGCATGGCTTCGATCAGGGTCTTGAGCACCTCCCGGATGGACACCTCCACGAACCGGGTGGTGTCGTAGGGAATGGAGTATTCCAGGCCGGCGGGGAACTTCTCCTGCAACTCCGCCATGGCCGATTTCACCGCCTGGGCCGTGTCCAGGGCGTTGGCCCCGGATTGCAGGAACACGCCGATCAGGGTGGCGGGGGTGCCGTTGACCTTGCCGACAAAACTGTAGTCCTTGCCGGCCAGCTCCACCCGGGCCACGTCCTTGAGCCGCAGCAAGGAACCATCCGGGTTGGCGCGCAGGATGATCTGCTCGAATTCCGCCACGTCCTTGAGCCGGCCCTGGGTGGTGATGGTGTAGGTGAGCTCCTGACCCCGGGCCATGGGTTCCTCACCTACCTTGCCGGCGGCAAACTGGGCGTTCTGCTCCTGGACGGCGGCGATCACCTCGTTGGGTGACAGCTTGAGCTGGGCCAGGCGGTCCAGTTGCAGCCAGAGGCGCATGGCGTAGTCCTTGGCGCCGAACACTTGGACATTGGCCGCCCCGGGGATGCGTTTCAACCGGTCCAGCACGTGGATGGTGGCGTAGTTGCTGATGTAGACCGGGTCGAACCGCTCAGAGGGGGATTGCAGGGCGATCACTTGCAGGAAGGACGACGAGGATTTTTGAACCGTCACCCCCAGGCGGCGCACTTCCAGGGGCAGGCGGGGTTCGGCCAACTTGACCCGGTTGTTCACGTTCACCGCCGCGGCGTCGATGTCGGTGCCGATGTCGAAGGTGACGTTCACCGTCACCGTGCCGTTGGAGGAACTGGTGGAGGACATGTAGATCATGTGCTCGACGCCGTTGATCTGCTCTTCCAGGGGGGCAGCCACGGTCTGTTCCAGGACCTCGGCCGACGCGCCCGGGTAGAGGGCGGTGACCGTGACCACGGGGGGCGCGATCTCGGGGTACTGGGCCACGGGCAGTTCCCGCATGGCGGCCAGGCCGGCCAGCACGATGAAAATGGAAATGACCGCCGCGAAGATGGGCCGGTCGATGAAGAAGCGGGAGAACATGGCGGGCCCTTGCTCAGGTTTGGGGGGCGGTCTGGGGGGCAGGGCTTCCGGGTGAGGCATCGGCCGGCGGGGTTTCAGGCTGGATCTGGACCGGTGCTCCGGGCATGACCTTGATGGCGCCGTCCACGATGACCCGGTCGCCAGGCTGGACCCCGTTCAGGATGACCCAGTCCGCGCCTGCCCAGTCCCCCACTTCCACCGGGCGGGGTTCGGCCTTGGACTCCCCGTTCACCACATAGACGAACTTGCCCTGGGGGCCTTCCAGGATGGCCCGCTGGGGCAGGACGAGGGCGTTCGGGCGCACCGCACCCTCGAGAATGACCCTGACGAATTGGCCCGGCTTGAGCATTCCGGCGGGATTGGGCACTTCGGCACGGGCTTCCCGGGTGCCGGTATCCGGGTTGACCCTGGGGTCGTTGAAGGTCAGTTTCCCGGTTTGGTTGAACAGTGTGCCATCCGCCAGTTTGATCCGGACCGAGAACAGGCCATTGCCGGGCAGTCGCAGACGGCCCTGACCCGCGTCGGCATTCATCCGGGCCATGTCCTGCTCGCTGATCCCGAACATGACGTACATGGGGTGCACTTGGGACACCGTGGTCAGCAACGTTGCCTCTTGGCCGCTGACCAGGCTGCCTTCCGATTTCAAGGCTCGGCCGCTCAGGCCGCCAATGGGCGCCGTGACCCGGGTATAGCCCAGATCCAGGCCGGCCTGGGTCACCTGGGCCTTGCTGGCCAGGAGGGCGGCTTCGGCGGCCAGGATGCGGGACTCGGCACCGCTTTTGGCCGACACGGCGTCATCCAGGGATTTCTGGCTCACGGCCCGGGCCTCGGCCAGGGGCTTCAGCCGGGCCACGTCCTTGCGGATACGCTCCAGATCGCTTCGGGCCGCGGCCAGATCCGCCTCGGCCCGGGCCTGGTCGGCACGCGCCCGTTCCAGGTTCGCCTCGAAGGGGGCCGGGTCAATCTGGAAAAGAACCTGGCCGGCCTTGACGGGCGCTCCTTCGGTATACAGACGCTTGAGCAGGATGCCCGTGGCCCTGGCGCGGACCTCGGCATCCCGATAGCCCGCGGTCTGGCCGGTGTACTCGTAACTGACCGGGAGATCCCGGGGGGCCAGGGTGACCACGGACACCATGGCGGGGGGCATGCCCCCGCCGGGACCGGGTGCGGGGGCTTCGCCCGGTGAGCAGGCGGACAGGGCCAGAATCATGGACAGCCAGGCAAATGGCGTGAGCGTGTGGGACATGGACCGCTCCAGGAAGGGCAAGGTAGATGAATTATACAAACATTCTTGTATGTATGTAGGTGCTAGAATGAAAACTTCACTGACTCCCTCATTCCCCCATGCCCCGAAGGACCAAACAGGAAGCCGAAGAGACCCGAGCGCTGATTCTGGATACGGCCCAGGCGGTGTTCAGGGACAAGGGGGTGGGCCATGCCACCCTGGCCGATATTGCTGCTGCCGCAGGGGTGACCCGGGGGGCCATCTATTGGCACTTTGCCAACAAGGCCGCCCTGTTACGGGCCGTCAATGACCGGGCCCAGTTGCCACTGGATGCCATCAACCAGCGGATCGCCGACGAATCCCTGGCCGATCCCCTGGCGGCCCTGCGCCTGGGGGCGGCGCATGCCGCCAGGCAGGCAGCGCAAGATGACCGTTTACGCATGGTGTTCGAAATCCTCAGTTTCAAATGCGAGTATGTGGGGGAGATGGCCCAAATGCTGGAGCGCCGGCGCGACAAGCGGGCCGAATGCGTCGCCGCCATCCGCGGGAACCTGAGCTTGGCAGTGGGCAAGGGACAACTGCCAGCTGACCTGGATATCCATGCCGCGGCGCTGGGCCTGTATGCCCTGGTGGATGGCCTGTTCATGAACTGGCTGATGGCACCCGATTCCTTTGACCTCGTCCTGGAATGCCCACGCCAGGTGGAGATATTCCTGACCGGGCTGGGCGCCAGGACCGGGCAAGGCGTGCTGGGTTAAACCCATGGTTTGTGATGGGTGTTTTGATGGCCCATTACATGAGAAAATTAGCGTTTACTGAATTTGCCGGTGTTTGTGGCCCGGGCATGATGCCTCGGGAGCACCGGCCCAGGAACCGACGCCATGCAACAAGACAATCCCGCTGCACTGCATGAAGAAGTGCGCACCACCACCTGCTACATGTGTGCCTGCCGCTGCGGTATCAAGGTGCATCTCAAGAACGGTGAAGTGCGCTTCATCGAGGGCAACCCGGATCATCCCCTGAACCAGGGCGTACTGTGCGCCAAAGGCTCCAGCGGGATCATGAAGCAGTATTCCCCGGCCCGTCTGACCCAGCCCCTGCGACGGAAACAGGGTGCTGATCGGGGCACCGGCGAATTCGAGCCCATCTCCTGGGAGGAGGCTTTCAGCATTCTGGAAGAGCGCCTGGGCAAGATAAGGGCCACGGATCCCAAGCAGTTTGCGCTGTTCACCGGACGGGACCAGATGCAGGCCCTGACCGGCCTGTTTGCACGCCAGTACGGAACCCCCAATTACGCGGCCCACGGCGGCTTCTGTTCGGTGAACATGGCGGCCGGCCTGATCTACACCATCGGCGGGTCATTCTGGGAATTCGGCGGCCCGGACCTGGACCGGGCCAAGCTGTTCGTGATGATCGGCACGGCGGAGGACCATCATTCCAATCCCATGAAGATCGCCATTTCCAAGTTCAAGCGCAGCGGCGGTCGGTTCATCTCCATCAATCCGGTGCGCACCGGCTATTCCGCGGTGGCCGATGAATGGATTCCCATCAAGCCTGGGACCGATGGCGCCCTGCTCCTGGCCCTGATCCACGAGATCATCAAGCAGGGTCTGTACGACCGGGACTTCCTGGTGAAGTATTCCAATGCCGCCGAACTGGTGAACCTGGATCCGAACAGTCCGGAGTACGGCATGTTCGTCCGGTTCGAGGTGCCGCCCGAGGATGGCTGTTTCGATCCCCAGAACAAGTTGTGGTGGGACCGGGAGATGAACCGTCCGGTGGGCTCCATGACGCCGGGGGTGGACCCCTATCTGCTGGGCGATTTCAAGCTGCCCGACGGCACGCCGGTGAAGACCGCCTTTGAACTGCTGAAGGAGCGGGTGGCCCAGTACACCCCGGAATGGGCCGCCAGCATCACCGGCATTCCCAAGGACACCATCGTCCGCCTGGCCCATGAAATGGGCGTGACGGCGCGGGACCAGAAGATCGAGCTGCCTATCGCCTGGACCGACGTGTGGGAGAACGAACACCAGAGCGTCACCGGCAACCCGGTGGCCTTCCACGCCATGCGCGGGTTGGCGGCGCATTCCAACGGCTTCCACACCATCCGCGCCCTGGGCATCCTGATGTCGATTCTGGGCACCATCGACCGGCCCGGAGGCTTCCGCCACAAGGCGCCGTTCCCCCGGCCGATTCCCCCGTGCCCGAAGACGCCCAAGGGGCCCGAGGATGTCCAGCCGAATACCCCGCTGAACGGCATGCCCCTGGGCTGGCCGGCAGACCCGGACGACCTGTTCGTGGATGACCAGGGCAATCCGGTGCGCATCGACAAGGGTTTCTCGTGGGAGTACCCCCTCTCGGTGCACGGCCTGATGCATAACGTCATCACCAACGCCTGGCGCGGCGACCCCTACAAGATCGATACCCTGCTGATCTTCATGGCCAACATGTCGTGGAACTCCACCATGAACGCCGAGCAGGTGCGCATGATGCTCAACGACAAGGACGAGCAGGGGGAGTACAAGATCCCGTTCATCGTCGTGGCGGATGCCTTCCAATCCGAAATGGTGGCCTTTGCCGACCTGGTGCTGCCGGATACCACCTATCTGGAGCGGCATGACGTCATGTCCATGCTGGATCGGCCGATTTCCGAGTTCGACGGTCCGGTGGATTCGGTGCGTATCCCCGTGGTGCCGCCCACCGGTCAGTGCAAGCCCTTCCAGGAGGTGCTGATCGAGTTGGGCACACGATTGAAGCTGCCGGCCTTCGTGGATCAGGAGGGCAAGCGCAAATACCGGGACTACCCGGACTTCATCGTCAATTTCGAGACCGCGCCCGGCTCCGGCATCGGTTTCCTGGCGGGTTGGCGCGGCAAGGGCGGCGAGAAGCACATGAAGGGCGAGCCCAACCCCAACCAGTGGCAGATGTACGAGCAGAACAACTGCGTCTTCCACTATCACATGCCCAAGTCCTACCAGTACATGCGCAACTGGAACCAGGGCTACCTGCAGTGGGCCCAGGCCCATGGCATGACCCGTCATGCCGAGCCCATCAACGTCCACATCTATTCCGAGGTGTTGCAAAAATTCCGCCTGGCCGCCCAGGGCAAGAGCCATGGCCGGCAGCCGCCGGAACGCCTCAAGAAGCGGATCGAAACCTATTTCGATCCGCTGCCCTTCTATTTCGAGCCCCTGGAAGCCACCCTGTCGGACAAGCACAAGTACCCTCTCAACGCGGTCACCCAGCGGCCCATGGCCATGTACCACTCCTGGGACAGCCAGAACGCCTGGCTGCGCCAGATCCACGCCTACAACTACCTGTACGTGAACCCCAAGACGGCGGCCGCCCAGGGCATCGCCGACGACGACTGGATCTGGGTCGAGTCCATGCATGGCCGGGTACGTTGCCTGGCCCGCCTGTCCGAAGCCGTGGAACCGGGTACCGTCTGGACCTGGAACGCCATCGGCAAGGCCTCCGGGGCCTGGAACCTGGATCCCATGGCCAACGAATCCAAGCAGGGCTTCCTGCTGAATCACGTCATCAGCGAGGAACTGCCGGCCCATGCCGACGGTGATCACCTGTCCAATTCCGACCCGGTCACCGGCCAGGCGGCCTGGTACGACGTGCGGGTGCGCATCTACAAGGCCGAGCCGGGCGAAGCCGGGGAAACCTATCCCCAGTTCGCGCCCATGAAGCCCGCCCCGGGTTCCGGTGTCCGGCGTCCGTGGCAGAACTACTTTGCCGGCAAGTTCACCAAGGGGGGTGCCCGATGAGCCAGCCCCGCCATTTTGAATGCACTGATTGGGAAGGCACGCCATGACTCAGCTCGCCTTGGTCATCGACCTCAATGTATGCGTGGGCTGCCATGCCTGCGTCACCTCCTGCAAGCAATGGAACACGTCGGGCGAGGCGGGCCCCCTGTTCGACGACAACCCC
>DYHB01000120.1:0-3618 GCA_020724415.1 Thiobacillus sp.
GGGTGGAGGGGAAAAACTCGGCCTCCACCTGTCCCGCCACGGTGCGCAACTGATCGATGGCGGCCGGTCGGTAGACGTCGCAACTGGTCAACAGGACCTTTTTCTTGCCCTGTTCCCGCAAGTGACGGACCAGCTTGCCGCAGGTGGTGGTCTTGCCCGCGCCCTGAAGGCCCGCCATGAGGATGACGGCCGGAGGCTGACAGGCAAAGCTCAGGGGAGCGGTTTCGGCGCCCATCAGGCTGGTCAGTTCCTTGTGCACCACGCCAATGAGCATCTGGCCCGGCGTCAGGCTTTGCAATACGTCCTGGCCGAGGGCTTTTTCTTTCACCCTGGCGATGAAATCCTTGACCACGGGCAGCGCGACATCCGCCTCCAGCAGAGCGACCCGGACTTCCCGCAGGGCATCCTGGATGTTGGCCTCGGTCAGGCGACCCTGGCCGCGCAGGTTCTTGACGACGGCGCCGAGACGATGGGAAAGGTTGTCAAACATACGCGAACGGGCACTCTATGGGCTAAACTCCAGAAGTCTAACAAAACAACCCCGGTTTCCCCATGCCGAATCTGTTTTTACATCTGCTGGATGCGGCGTTCTATTTCGTCATGGCTGCCGTCTTCTGGCCGGGCGGCAAGCTGTGTTGCCGACTCACTGCCACCCACCGCCTGCTGGCCCTGTTGCCGCTGGTGCTGCATCTATATTTGCTTTACACGCGCATGCTGCCCGAGTCCGGGGGATTGAGCCTGGGATTTGCCACCTCCCTGTCAGCCATGGCGGCCTTGACCGTGCTGTTCTATGCCGTGGCGGCCTGGCGCTACCCGATCGGTGGTCTTCAGGGTTTTGTGCTTGCCTTCGCCGGCCTGGCGGTGGGGCTTGCAGGCGTGATGCCGCCTGCCCTGCCAGTGGCCCATGGGATCGAGCCCATGTTCCTGCTCCACTTGCTCATGGCCTTCGCGGCTTATGGCTTCTTCGCCATCGCGACCTTTCACGCGGTTCTGATCGCCCTGGCGGAAAAGCACCTGCATCGCCCCGTGCCGCCCAGGATGGTGGCAGACCTGCCCCCCTTGTTGACCTTGGAAACGCTGTTATTCAGCATGCTGGAACTGGGATTCGTCATCCTCACCCTGACGCTGATCACGGGGGGGCTGTTTGCTGAGGCCCTGTTTGGCCGGCCCCTGCCGATGAATCACATGACGGTGTTCGGCCTGATCTCCTGGCTGATCTATTTCTCCCTCATGATGGGGCGGCGCGTCTATGGCTGGCGTGGCAGGAAGGCCATCTATGGCGCGCTGGCGGGCTTCGTGAGCCTCATGTTGTCCTATTTTGGGGTGGCCTTCGTGCTGGAGATTCTCCTGCGCCGCGCTTGACAGGCGTGGTTGAGCAGATAAGCTTCCTTCACTCTGGCTTTTTGGCGGCACGTTGGACGAGATACCCCTTGGGGCGCTGATCGGTGCGTTCCTGATTCTTCTTTTGCTCTCAGCCTTTTTTTCGGGTTCAGAGACCAGCATGATGGCGGTCAACCGCTATCGTTTGCGCAATCTGGCCAAGGGCGGTAACCGGGGGGCCCGCATCGCTGAAAAGCTGCTGGGCAAGACGGACACCCTGCTAGCCACCATCCTGCTGGGCAACAACCTGGTGAATTCCGCAGCGGCGGCCTTGGTCACCGTGATCGCCTTCCGCCTGTTCGGCGAGAGCGAGTGGGCCCTGACGGCGGCCACCCTGACGGTCACTTTCCTGATCCTTGTGTTTTCCGAAGTCACGCCCAAGGTCATGGGTGCCACCTATCCGGAAAAGATCACCCCCTGGGTCAGCTTCGTGCTTGCGCCGCTCCAGAAGCTGCTCAGCCCCATCATCTGGTTCGTCAACCTGTTTGCCCGGGGCTTGCTGAGGGTGCTCCACCTGCCCTTGCCGGGTACCGGCAAGCAGAACAGCATGGGGGTGGAGGAATTGCGCATTCTCCTGGCCGAATCCGGCACTTTCCTGCCCAGTCATCACCGCAGCATCCTGCTGAATCTGTTCGACCTGGAAAAACTCACCGTGGATGATGCCATGCTGCCCCGGGGTGACATCGAGGCCATTGATCTGGACGGGGATGACGAAAGCATTCGTCAGCGCATCATCGCCAGCGGCCATGCCCATCTGCCGGCCTACAACGGCGAACTCAACAATGTGGTGGGCATCGTCAACGTGCGTCGGGCTCTGGCACGGTTGCGGGATGACGAGCGGCACCTGGACGATCTCCATGAGGATATGCGGGCGGCCTATTTCATCCCGTCAGGCACACCCCTGCTGACCCAGTTGTCCCATTTCCAGGAAAACCGCCAGTCCATAGGCTTGGTGGTGGATGAATACGGCGAATTGATCGGATTGGTGACTGTGGAGGACATCCTGGAAGAGATCGTTGGGGAGTTCACCGGAAGCATGCCCCTGACCGGCCGGGGCTGGGTCCAGCAGCCGGATGGCAGCTTTCTTGTGGATGGCGCCGTCAACCTGCGCAATCTGAACCGCAAGTTGAATCTGGAACTGCCCCTGGATGGGCCACGGACCCTCAATGGCCTCATTCTGGAGCATCTCGAGGCCATGCCGGAGCCCGGAGTCACCATCAAGATCGGTCGTTGTGCCATTGAAATCATGCAGTTGCAGGAGCGCATGGTGAAAACCGTGCGCATTACCCTCATGGGTAAGCCCGATGCCCGAGGGGAGCCGGTCCAGCATTGATGGTGCGCTTGCATTGCAGGGGCTCGAAATGTATAGTGCCGGGTTTTTACAGACCGGTTTTTTAAGGAGTTGCCTCATGGCAAACAGCGCTCAGGCGAAAAAGCGCGCCCGTCAAGCAGCCCATCAGCGTCTGCACAACATGGCGCAACGTTCCGAATACCGCACGGCCGTCAAGAAGGTGCAGAAAGCGATCGTCGCTGGCGACAAGACGGAGGCTCAATCCGTATTCCAGCTTTCCATGTCCGTCATGGACAGTCTGGCTGACAAGCGTATCGTGCACAAAAACAAGGCGGCACGTCAGAAGAGTCGTCTGTCCGCGGCCATCAAGGCCATGGCCTGAGCAGGACTGGCCAGGATGAACAAGGGGGCGCATGGCGCCCCTTTGCCGTTTTGGCGAGCATTCACGTGCGTTTGACGAGCGTTTCCTGCAGCGCGTCACTTGGGTCTTTCAGTCCGTAGTATCACTTCATTCAGCGAGGGTAAAGCCATGAATCTTGATCGTGTCAGTTCCGGCAAGGATGTGCCCAATGACATCAATGTCATCATTGAGATCCCGGCCCATGCCGATCCGGTGAAATACGAAGTGGATCATGAGACCGGGGCACTATTCGTCGACCGGTTCATGACCACGGCCATGCATTACCCTTGCAACTACGGTTATATCCCCCACACGCTATCCAACGATGGTGACCCTTGCGATGTGCTGGTCGTGACGCCCATTCCCCTGATCTCGGGTTCCGTGATCCGTTGCCGTCCGGTGGCCTTGCTGCGCATGACCGACGAGTCCGGTGACGATGCCAAGGTCCTGGCTGTGCCCGTGGACAAGCTGACCAAGCGCTGGGCCAACGCCAAGGGCCCGGAGGACATGCCCCCGGAATTGCTCCAGCGCATCGCCCATTTCTTCG
>DYHB01000120.1:3628-7032 GCA_020724415.1 Thiobacillus sp.
TTACAAGGATCTGGATGAAGGCAAATGGGTCCGGGTGGGTGGCTGGGAAGATGCCGAGGCCGCCAAGCAGGAAATCCTGTCCAGCATCGCCATGTACAACTCAGCCCCCGAGAAGCCGCACTTCTAAAGGCGGTGACGGGTGATAAGGTGACAAAGTGACAAGGTGACAAAGTGACGAGGGATGGCAGCCTGTCACTTTCTCACTCGTAACTTTCCCACTCGTAACTTTGTCACTCTCTCGCCGGCTTCCTTTCCTGCCCGACCATCCCATGTTGCCATGTTGATCTGCATCGTATCCGACTCCCACGACAACCGCCGCCTGCTGGAGCACGCGGTGGAGGATGCCCGGGAACGGGGGGCCCAGGCCGTATTGCATTGCGGTGACATCGTGGCTCCCACCACATTGCGGGTGCTCAAGAAGTTCGGTCTGCCGGTCCATGCCATTCACGGCAACAACACGGGCGACATGCATGCCATGCATCAGCTGGCCCACGAGCCGGACAGCCCGGTGCGCTACCATGGCCAGGACGCCGTGCTGCATCTGGCCGGGCGGGCCCTGTTCATGGTGCACTACCCCCACTATGCCCAGGGCATGGCACTGACCGGTGATTATGATGTGGTGTGTTGCGGTCATGACCACCGGGTCAGCGTGACGCCCGTGGCCAACGTCAAGGGCGGCACCTCCTGGCTGGTGAATCCCGGTACGGTGGGGGGCGTGGGCAAGGGTCCGACCTACATCATGGCCAACCTGGATACGCTCACGTTCGATATCTATGACGTACCCACGGAGCCGGGCGAGGCGTGCAATGTGCGTCCCGCCAGCGTCCATCTCTGATCGACCCGGGTTCGTGGCCGCCCGCATGGCTGGGGCGGCTGATGGTCATGCAGGTGTCTGGTCGGCGGCGTTTCGGCACGGTCCGTGCCACGGCCGGATCACGGCCTGGCGCATATTGGCGCGCGCACCTGTATCGTAACCGGCTACCATACTGCACTTTCCCTTCCTGTTTCGATGTCCTTGGAATCTGTCTGTCGTGTCCACTGATAAAAATCCCATGACCTCCGGCGAGCGTCGGGCAGCCATATCCCTGGCGGGCATTTTCGGCCTGCGCATGCTGGGGATGTTCCTGATCCTGCCGGTGTTCGCCCTGTATGCCCAGACCCTGCCCGGGGGGGACGACCATACCCTGATCGGCCTAGCCCTGGGCATGTATGGCCTGACCCAGGCCTTGCTCATGATTCCCTTCGGTATGGCGTCCGATCGTTACGGACGCAAACCGGTGATCATGGTGGGCCTGCTGATCTTTGCCCTGGGGAGTTTCGTGGCCGCCACTGCGGACAGTCTGGTCATGGTCATCCTGGGCCGGGCCTTGCAAGGCGCCGGGGCCATATCCGCCGCCGTGACGGCCTTGTTGGCGGACCTGACCCGGGAGGAGAAGCGCACCCAGGCCATGGCCATGATCGGCAGTACCATCGGTTTGGCGTTCGCCTTCTCCCTGTCGGCGGGGCCAGCCATCTACCATTGGATCGGGGTGCCCGGCATGTTCGCCCTGACCGGGGTGTTGTCCCTCCTGGCCATCGGGGTGGTCAAGTACGTCACGCCGGACCCGGGCCATACCGCGTTCCACTCGGATGCCGAAGCCAATCCCGCCCGGCTCAAGGACGTGCTGCGGAATCCCCAGTTGCTGCGTTTGAACTGGGGGATTTTCGCCCTCCATGCGGCCCAGATGGCCATGTTCGTGGTGGTGCCGTTTGCCTTGGTGCAGTCCGGCAGCATGGAGGTGGAGCAGCATTGGAAGATCTATCTGCCGGTGCTGCTCATCTCCCTGGCCTTGATGGTGCCCGCCATCATCTATGGGGAAAAGGGAGGCCACCTCAAGCCGGTGTTTGTCGCTTCAGTGGCGCTGATGTTGTTCGCCCAGATCCAGATGGCGGTCACGCTGGACCATTTCTGGGGTGTGGTGGTGGCCTTGCTGCTGTATTTCATCGCCTTCAACATCCTGGAGGCCAGCCTGCCCTCGCTGGTGTCCAAGATTGCGCCGCCGGAAGCCAAGGGCACGGCCATGGGGGTCTACAACACCTCCCAGGCCTTTGGACTGTTTTTCGGGGGTGTGGTGGGCGGTTGGCTTGCACAGCATCATGGTTTTTCAGCAGTATTCGTGTTCTGTGCCGTGCTCATGCTGGCATGGCTCTGGCTCGCGGCTGGCATGGCACCCCCGCCCCGGGTCAAGACCCAGATGTTCCACATCGAGGCCATGAGCCGTCCGGAGGCGGATCGGCTGGCAACCCGCATTGCGGTCTTCGCGGGGGTGGAGTCGGTCACGGTCTTGCCTGAAGAGGGGACGGTCATGCTCAAGGTCAGCCAGACAGGCTGGGACGAAGACGGTATCAAACACCTTTTATACGGGGGACACTAAATGGCTTCAGTGAACAAAGTAATCCTGGTCGGCAACCTGGGCAAGGACCCGGAAATGCGCTACCTGCCCAGCGGCGAAGCCGTCGCCAATCTCAGCCTGGCCACCACGGACAAGTACAAGGACCGCAATGGCGACATGCAGGAAGCCACCGAATGGCACCGCGTCTCCTTCTTTGGCCGGCAGGCCGAGGTCTGCGGCCAGTATCTCAAGAAGGGCAGCCAGATCTACGTGGAAGGCTCCATCCGGACCCGGAAATGGCAGGATCAGAGCGGCCAGGATCGCTACTCCACCGAAATCCGCGGCGACCGGATGCAGATGCTGGGCGGGCGCGGCGGTGGCGATGCCAGTTGGGAGGATGCTCCCCGTTCCGAGGCCCGCAACAAGCCATCCGGAAGTGGCAGCCAGTCTTCCGGGGGGGGCTTCAATGACATGGACGATGACATCCCGTTCTGATTCGAACCCTGGCCGGGCTCCGTGCCCGTCCTCCCTGGATGGACGGATGACCCACCCTGGCGGAGGCTGAAACGCCATGACCTTGTGGGATTCCCTGCGCATCCTGGGTCACCACGACATTCCTGATCCGGCACTGGATGAGGCCGTGGCCAGGGCCGTGAAGCGGGTCGAGCCCAAGCTGGAATACCTGGCGGGCTATCCCAACCGCTACCGCGCAGCCGTTCGCATGGCCCTGGATTATGCAACCCGGCTGGCTGCCCAGGTGCCCGGCCCCTTGGCGGCCGAGCCGGCATCCTTCGTGGGGAACCCTCATCTGAGGGCTTTTTTTGCCAGTCCGGAACACCTGGAAGAAGCCCTGGTGCGCAGCCGGGCCATCCATGACCTGGAGGCTCTTCAGGACGCAGCCGGGCCCCATTTCTATGCCCTGCTGGGTGTGCGCCGGAGGGAAAAGACCGTACTGGACATGGAAGTGCAGGCGGGCCAGCTGCGCCGGGACGTGGCGCGCCGGGTGGTTTCCTTTGCAGACCATACCGTGAC
>DYHB01000121.1:0-6631 GCA_020724415.1 Thiobacillus sp.
CCGGCCTGTCACGCCGGGGGTCGCGGGTTCGAGTCCCGTCCACTCCGCCAACACAAACAAAAGGCGAACCCGGGTTCGCCTTTTTCATTCGGGTAGCCAGCCTCATGCTAGAAGCCATACGTACGCATTCCAAATCCTGGATCGCCAAGCTCATACTGGTGCTGATCACCATCCCCTTTGCGCTCTGGGGCATCGATTCCTACTTTGCCACCGGCAGTGCCGGTGCGGCCGTAGCCACCGTAGGGGACCTGGAGATCACCGAGCGGGACTTCAGCCAGGCCTTGCAGAACCAGCGGGATGCCATCCAGTCCCAGGGCGGCAATGTGGACATCGACAACAAGGAATTCCGCACCCAGGTCCTAAACCAGCTGGTGGATACCCGTCTGATGACCCTGGCGGCCAATCAGGCCGGCATTTTCATTCCCGAGGGCCAGGTCATGGGGACCCTGTCCACCATTCCTCAATTCCAGGACAACGGCGCCTTTTCCGAAGCCAAGCTGGATGCCTGGCTGCGTAACCGGGCCATTGGCCGGGGCGAACTGCTGAACATGATTCACGAAGAAGCCCTGATGCGCCAACTCCAGTTCGGCTATGGTGAAGGCAGTGTGGTCGCCACCACGGCTGCCGGCCTGCTGGCCAAGCAACTGGCCCAGAAGCGGGAAGTCAGCGAAGCGGCCTTCTCTGCCTCCTCCTACGCCGCAACGGTCAAGGTCGAGGACGCCGCCGTGGAGGCCGAGTACAAGGCCAACCCGGCCAGCTATACCGCCCCGGAGCAGATTCGCGTGCGCTACGTGGTCCTGTCCATGGCCGAGGTGGCTGACCAGATCCAGGTGGCTGAAGACAAGGTCAAGGAATATTACGAAGCGAACAAAGCCCGCTACACCGACCCGGAGCAGCGCCGTGCCAGCCACATCCTGATCAAGACGGAACCGGGCATGGACGCCGCCGCCAAGGCCGCTGCCAAGGCCAAGGCCGAGCAATTGCTGAAGGATCTGCGTCAGAGCCCCGGCAAATTCGCGGACATGGCCATACAGCACTCCCAGGACCCGGGTTCGGGCTCCCGGGGCGGGGACCTGGGCTTCTTCACCCGGGACATGATGGTGAAACCCTTTGCCGATGCGGTGTATGGCATGAAGGTGGACCAGATCAGTGATCTGGTGGAATCCGAATTCGGCTACCACATCATTCGTCTGGATGGCATCAACCCGGGCACTGTCCAGGGCTATGCCGTCGTCAAGCAGGACATCATCAATGAACTGAAGGCCCAGGAGGCCCACCGGAAATTCGCCGAGGTGGCCGACCGGTTCAGCAACATGGTCTATGAGCAGCCGGACAGCCTGGACCCGGTCGTCCGGGAGCTGGGCCTGAAGGCCCAGGACTCCGGCTGGATCAGCAAGGATGCTGCCGAGCCGGGTCTGCTGCGCAACCCCAGGCTGCTGGATGCGATGTTCTCGCCGGATGCCGTGGAACAAAAACACAACATCGAGGCCATCGACGTGGCGCCCGACACCCTCGTGTCGGCCCGGGTGCTGGAGCACAAGCCTGCCGCCCTGCGTCCCCTGGCCGAAGTATCCGCCGATATCCGACAGCGCCTGGCCAGCCAGGCCGCCCGTGCCAAGGCCATCGAGCAGGGCAAGGCCGCCTTGGCGTCGGCCCAGTCCGGCAACCCGGGCACGGGTTTTGGTCCCGTGCAGGAATTGTCCCGCATGCAGCCGACCACGATTCCCCTGGCGGCGGTCAAGAGCATCTTCCAGGCTAGTACCGCCAAGCTTCCCACCTACGTGGGTGTGGAGACCCCGGACGGTTACCGGGTCTACCGCATCAGCAAGGTGACCCAGGGCGATGCCCCGGAAGGCCAAGCCAGCCAGATTCAGCGGGACCTGACCCGCCTGGTGGCCCAGGAAGAGCTGCGCGCCTACATGGAATACGTTCGCGCCCGGGCCAAGGTCGAGATCAACGAGACCGCCCTGGAAAGGAAGGTCGACTGACCGAACAGCCAGGGTAGGGCGATCGGCCCCCTGGCCCGGCCTCAGTCCGGCTTCAGTCCGGGCTCAGGCCCCGACGACTGGCCTGGATGGCCCGCCGGTGGCGCCTGAACAGCCATTGGCTCCAGGCATCCTGAAAGGCCTCATCGGCAAACAGAAACTCGGCCCTGGCCCAGGGTGTGGCGGTCTCCGTCAGCGTGGCTGCAAAGGTCAGGGGCCCGGCCAGCAAGGGGCTGGGGTGCAGGGTCAATACCAGCGTGGTGCCCGCCACCAGGCCTGGGTCATGCCCCTGCCAGGCGACCCCTTCGTTGTATAGCCGCAGGCGTTGCAGGGCGGGTCCCGGCGTCTGGCCGTGCAGGGACAGTCCCAGCCAGTGCAAGGCCAGATCCAGTTTGCTCTCCAGCCGCTCCAGGTGGCGATCCATGTCGGCCGGCTCGGGCATCTCCATGCTGTTCAACGCCCGCAGCAACAGCCGGTTGCCGCGCATCACCTCCGCCCAGTGGGACTCGGCATGTGCGTTCTCCTCAGAAGCCGCCTGACAGCGGAAGGGCAGGTCCAGCTCGACCAGGTAATCCGTAGGGCTCATGATCGGCTCGGAAACACTTGACTGCCGTGGCAGGCCAGGCGTGCGGCGCCAAAGGCCGCCTCGGACTGTTCCGCCCGCAGCACGGGCAACTGAAGCTTCCGTTCACGTATCCGGCGCCAGACCGGGTTGTTGGCCCCGCCCCCGGCCGTGGTCACCCGGGCAGGGGCATCCGCGCCCAATTCCACCAGACGCCGGTAGCCCAGGGCCTCGATGGCGCTCAACCCGTCCAGCAGGCCATGCAGGAAGTGGGCGTCCTCCTCGGGCCGTGGTGCCAGGCGTGGGGGCAGGGCAGGGTCGTGGATGGGGAAGCGCTCCCCAGGCCCGGGCAGGGGGTAATACGCCAGGCCACTGTCCGTCTCGGGGTCGATGCGGGCAGAAAGCTGTACCAACTCGTGGTCGGAAAAAAACTGGCGCAACACCGCACCCCCGGCATTGGACGCCCCTCCCGCCAGCCAGGCATCGCCGAACCAATGGCTGTAGACACCATACTCCCGGGATTGGACCCGGGTGCTGGACACCAGCTTCAATACCAGGGTGCTGCCCAAGGACGTGACGGCCTCGCCCGGCGCCCGTACCCCGGTGGCCAGCAGGGCCGCAATGCTGTCCGTGGTACCCGCCCGCACCAGGCAGTCGGAGCCGATGCCCAGGGCCCGGCACCGGGGACGGGTCAGGGTGGCCACCCCCGCCCCGGGCGGAAATACCCGGGGCAGGTACAGGTGATCCATGTCCACCAGATGCCCCACCCATTCCGGCCAGCTCAAGGTGGTCAGGTCGTAGCCCATCTTCAGGGCATTGTGGAAGTCCGAAATACCCGGCCGGTCCGTCAACAGGCCGGTCAGCCAGTCTGCTTGATTCACGAACACCCGGCCCCGCTCCGCGCCCAGGTGCCGTTGCAGCCACAATACCTTGGCCAGGCCGGAGCTGGGGCTGGCCGCCGCCTCATCCGGGCCGGCCGTGCGGGCAATCAAGGCAGCCTCGTCCAGGGCCCGGGCGTCGTTGTACATCAGGGGTGGATGGAGCGGGTTCAGGGCCTCATCACACGCCAGTACCGTGCCCGACGTGCCATCCACCGCAATCCCCGCCAGTCGTTTGCGCAAGCCCGCCGGCAGGCCGGCCAGCAAATCCCACAAGGTTTCACGCCAGAACCCGGCCACTTCATGATCCCGCCAGGCGCCGTAAGCGACCTGGGCAAACTCCTCAATACCCTCATCCGGCCCGATCACGCAGGCACGGGCACCGGAGGTGCCAAAATCAAGACCAAGGAACACGGGATAAGCCATACCCCGATTGAATCAGAAATGCAGGGGGCACGTCACCCCGCGTCTGCCCTTGTCCAGCCCATGGGGCAGACCAGGGGGGGAACACACACCCAAATGGCCTGCGCCCCCATGCCACGAGGATGGCGCTGCCAAGGAAATAGATGAAACGCTTGATCCAGTGGGTGTACGATTGCTCCATACGCAGACCGCAGTGCTTGACCCGAAGACGGGCACGCACTTCATCCAGAAGTCTGGCCATGGGAGGATTACCATGAGAATTAACTTCAGAAGCCGGCATAAACACCCCCGTTGTCATGTAAATCATTGGGTTAGCGTCGTATTGAACAGGTTATGCAGCAAGTCCTGTCAACCAGGTTATACAGCGCGGCATAACCTGGTTAGCACATCATGATGTCGAATTTACGTTATGAGTCTATTAACTCAGGAGGCTAAATGGCCAACCAGATGAAGGCGCAGTTTCTAATTGTTGCCTGTTTTGTCTTTTTCGCATGCCAAATAACTGTGATCGCTGCGGAAAACTCTGGAACGGGGAAATCAGAATTATCAGTGCGAACGGTGCAGGAGAGTAACTCGACAATTGAGGAACTGGCCGAACTCAAACTGAAGAACAGAATTCTTGAGGCCCAATTGCAAACCACGAAGGATTATCACAGCTCATTGCTAGATACGGTTTATTGGGCTCTAGCTGGGCTTTTTGTTGTAGTTGGGTTATTGCTTGGTTTCGGATGGTTTGCCAATTTTAGGATTTACGAGAGAGACAAGGATGTCCTTCGCAAGGAATTACACGCCCAGATGGAGACTGAGGTCGTGAATCTGAAGTCGCACATTGACACTCATGCCAATAAGGTTGCCGAAAACCAATCAAAGGTACTGGCCGATACGTTAGAAAGTAGCGAGAAAAAGTTTTCATCGAGAATCGCATCTCTTGATTCCCGTGTGTTTGGGCTTGAATTAAAGATCAAGCGAGAGGAAATGGAGGCCGAAGATAGTCCTGCCATGGCACTAACTAAGGCCCTCCACGTTCTTCATCTTTGCGTGACGAGATCGCAAGATGACGTACCTGGCATAATGCATTTCATGCTGAAGAAAATTGATGAAGGTGGAAAATTTACGGCAGATGAAATTACTAGGGTGCAAAAGATAGTCGACGGGCTACCGCCACATTACGCAGCGCTAGTCGAAAAACTACGTAGCAAATTGGTTGCATCGGACATCTTTTAGTTGCACTCATAACATGCCGTTCGAGGGGACGCTTCGCCTACCGGCTCAGCCCCTCTCAACTTTACGTTAGGTTTCACGAATGACCGTCATCTTCGAATTACGGTGACAGTTTACTAAATAACCAAATTAGCCCCTCCTTCAATTACAGAGGACTGGGTCGAATTAAATGCAAATCTATAGCCCAACCCGGCAGTCTACACGTTAGCCCTTTACATCACGAGGACTGTATGGCACAAAGATTTACAGAGCTCTCTGAAAAGCACATGCAGTTTATTTCAGAGCAAAAAATATTTTTTGTCGGAACCGCGACCGAAAACAGTAGTATTAATCTTTCGCCCAAAGGGATGGATTCATTTATCGTCATAGATTCAAAGCGCGTCGCTTGGTTGAATGTTACAGGCAGTGGAAACGAAACAGCCGCTCATGTGCAACACAACCCACGTATGACAATCATGTTTTGCGCTTTCGAAGGCGACCCTCTTATTCTCAGGCTCTATGGCACAGCCAAGGGTGTCCACCGCGGCGATCCAGAGTGGGCCAGTTTGATTACAAAATTCAAGCCACTACCTGGTGCGCGCCAAATTTTTGATGTTTCGCTCGCTCTGGTGCAGACATCCTGTGGTATGTCTATTCCGTTCTACCAATACATTGGTGAAAGAGAGTCGCTCAATAACTGGGCTCACAATAAAGGCGAGGCAGGTATCCGTGAATACTGGGCAGCGAAAAACAAAGTCAGCCTTGACGGAATCGCTACATATGTTGTCGAGAAATCGGGCTAACAAACGCTTCGAGAGGGATGTTCCAACCGGCGACGACGCTGCCTGTAAAGGAGGTCGAACCGGAACTAAATTTCTACTCCGACATATCGGTTGTTGATGACAGTACTGGCCAAATGACCTGCAATAGGCCCGGCCAATCAAGTTCCCCGCTACAAGAAGCGCAGATGGGTTATGAGCATGAATGTATGTCGGTCAGCCATCCCATGGTGGGCGACGCGGAGCTGGGATGGGCGCAGCATGCAGGGATGTCATTGCTTTGGAGTGAGTTCATGTGGAAAACCAAAACCCAGGCCTGGTTGGCTGTGGTCTTTATCGGTTTGGGTCTGCTGAGTGTCCTGGCGTATGAGGCCATAGGATCGACGGTGGCCGAGGACGGTATCTTGCAGGAGCCTTTTGCGTTGATACCCCTGGGATGGTTGTGCTTTTTCCTGGGCGGGGCGCTGGCCGTGTCGGCCATCGCCAGTAGGGTCTGGCGGGGCCGGCATGACAAGTAGTGTCGGGATTCAACCCCGGGTGTTGGACTGGGCCTGGAAGGCGCTCAGTTCCACGTAGGGTGCCGGCTGCCAGCCGCGCTGGCGGTGTTCGGCCACCACGTTGGTGAAGATGCCGCCGCGTACGTAGAACTTGGCAGTCAGGCGCATGAAGCGGGGGTTCAGCAGGCCGGCCAGGTCGTCCAGGATGCGGTTGGTCACGTCTTCATGGAAATGGCCTTCGTTCCGGAAGGACCAGATGTAAAGCTTGGGGCTCTTCAGTTCCACGCATTTTTCGTCCGGGATGTAG
>DYHB01000121.1:6641-6958 GCA_020724415.1 Thiobacillus sp.
GGCGAAGTCGGGCTGGCCCGTCTTGGGGCACAGGCAGGTGAACTCCGGGATTTCCATGTGGATGTGGTAATCCCTTGATTTGTTGGGGTTGTCGAAGGTTTCCAGGGCTTTGGTGGGTTGGCTGGGCATGTTGGCAGTCGGAAAGGTTAAAATGCGTCCAAATTATAATCGTCCGGGCTTGCCTCCTTGCGCCTTAAACATATCCATCTCTCCGGATTCAAGTCCTTCGTGGACCCGGTGACCATTCCCGCGCCGGCCCGTTTGACCGGCGTGGTGGGGCCCAACGGCTGCGGCAAGTCCAACGTCATCGATGCGGT
>DYHB01000253.1 GCA_020724415.1 Thiobacillus sp.
CGGGGACTCAAACTGGGGGCTGCCGACTACATCACCAAACCGATCCGCCCCGCCATCGTTCTGGCCCGCGTCCTGACCCAACTGGAGAACAAGCAGGCCCGGGATCTGCTGAAGAACCAGAACGCCTGGTTGGCGGCCGAAGTGGAACGGCGCATGCATGACAACGACCTGATCCAGGACGCCAGTCTGCATGCCCTGGCTGTACTGGCGGAAACCCGGGACACCGACACCGGCAACCACTTGCAGCGTACCCAGGCCTACGTGGCACTGATGGTGGAGGCCCTCGCCAGACACCCTGCCTACGCCGCCCAACTGGCGGGCGAGCAACCGAAGATGATCGTCAGGGCCGCGCCCTTGCACGACATCGGCAAGGTGGGCATTCCCGACCACATCCTGAACTGCCCCGGCCGGCTGAGTCCGGAGGAATACGCCATCATCCAGACCCACAGCCGGATTGGCGCGGAAGCCATCGACGTGGCCATCTGCCGTGTGATGGATGCCGACCGATCCCCCCTGGCCGGGGACAAGACAGCCCTGTCCTTCCTTGTCGTGGCCGGCATGATCGCCCGCTGGCATCACGAGCGCTGGGATGGGGCTGGCTACCCGGATCGCCTCACCGGCGAGGCCATTCCCCTGCCCGCGCGCATCATGGCCGTGGCCGATGTCTATGACGCCCTGACCACGCCGCGCATTTACAAACCCGCCCTGAGCCACGGCGAAGCCGTCGAGATCATCCTGGCCGGACGCGGTACCCAGTTCGATCCCGAACTGGTGCAGGTGTTCGAATCCCTGCATGAGCGTTTCGCCCGGATCGCCAGGCAATTCGGGGAGCCCGAGGGAGCCCGGACGCCCGAGCAACGCCATTCCCATGACCGGGTTTAGCTGGTAGAATCCGCGCTCCCCGTTTTGGGGAAATCCACACATCCGCCCCGTTAAGGTGCTTGCCGGTCGACATCCCGGGGGTATCGGCGGATGGAGGCCCAACCTTAACTCTAGGAGTTGTCATGTCTGTCACCATGCGTCAAATGCTGGAAGCCGGTGTCCACTTCGGTCACCAGACCCGCT
>DYHB01000254.1 GCA_020724415.1 Thiobacillus sp.
ATCGCCGCCCAATCCAACGGCATGCCCTGGAACCCGCCCATGAATCACCCCCTGGAAAAGGCCATGCGCGACGCGGGTGAGGTGATGTTCTACCGCCGCTCCGGCACCATGGACTTCAACTGCGCCACCTGCCACAGCGGGGACGACAAGCAGATCCGCGCCTCCAAGCTGCCCAATATCAACACCCCCACGGACTGGACCAAGGCCATCTCCTGGCCGGCCCTGCGCACCAGCCAAGATCACGTGCGCAGCAGCCAGCACCGGGTCCTGGAGTGCCTGTGGCAGATGCGTTATCCCAACATCAAGAACGGCTCCGATGCGTCCATCGCCCTGATTTCGTTCTGGACCGACGCCGCCCGCAACCAGCCGGCCATCCTGCCTGACCTGAAGCGCTAAGCGCCGACACAGCCCGATTAACGAGGAGAACGAATCCATGTTCAAGAAAACCCCCATCGCGGCCGTGCTTGCCGCCTCCGCATTGTTCATCGCCGGCGGTTGTTCCGCCACCAACGCCGGCAAGGCCGAGCCTGCCAAGGCCGTGGCCGAACCGGCCAAGACCGTAGTTGCTGCCAATGCCACGCCTGCCAGTGCCGCCCCGGCCAAGAAGGCCGACTACACCACCATGACGCCGGCGGCCATGGTCGAACACATGATCTTCGAAACCGACAGCTTTGACCTGAAGCAGCCCACCCAGGAAGGCACCACCGGCCGGGACCGCATGACCCAGGACTTCATCCAGAAGGCCTGCTCCCTGATGCCGGGCCAGGAAATCGATGACAAGACCCGGGAAAAGATCATGTCCCTGGCCGCTGCCAGCATCAAGTATCCGGAAGGTGGCATCAAGCTGGGTGACTGGAAGAAGGGCCGCGAACTGGCCTGGTCCGGTTTCGGTTACCGTACCGCCCACAGGCCGGATGATCACAGTAATCGCGAAGCGGGCGGCAACTGCTATAACTGCCACCAACTGGCCACGGATCGTACCGGCGGCAACATCGGCCCGGTCCTGACCGAGTATGGCAAGCTGCGGGGCATCAACGATGACATCCTGAAATACGCCTACG
>DYHB01000255.1 GCA_020724415.1 Thiobacillus sp.
TCGGTGCTGGTCACCGGTTTCGACATCATCTTCTTCTGGGTGGCCCGCATGGTCATGATGACCCTGCATTTCACCGGCAAGGTGCCTTTCCGGGAGGTTTATGTCACCGGTCTGGTGCGGGATTCCCATGGCAACAAGATGTCCAAGTCCAAGGGCAACATCCTGGACCCCATCGATCTCATCGATGGCATCGTCCTGGACGACCTGGTGGCCAAACGCACCACCGGCCTGATGAACCCGAAGCAGGCGGAGAGCATTGCCAAGGCCACGCGCAAGGAATTCGCCGCAGGCATCCCCAGTTTCGGCACCGATGCCCTGCGGTTCACCTTTGCTTCCCTGGCCTCCCATGGCCGGGACATCAAGTTCGACCTGCAACGGTGCGAAGGCTACCGCAACTTCTGCAACAAGCTGTGGAACGCCACCCGCTTCGTCCTCATGAACTGCGACGGCCAGGATACCGGGCTGGACGAGGCGCTGCCCCTGGAATACAGCTTTGTCGACCGTTGGGTGGTGGGCCGTCTGGAGACCGCCAAGGTCGGGGTGCATGAGGGCTTGGCTCAATACCGTTTCGACAATGCGGCCCGGGCCCTCTACGAATTTGTCTGGGACGAGTATTGCGACTGGTATCTGGAACTGGCCAAGGTGCAGATTGCCCAAGGCACGGAAACCAACAACCCGGCCAGGACGCGGGCCACCCGACGCACCCTGGTGCGGGTGCTGGAGGAGGTGCTGCGCCTGGCTCATCCCATCATCCCCTTCATCACCGAGGAGCTCTGGCAGTCGGTGGCGCCCCTGGCCGGCACCCGGGGCGACAGCATCATGCTGGCGCCCTTCCCGGAGCCGGAGCCGGGCCGGGTCGATGCCGGGGCTGCGGCCGAGATGGAACGCCTCAAGGCCCTGGTCAACGCCTGTCGCAACCTGCGCGGGGAGATGAACATCGCCCCGTCCAACAAGGTGCCCTTGTATATCGAGGGGGATGCGGAACGGGTGCGGGTCTATGCGCCCTACATCCAGCTTCTGGCCCGCTTGTCCGAGGTGTCGGCCAGGCAGCCCCT
>DYHB01000122.1 GCA_020724415.1 Thiobacillus sp.
CTGGTCACCGGTCAACTGGTTGACGATGGAGACTGTCACTGTGGACACGGCTTCGAAGGGGTTGGCCGTCAGCACGGGCGCGTTGCCGGCAGCCAGAACGACAATCATGGTCTCACCGATGGCGCGACTGACCCCGAGCAGGATGGCGCCCACGATGCCGGGCAGAGCGGCGGGCAGCACCACCTTGGTCACGGTCTCGGACCGGGTGCCCCCCAGGGCCAGGGAACCGTCGCGCATGGACTTGGGCACCTGGGTGATGATGTCGTCAGACAACGAAGAGATGAACGGGATGATCATGATCCCCATCACGACTCCGGCCGTGAGAGCCGAGGTGGCCCGGATGTGCAACCCCAGGAACGCACCCAGTTCAGCCAGGAAGGGGCCCACCGTCACCAGGGCGAAGAAGCCGTAGACAATGGTCGGAATACCCGCCAGCACCTCGATGATGGGCTTGGCAAAGTTGCGCACGTGGTAAGGGGCGTACTCGGACAGGTAAATGGCCGTCATCAGGCCCAGGGGTACGGCGACCAGCATGGCGATCAGGGTGATCATCAAGGTACCGGCCAGCAGCGGCAGCATGCCGTAGCCGCCCTGCCCCCCGTCACCCACGGTGGCAAAGTGGGGGTTCCACACGGTACCGAAGAAGAAATCGAGGGGGCTGACAAACTGGAAGAACCGAATGGACTCGCCCAGCATGGACAGGACGATGCCCACTGTGGCCAGGATGGCCACTGCAGAACAGGCGATGAGGGCGATTTCAGCCGCACGCTCCACCTTGTTGCGGGCCCGGGTTTCCGGGGTGGTCTTGCGCCAGGACCAGAACAGGCCCAGGGCTGCCAGGGTGGCCATGAGGGCCAGGGTGATGGACTGGCCGGTGGTGACCAGGCTGCGCATGTAGGCGGCAGCGGCCTGTTCGAAGGCTTGCGCCTCGCCCAGCAGCCCGAAGCCGCTGGCCAGATTCTGGACCCGCTGCAGCAGCACGCGCTGCTGCATCTCATCCCCGGGTATTTGGTCGGCGGGCATGCTGGCCAGGACCATGCTGTCGATGACCGTGCCGCCGAAGAGTGTCCACAACAGATAAATCGCGCTCGCGGGAAGGACGGCGCGCAACACCACCAGCAGGCCGTGATAGCGCGGCAACGAGTGCATGCGTGCACCGCTGGCCGAGATGGCGCGACTACGCACCAGTCCGAGCTGGTAGGCGAGTGCCGTCAATATGAGCAGGGCCACTACGACTGCTAGATTGGACATGACGATGAAATCCCGATATTGGTCTTAGGAAAGACGGTAACAGCGGGGCATGGCCCCGCTGTTACCCTGCCCGGGCAGTGTACTTGAGGAACCCGTCGAAATCCGGGCCTGGCCAGAGCCTGCCCGGACACGGGTCACGTACACCGCCGGATCAGACGCCGTTGCGCGCACGCAGATCGGCAACCGCCTTGGAGCGCTCGGAAGCACTCAGGGGAATCAGACCGGCTTTCTCCAGGGGGCTGCCCTTGCCGGAAACCTGGGGCGACAGGAAGTACTGGGCATACTCCATCAGGCCAGGGATCACGCCAACATGGGCATCCTTGATGTAAAAGAAGAGGGGACGCGAAACCGGATACTTGCCGGCCACGATCGCTTCGTCGCTGGGGGCCACGCCATTGATGGAGGCCACGCGCAAGCGGTCACGGTTCTGGTCGTAGAAGCTCAGACCGAACACGCCCAGGGCGTCTTTTTGTGCGGTCAGGCGAGCCAGGGTTTCGGTGTAGTCGCCCGCCACTTCGATCACGCGGCCATCGGTACGGATGGCCTTGCAGAAGGATTCGGCCTTCTTCTTGTCCGCCTTGGCCATGGCCTTCACCTCGGACATGCCCATGCAACCCGGGATGACGGCCTTCTCTTCGTACACTTCACGGGTACCGTGGTTGGTGCCCGGGATCACCAATACGATCTCCTGGTTGGGCAGGTAGTTGGCAATCTGGGACCAGCGGGTGTAGGGATTCGGGACCATCTTGCCGTCCTTGGGCACTTCCTTGGCGCCGGCCAGGAAGATGTGCTGGGGCTCCAGGGCAAAACGACCGCTGTCGCTGCGGGAGGCGAACACGATACCGTCATAACCGAACTTGACTTCAAGAATCTTGCTCACGCCGCTCTTGGCACAGGCGTCCTTTTCGCTCGACTTGATGGGACGGGAAGAGTTGGCAATGTCGATGGTGCTGGCACCCACCCCCTGGCAGAACTGGCGCAGACCGCCACTGCTGCCACCCGAGCCGACAACCGGGGATTTGAACTGGGGGAAGGACTTGCCAAAGTTCTCGGCCACGATGGAGGCGAACGGCAGAACGGTGGACGAGCCAGCAATCTGAATGGTATCCCGGGCGACGGCGGGGGTGGCGGCACCGGCAGCGATCAGCGCGGCAGCGAGCAGGGGAATGCGGAATTTCATGGTGGTCTTACTCCTGGTTGGTTGAGTGAGCAGGACGGCGCGAACTGCCTGCTCCTACGTTGAGGAAACTTCGGGGCAAAGACGTTGGAACAAAGAAAGCTTCAATTCCTGGAACTCAGTTGGAGTGCATCTTAATGAGCAAAAGTTACAGAATCATGATGGTTCCATGAACACGACAAATATTTATCGGCGGGCGACCGGGCCACGGCTTGGCATGACGACGTTCTCCCACCCCCATCGCCATCTGCGTCGGGGATCAATGGCAACATGTTTCAGTCATATTTCAGGGCGGCATCGCTCAACAGGCTTGCGTTTCGCCGGACCATTCCACCTTGCCGGCGTGCCAGCGGCACCTTGACCCGGAGGCAAGGTCCCTGCCCCCTGCCAAGCGCAGGACGGGCAAGCACCGGGCCGGGGCCCGGCCGTCAGACATGGCCCGTTCATGGGAGAAAGGATCAGTACCCCAGGTTCAACTGATACACCGCCGTCGTGCCGCTGACTTCATTGCCCACCAGCAACAGGGGCTTGCCGTTGGGCGAATCCTTGGCGGCAATGAAGACCAGCCCTTCCGGCCCCAGGTCGCCGGCCGATGCCAATACTGTGGCGGGATCTTCGGTCATCCAGTCCTGGCGGGTATTCAGATAATCCACCCGAACCGGTGCCTGGGGATTGGTGATGTCATAGACCAGGACTCCGCCCATGCGCTCCAGACCGATGAAGGCATAGCTCTTGGCACCGATGGTACCGATGGTCACGCCCTCGGGTTCGGGGCCCTTGTTGTCGCTGCGGTTGTCCAGGCTGTCGCCGGCTTCGTGGTTGGAGTTGAAGTAGGTCTTGCAGGGAATGTCCCGGTTGGCCCCCGCCTTGCAGGCATCACTGGCGAAGAAGCGTTCCATGTCGGCGCCGGAATCCCAGACCAGTGCGCCCTTGTCGTCCCAGATGGAGAAGGAACGGCCACCATAGGCATAGAGGACGTCATACATGAGGCGATTGCCCGTGGGATCTTCGGCACCGGCGGCGTTGAACATGACCGGGTTGCCGTTGGCATCCTGGCGATAGCCCTGGGTCCAGGTCACGGTCAACCGGCCCAGGTTGTTGTCGGCCCGGCAGGCACCGGGATCGCCCGGCAGGGCGCCGCAATGCTGGAACACGTCAGGATTCAGCAAACCACCCCCGGCCATGGCATTGAGCTGGGGCGGCAGATCGTCCCCGGCCCGGCCGGCCCAGCCGTTCTTGTTGATCAGGTGCTTGACCCGGAACTCCTCCACGAAGCCCTGGCTGGCATCCCCCGCCCAATAGGCGTCACTGTCTTCGCCCCAGGCCCGGGCATCGCCTTCATTGGCGGTCACCAGGTAGGTCTTGCCGGCCACCTTGTAGGACGCCATGGCGTCGGGCAGATACAGGCCACGTACCCCCGGCCAGGCCAGGATGTTGGCGGCCCGGTCCGTGTCCGAGACGTCGATTTCGTTGCCGGCCATGCCGTGGTCCTTGTAGCCCAGGGGCAGGATGTCGGTCACCGTGGCCGTGGCGATGTCGAGCTTGGCCAGGGCATTGTTCTCCTGGAGGGTGGCCCAGGCCGTCTTGCCGTCCGCCGAAACCGCGATGTACTCCGGTTCAAAATCCCTGGCAGCGTTGGCGCCCGGCCCGAAAATGCGCACACCTTTGGCACGCAGGGCCGCCTCCTGGCCATTGAAGGCGGCGAAGCCGGCCGTCTTGACCGTCGGTGCCG
The DNA here is from genome assembly GCA_020724415.1 of Thiobacillus sp. Classification (GTDB taxonomy): domain Bacteria; phylum Pseudomonadota; class Gammaproteobacteria; order Burkholderiales; family Thiobacillaceae; genus JADJCP01. The sequence continues at coordinate 4,161 of DYHB01000122.1, forward strand.
AGACCTTGCTGATATCGATGATGCTGATGGATCCCTCCGGATCGATCTGGTAGTCGTCGCTGGGTTCCCCTTCGTTGGCGACCAGCACTTTCTTGCCGTTGGGCGTGAAGATCAGCATGTCGGGCAGGGCCCCCACCTCCACATGGCTGATCAGGGACAGATCGCTGGCCTTGTAGAAGGCCACACGGCCATTGTCCGTCTTCGGGCTGGCCTGGATGGCCACCGCCACGATGCCCGCCCGGGCCGCCACGCTGTTGATCTCGGAACCCGCCAGCAGGGCCGCGGAACTGAGCTCCCCCACCTTGGCCGGCTTGGTGGGATCGGACAGGTCCAAGACATCCACTTTGCCAGCCGCGGCATTGACCACAAAGGCACGCTTGGAGGCGGGATCAAAGGCCGGTATCTCGGCAGCGCTTTGACCGAAGATGCCGCTGGCATACCCCCCGATTTTGACCAGTTGAAGGCTGACCGGCGTTACTTCGTCGTCGTCATCACTCCCGGTGCAACCTACCAGCAGGCCTGCTGCCATCATTGCCGCTGCCAGGGATTTGCGTGCCCCAATGTTCATCTTGTCCTCTCTTTTCATCACGGAAGAAGTCAGACAGTGACAATCTTTGATGTCGTTTTGATGACATGGGCCGACGGAACATTGCCCTGCACCCCCGGGCATGGCATGTCATTTTGGCGTAACCGGACTTACACAAGTCTGTCATCGGCCCTGGCTATGGTGCACGCGTCAATCATTTCGCAAGGACACGACGATGCTGCACAGCGGTCTCCTGGAAGCGGGCAAGAAGCAGAAGCACTTTCATGTCGGCCTGGCCATGGGTGCGGATGACGTCCGCGATGCCCAGCGTCTGCGCTGGCTGGTCTTCGCAGAAGAGATGGGGGCGCGACTGGGCACCCCCCAGCCCGGTTTGGACATCGACCTCTACGACAGCCATTGCGATCATCTTCTGGTGCGCGACATGGATACCGGCGAAGCCGTGGGCACCTACCGCATCCTGTCCCCCGATGCAGCCCTGTCGGTGGGCAGTTTCTACTCCGAACAGGAATTCGACCTGACCCGGTTGGGGCACCTGCGGCACCGAATGGTGGAAGTTGGCCGCTCCTGCGTGCACCCTGATTACCGCAAGGGCGGTGTCATCACCCTGCTCTGGGCAGGCCTGGCCGAATACATGATGCGCTGCGGTCACGACTATCTGATCGGTTGCGCCAGCATCGGCATGCAGGATGGCGGCCACAACGCCGCCGGCGTCTGGCATGCCGTAAAGGACAAGCATCTGGCCCCCATCGAATACCGGGTCTTCCCGCGCTGTCCCCTGCCCCTGGAAGAGCTGAGCAGTATCGCCGCCCCCGTGGTACCCCCCCTGGTGAAGGGCTACCTGCGCCTGGGCGCCTGGGTATGCGGCGCACCGGCCTGGGACCCGGACTTCAACACTGCCGATCTGCCCGTGCTGCTGGCCCTGTCCAACCTCAACCAAAGCTACGCCCGGCACTTCCTGCCCGGAGCCCATACCGGTCAGCACAGCCACGGCTGAGCTTGGCAGGCGGCCCAGCGGACCCATGGCTCCCAGCCATTGATTCGCCGGCTGGGGCAACCCGGCGTCCGGTCGAGGCGCCCTTGACCCTGAACCGACCCAGCACCTGGATGCCTCGGCCGTGTGGGGTTTCGGCTGGCATCAAGCCGGGACAGAATGTGAATGACCATCAAAATGTCATTATTCTGTCATCTTGAGCCTCTAGGCTGTTCCATCTGATTATTAATACCGGCAGGGACGGTTTTCCCTTCATCCCAGGATAGTCCTAGATGTTCATGCACATAATACATCTGGCGCCCGCTCGAACAGGCGGCAGCCATGACGGGACCTCACAGTGGCACTGGGGACGATCGCCAATACACCCCTTGGCCATGCCGCTCATTCGCTCGGCAAGATCAGCACACTGGTGAATGCGTAGATGGACAAGCACATAGTTGTCATCGATTACCCCACGACGACATGACCAGCCTACGGGGCTGAGGAGAACATGACCATGAATCAATCGCGCCATCTGGACGCCCAGTTCGACGAGGACCTTCAACGCATGCGCAGCCATGTGCTGCAAATGGGGGGGCTGGTGGAGGCCCATATCCAGGTAATGATCGACGCCTACGCCCATGGCCACGCCAGCGATATCGCCACCATCCTGGAAGGTGAACGCAAGATCAATGAACTTGAGCTGTTGGTGGACGACGATTGCAACAATATCATTGCGCTGCGCCAGCCCACGGCCTCGGACCTGCGCCTCATCATGGGTATCAGCAAGATCGTCACGGACATCGAACGGTCCGGTGACGAAGTCAAGAAAATCGCCAAGGCCATCCGGCGCATCCATGACAGTGGCCACCAGACCGCCCAATTCGGGGTCGGCATCCGCCACATCGCGGAAACGGCCCTGGACATGACCCACCAGGCCCTGGATGCCCTGGCCCGGTCCGATGCCGAACAAGCCCAGACCACCATCCACGCCGATGCCGACCTGGACATCGCTTTCAAGTCCATCATCCGGGAACTCATCACCCACATGATGGAAGACCCCCGCACCATCACCACCGCCCTGGAAATCATGACCATCGCCCGGGCCATCGAACGCATCGG
>DYHB01000123.1 GCA_020724415.1 Thiobacillus sp.
ACCCGGGCCAGGATGTCATCACGCGCACTGAGGGTCATGAGTGTTTCGAGGTCTCATAATCATGGATCTGGGCCAGGCTGAAGGCCTGCATGTCATGCCCACCAAGCCAGGCTTGATGCCAAGCCACGGTTTTGGCCAGGGCCTCATCAATGCCGAATCTCGGCCGCCAGCCCAATCGGGTCCTGGCCTTGGTGCTGTCAAGCCGCAACAGTCCCGCTTCGTGGGGATGCTGGCCATCCTGGCTTCGCCATTCCGCCCCGGGCCCCCACAGGGCGGCCATGCGCTCCAGCAAATTCCCCACCGTCAGCACATCCTCGTCATTGGGGCCGAAATTCCAGCCTTCAGTTACCGCTTCTCCCTGGTAGGCATGCTCGACCAGGCGCATGTAGCCGGACAAAGGTTCCAGCACGTGTTGCCATGGGCGGATGGCCCCGGGGTAGCGCACCTGGAGACGGTCACCGGACTGCCAGGCCTTGAGGGCGTCCGGCACGATCCTGTCGGCGGACCAGTCACCACCGCCAATGACATTGCCGGCCCGGGCGCTGACCACGTGTACGCCAGCCGACGCCAAGAATGAGGCACGCCAGCAGGCGGTAATGATCTCTGCGCAGGCCTTGCTGGCCGAGTACGGGTCATGGCCACCCAAGGCCTCATGTTCACGGTAGGGCCATATCCATTCCCGGTTCTCGTAACACTTGTCGCTGGTCACCACCAGTGCCACCCGTACGGAATCCACGCCACGCGCGGCTTCAAGGACGTTCATGGTTCCCATCACATTGGTCCTGACCGTATCCACGGGGCTGCGATAACTTTCACGAACCAGGGCCTGGGCCGCCAGATGCATCACGATGTCCGGCCTGGCTGCCGCCATGCACCCACGCAGCGCATCAAGATCAGCGATGTCGCCCTCATGGTGCTGCACTACACCGCGCAGTCCTGCCACGTCGAACATGGCGGGGCGGGTGGTGGGGGGCAATGCATACCCTATGACAATGGCCCCCAAGTGGTGTAGCCATAGGCTGAGCCAGCTCCCCTTGAAGCCTGTGTGGCCGGTAAGAAAGACCCGTTTACCGGACCAGAAACCGGCCGTCATTTCCATATCCGCCAGGGCGCCCTGCCCTGCTGCCACATCTCTTCCAGAAGCGCCTTGTCCCTGACGGTATCCATGGCATGCCAGAAGCCGTAATGGGTGTACGCACCCAACTGGTTTTCCTGGGCCAGTCTGCGCAACGGCTCCATTTCCCAGGTGGTCAGGTCGCCTGCAATGTAATTCAGCGCTGCCGGTTCCAGCATGAAGAACCCGCCATTGATCCAGCCGCCATCTCCCAGGGGCTTTTCCTGAAAAGACAGCACTGTGCCGTCCTGGACCTCCAGTGCACCGTAGCGGCCCGGAGGTTGAACGGCGGTCACGGTGGCAATCCGTCCGCTCTGACGGTGGAAATCCGTCAAGGCGGCCAACTCAACATTTGCCAAGCCATCACCATAGGTAAAGCAGAAGGTCTGGTCGTCAAGATACTCCCGGACGCGTAGCAGGCGTCCACCGGTCATGGTGTTCTCCCCGGTATCCACCAGGGTGACCTGCCAAGGCTCGGCGTGCTGCTGGTGAACCTGCATCCGGTTGTTGCGCATGTCAAAGGTGACATCGGACATGTGCAGGAAATAATTCGCGAAATACTCCTTGATCACATAGCCCTTGTAGCCCAGGCAGACGATGAAATCCTGGATGCCCTGGGCGGACAGTATCTTCATGATGTGCCAGATGATCGGTCGGCCGCCGACCTCGATCATGGGCTTGGGCTTTAGATGGGACTCTTCACTGATGCGGGTGCCATAGCCCCCCGCCAGGATCACGCATTTCAAAATGGCTCCATCCCGCTCAGACTTACTGGCCGGAGCTCAAGCCGGCGGCTATGTTCTGGTTGATATCGATGAGGATATTGAGCTTTTCCGGGCTGGGGTAGGCCATGATTTCAAAGGTGCGCTTATCGACAAACACGGAAAGGTTGAGCAGGTTGGTCCGGATGTCAGCAGGGAGTTCGCTGGTTGCATCCGTCAATTCGGCCTGGAACAGACTCCAGATCTGCTGGTTGTAGCGCAAGGCGTCCTCCAGCATCTCGTCACGCCCGCCGGCATCCCACGATTCCTGCACCTGCTTGAGCTTGCCCGCAGACTTGAACAGCACCGAGGCTTCCAAGGCACGCCCGGTCAGGGTTTCTTTCTCGATATCCTGGTAGGCATCAATAGGATTAAACGACATTTCCCAGCAACTCCTTCTCAAATGACATCAATTTCCGGGCGGATTTCATAGCCGGGTAGAAATGACCGAGCAGCACCTGCTCATTGATTTCGCTCACCACATCCGAGGATCGGGGCACGGCTTTCACCAAGTCCTGCAACAGGGGAGACAGGGTGTCGTTATACATAGCAAAGCTCGACGGGTCGATATACATCAATTGCACGAGCAGATAGATGCGTTTGCAGACGGTGTCCGCATCTTCTTCCCGCATGATGTCCTTTTCCCTGAGTATCGAAGCATCATTCAGCACCGTGAGGTCACACCGGGTGTCTCCGTTCACGATCACGGCACCGTTGACGAACAGTTTCTCCTTGGGCTTAAGACTCAGTACTAAGGGCAAGACCCTCTCCTCATTCCGGACATGGCGGCATCATAGCCCCATGCCCTGCATCATGCACATTCCCGACAGTACGCGAGGATCACGGCTGTCAGGATGTAATGGCCCTCACACTGTCGGCCAGGGCTTCCCTCTGACCGGCAAGCACGCCCAACGCGCTCCCAATGGACGCATATGCATTACGGACGTCAGCATCCGAAGCAGTTTTAGGCAAATCAGGGATGGGAGGTGTTTGCCCAAGGGCTGCAGGCAACCGCATACCCAGAGGAACCAATGTCTCCAAGGCCGGTTCTTTGGGCCATGTCACGGCTTCGATCTGGGCACGAAGACCACTGAATGCCTCCAGATATTTTGCCCGTTGAGGATCATCAGAGGCAAAGGGAGGATATTGTTTGACGATAGCCCCCAACTCAGACTGCATCTGTCGCATGACAGACGCTTGCTGCTCCATGGCTTGATCCACTTGGCGGATGCGCTTGCCTGCCTCGATGGACTGGTCTTTCTGGAACCGCAGCGAGGCCAGATCACTGATGTTGACCATGGCCGGCTCACGCGCCTCTGCCACTGTCGCGGAACGAGGAGCACCCGTGGCCTCAAACGACAACGACCCGGGGCTTGCGCCAGGCCGAATAGGTAGACTTGTTAATTCGATTGTCATAGCCGTTCTCCTTGTGACCGCCAGGGATAAGACCCGAAGGTCTTATCCCCGCGCAGCCACTCTAAGCCGCGGAGCGGATTAGAAGAGACGCAACACCGACTGAGCGGCCTGGGATGCCAGACTCAGCGCCGTGGTGCTCAACTGCTGCCGGGTCTGCAAGGCCAGCAAATTGGCGCCTTCCTCGTTGGAATCAGCCAACGTCAGCTTGTCCGCGCCTTCTTGCAGGTTGTTCACCATACCGGTGATGAACTCTTGCCGGGTGGACATGATGGTCAGGTTGTTGGCCAGTTTCGCGGATTCCGTACGCAAGGTGGTCAGTGCATTGTTCAACGAATCCTCCACCAACTGGATGTTGGCATTGGAATTGATGTTGGCAGCAGCCAGGGTGCCGTTCGCAGGCGTACCTGCGGCATTGCCGCCAGAAATCAGCAGGCCACCGGTACTGCCGTCAAAACCTGTCAGCGTCAGGCTGGTGGAAGCTTTCTCGTTGAAATTGACCGTGACCGAATCGCTCTTCAGGAAGTTGATGCCCTTGTAGCTGGCGTCCACCTGGGAGATGTTATCCATCTGCTTGATGATGGAGTTGTACTGCGTCGCGATCGTGGCCAGCGAAGTTGCACTTGTGCTGCCCTCACCCAGAGCATTACGAGCTTGGGAAAGCTGACCGCGCAAACCCTCGATCAGGGTAACCATGGCCTTCACACCGGTATCCGCCACTTTGACCTGCTGGATGGCTTCACCGATGTTGTCCTTCAGGCCACTCAGCAGACCGGCACGCTGAGTCGCTTCCCGGGCAGCAAAGAAGCTGGCGGGGTTGTCGAGAGCTGAATTCACTTTCTTGTTGGTAGCAAGACGTTCCTGGGTGCGGCCCAGCAGATCAGAGGTCTGTTGCAGGGAAACCAGGTTGGCGCGCATTGATGCGGTCAGGGAGATGTCGCCGAATGCCATGATGAACTCCTTTTCTAGGGTTGAACTCTACGAGGATTCTTCCTCGTCCGACTGGCAGATCATTCTGCTGTCACCCCTGTTATCGGCCTGACAAAGAAATACTTTAGGGTTTTTTTGAAATTTTTTTTCCTTTTAAACCAGTGCGTTAGACGCTATAGTCTGAGCATGACAGGCACAAGGCATCAAGACCATGAGCATTTTTGAGGTAGCCGCCGACAATTTGTTTTCTGCTTCGCTCTACAAAGGCGCTAACGCAGAGGCGTCTGCCCAGCGGGCGCTGGAACGCGGCCTGCAGGCTTTCATCAAGAAGGACTATGCGGCCGCACGCCAGTCCCTGCAACAGGCCGTGGGGCTCTCGCCCAGGTCCGGCACCACCATCAACGCCCTGGATTACATGGCGCGGTCCTATCTGGCCGAGGGGGACACCCGCTCGGCCACCGAAACCTACAAGCAGTCCCTGCGCATCGCCAACCGGGACGATACCCGCATAGCCCTGGGCAACATCTATTTCTCCCAGGATCAAATATCCGAAGCCAGGGCCGAATATGAGCAGGCCGTCAACCTGAATCCCAACGCGCCCAATCGATACTCCCTGGCCCAGGGCTATCTGGCCGAGGCTCGTTATGACCGTGCCGAAGCGCAGTTCAAGCTGGTACAGCAGCTCTCGCCCCGGGAAGCCCAGGGCGCCTATGGCCTGGGTCTGACCTATGCCAAGCAGGGCCGCTACGAGGATGCCCTGGACGCCCTGGACAGGGCGATCGCCGTGGACCCCACCTACCTGGAAGCCTATGCAGAAAAAGGCTATGCCTACATGGACATGGGCGACACAGCCAAGGCGGAAGAGATGCTGTCGTTCCTGCAATCCAAATCCGCCAGTCAGGCGGATACCCTGGAGTCCTACATCTACGACAAGGCGGCACCCAGGATGACGGCAGCCTTCGACGGCGATGTGTTTGCCTCCTTCCCCACCCCGCTGAAGGCAGGCACCCAGATTTCCCTGCTGGGTCCGAATCTGTCATCGCCCGGTGGCACCCAGACGTTCTCCGTGGTGTTCCAGTTCAGCAAGGAAATGGACATGGACTCGGTGCAGAACGTCAACAACTGGCGTATTGAGAGGCAACCTACCACAGGCCGGGGTGACGGCTACAACTTCGGCTACAAGCCGCCCGAAACCGAGATTGATGTGCCCAATGCCCCCCTGGCCGTCTACTATGACACCCAGTTCAAAACGGCCACAGTCCTGTTCAAGCTGCAACAGAATGCCGAGGTCAACGGGACGATAGACCCCTCCCACATCCAATTCAGCTTCAAGGGGGTGGATGCCAACGGTCTGTCCATGGACTCGGATGCCGATCAATTCACAGGTTTTTCAGGTTTCGCCTGACGCTCCCGCGCACGACGTGGCTGTATAGTGCGTGTCACGGCGAACCGCCGCCTCGGTCATTTCCCATAATCCATGCACGCCAGCCGGGTCAGCACCACCCGCATGCGGCCGACGATATTCTCCAGATTGGCTTCGATCTCTTGGGCCGAGATGCCGGTGGCGCTGTCGCCCCGGCCGGCGGCCCAGTTGACCGAGGCGGCGATGGCGGCGTAGCAGAGGCCGATTTCCCGGGCCAGGTAGGCTTCTGGCATGCCGGTCATGCCCACCATGTGGGCGCCGTCCCGTTCCATGCGGTCGATTTCGGCCTTGGTTTCCAGGCGCGGGCCTTGCACAGCGCCGTAGGTACCGTGGGGCAAGCAGGACTCCCCGGCCTCGGCCAGAGCCTGTAGGCAGCGTTGGCGCATGTCGTCGCAGTAGGGCCAGGTGAAGTCGAAATGGGTGACCGGGCCTTCGGTGTAGTCGTCAAAGGTGGTTTCCCGACCGTGGGTGTAGTCGATGACCTGATCCGGCACGGCCAGCTTGCCCGGGCCCAGATCCGGATGGATGCCGCCCACGGTGGCGACGGAAACCACATGGGTGACGCGCTGGGCGTGCAGGGCCCAGATGTTGGCCCGATAGTTCACCTTGTGGGGCGGGATGGTGTGGCCGTAGCCGTGCCGGGCCAGGAAGACGACCGGGTGACCGTCCAGATTGCCGAAGCTGAGGGCCCCGGAGGGTTCGCCATAGGGGGTGCGGATGACCTGGCGGTGGGTGATGGACAGGCCGGGCAGTTTGGTCAGGCCTGAGCCGCCGATGATGGCTAACATGTCTGTTCCTCTTTCAATGCATAGATTCCGGGCAGGTTGCGCCACAGGCCGTAGGCGTCCATGCCCATGCCCAGGACATAGCGGTCGGGCAGGCTGACACCCACGTAGTCGGCCCGGACGGGTTTGTCCCGCGGGATGGCCTTGTCGGCCAGCACCGCCACCTGGACCTGGGCGGCCCCCAGGGCCAGCATGCGGTCCCGGGCGGCGGCCAGGGTGTGGCCTTCGTCCAGGATGTCGTCCAGCAGCAGCACGGTGCGCCCGGCCAGGGGCTTGCGGGGCAGCACGGCCCATTCGATCTCGCCGCCCCGGGTGCCGTCCCGGTAGCGGGTGGC
>DYHB01000124.1 GCA_020724415.1 Thiobacillus sp.
ACAGCCCAGTTGGACAAGGTGTCCGAAGGCAGCATGCACACCCTGGGCGCTTACTACCGGCCGTGGAAGTAACTTCGTGACAAGTGACCTGAACTGCGTGACGCATAGGCGTGACAAGACCACGTCCCGTCACGCATTTGCGTCACGTCTCTCCTGTCACGCCTCACCCGTCACACTTTTTCGTCACGCCTGACAAGATCATGAAACTCTCCCTCGGCCCCCTCCTGTATTACTGGTCCCGCGAAGATACTCTGGCCTTTTATGAGCAAGCTGCCGGTTGGCCGGTGGATGTGGTGTACCTGGGCGAAACCGTATGTTCCCGGCGCCACCTGATGCGCCAGGCCGACTGGCTGGCCCTGGCCGACCATTTGTCTGCGGCCGGCAAGGAGGTGGTCTTGTCCAGCCAGGCCCTGATCGAATCGGAATCGGATCTGAAGACCCTGCGCAAGCAGGTGGGCCAGGGCCGTTATGCCCTGGAGGCCAATGACTTCGGCGCCGTGCGCCTGTGCGCCGAGGCCGGACTGCCTTTCGTGGCCGGCCCCACCCTGAACGTCTACAACCCGGACACCCTGGCCATGCTGGCCGGCATGGGGGCCCGCCGCTGGGTCCCCCCGGTGGAGATGCCCCGGGACATGCTCGCCGCCATGCCGGTTCCGCCCGGCGTGGAGACCGAGTTGTTCGCCTACGGCCGGCTGCCCCTGGCCTATTCCGCCCGCTGTTTCACAGCCCGTCATTACAACCTGCAAAAAGACGACTGCCAGTTCAAGTGCCTGGAGCATCCCGACGGCTTGGCCATGCGAACCCGGGAGAATGAGGAATTCCTGACCTTGAACGGCATCCAGACCCAGTCCGGCAAGGTCCACACTCTGGCCCACCGGCTGGAGGAACTGCCTGGGGCCGGAGTGGACGTGGTGCGACTGTCGCCCCAGTACCGCCACATGGACAGGGTCGTGGCCCATTTCCGCATCGCCCTGGACGGGCACCCAGGGCGCGCCGCCCTGGACACACTCCTGCCCGGCCAGCCCTGCGATGGCTACTGGACAGGTCGCGCCGGCCTGGACTACCAGGCGGCTACCACGCCAACATGAGAAACCTGATCATGATCCTGCCTGCCCAGCCAGTCCCCATGTCTGCCAACACCACTGCCGTTTTTCCCGCCGCCCTGGCCCGGGTCCTGGGACGTCTGCCCGTGCTGCCGGCCTCCATTGCCTTCTCCGGGGCACTGAACCGGCTGGCCTGGCCCAGCCTGAAGGATCTGGATTGGGATGCCCTGAAGGGGCGCCGTTTTTGCGTCCACGTCAAGGATGCCGGGGTGAAAACCTATTTTTCCGTCACCGCCCAGGGCTTCGCGCCCCAGGTGACGGCGCGGGCCGAGGTGACCTTCACGGCCACGGCCCGGGATTTCCTGCGCCTGGCCTTGCGCCAGGAGGACCCGGATACCCTGTTCTTCAACCGGCACCTGCTCATCGAGGGCAATACGGATCTGGGCCTTACCGTGAAAAACATGTTGGACGGGGTAGCGTTGGAGGACATCCTGGCGGCCATGCCCGGTCCCATCCGCAGTCTGGTGCAACGGCTGCAGGATTGAGTCCACATTGTCCAAGCTTCGGCCAACGGGCCTTGGCGGACTCCACATGAACAATCTGGACATTTGAAGGCGCTGTTGCCCTGGTCTTCGTCGTCATGCCGGTTTATCTGCTGGTAGGAGGGCTCGTGTTATGGGTCCTGGTCAGATGCCTGCTGGGTCGATTTCATACTTCCTGACCTTTCTGTTGCCTGGTGGGCAGCCCTTGCGGGACGAACGCCCTGCTGGTTTGACTCCAGGATCTCACTCATCGATTGTTACAAATATTACAGTTTGCGCATGACTTGCCGTTAAGCCGGGTATTCGACGCATGGTGGCGCATGGACAACAGACCGCATCTGCAGAACATCATTGACAGCCTTTCAGCACACGTTGCAGTGCTGGATGGGCATGGCGTGATCATTGCTGTGAATGCGGCATGGAAAAATTTTGCCGACGACAATGACAGTCGCCTGCCGGAGTATGGCGTCGGCATCAACTACATCGAACTCTGTGCACCCGGGATCCTCGATACCCATGGCATGCATGGTGCTGCCAGCCCAAACCCAGTCGCAAGCGACTTCAGTCGGCAGGCGGCCCTGGGCATCATTGCGGTGTTGATGCACAGCAGTGCCCGGTTCCAGTTGACCTATCCGTGTCACTCGCCGACCGAGCAACGTTGGTTCCTGCTCACGGTGACACCATTGATCGTCGATGACCATCGTTTTGCCATCGTGGCCCACGAGAATGTCACCACTCTCAAGCAACGGGAAGAGTCCATCACCGCAGCCCTGATCGGAACAGTGGAAGCCATTTCCAACATCGGTGAGGTACGTGATCCCTACACGGCGGGCCACCAGACCAATGTGGCCAGGCTGGCCATCGAAATCGCGACCGTGCTCGGGTTGTCCAGCGATTCCCGTCAGGCGGTCTATCTTGGGGCTCAAATCCATGACATCGGCAAGATAGCCATTCCAGCAGAGATACTGACCCGTCCTGGCAGGCTTACGGATATCGAGATGATGATGATGCGTTCCCATAGCCGGGTGGGGCACGACTTGATCGCCGGGATTCCCTTCCCATGGCCCATAGCCAGCGTCGTCCTGCAGCATCATGAGCGCATGGATGGCAGTGGCTACCCTGATGGATTGCAAGGGGATCAGATCCTTCCTGAATCGCGCATCGTGGCCGTCGCGGATGTGGTGGATGCCATCTCTTCCCATAGACCCTACCGGCCCAGCAAAGGTTTGGGGGCGGCAAATCAGGAGTTGGAGAGCGCCATGGGCCTCCGATACGATGCCCAGGTTGTAACTGCCTATTTCTCGGATTCGATCCAGGCACTGGCCAGGCAGATGTATGACCATGCCTGATGCTCCCAGGCCAGATGAAAGGGCGCTGGTTGCCGAATAAGCGGTATTGCAGGGGAATCCTGGGTCTGACTGGCCAAGTATATAATCGCGAAGATTGCTAGCAGACTTCACGGGAATACAGTGTTCCCGTATCGGATCATGAGCCTGAGTATCGCCGCTGTTGCCCGAGAGACCGGAATCAATGCTGCCACCTTGCGCAAGTGGGAGTCGCGTTATGGCTTTCCCAAGCCGATCCGGACGGCCGGCGGAGCCCGCCGTTACACTGACGAAGACGTCAGCCGGCTATCCGACATCAAGCGGTTGATCGAGTCTGGCCTCAAGCCCTCCCAGGTATTGCCCATGGATCTGCTCATCAGCCCAGTCTCGGAGCGACGTGACGTGGATTCCAGAATCCAGCGTCTCCTGGGAGTGCTGTCGAGTCATGACGCTGAAGCCTTCAAGGCAGCCTTATTGGCCGAAGTAGACGCCATGGGTGTCGAGGATTTCGTCCGGAAAGTGGCCGCTCCCATGACGGTCGGCATTGGCGAACAATGGCTGAATGGCTCCTTGAGTGTCTATGAAGAGCACTTCTATAGCCAGATCATGCAATGCGTGTTGGATCTTACTGCACGCAGGGAACGGCATGACAAGACCATGCCGGTGGTTTTGCTCACCACCCTGGCGGGGGAGGCACATACCCTGGGATTGGATATGGTCCAGGGCGTCTTTGCCCACCATGGTGCCAATTGCATTCACTTGGGTGGCCAGCTGCCCATCCAGGAGATTGCCAACGCCGCCGAAGCCTATTCTGTTGATGTGGTGGCGCTCTCCTTCAGTGCCGCCTATCCCCGCCGGGCGGTGAAGCCGGTATTGCGCTCACTGCGCGCCTTGTTGCCCGCATCTGTTTCCCTTTGGGTGGGCGGGAGTGGGGTGCGTTTCCTGGATGACGTGGGCCGGGATATTGCCGTTTTTCACTCCGTGGACGAAGGTTTGGAGGCACTGGCTGCCCGTCATGACCGAATTCGTACGATCGCGAATCATCCAGCAAACGATTTGGCACGGGTCTGATCCCGTCATTTGCCGAGGGTCTAGGGCCGCTTAGGCCCTTATGGCATATCCCTGTCGCATTCAAACCATAAACCTGATTCTCGTTATGGTCATAGGGGCGGTTCGCTTTACTTCATAAACTTGGACAAATATAGTTGGACAAATAGCGCCCCAGCCTTGGGGAGACATAAGTATATGAAGCAGAAGCAGGTGGACGAGTGGCAATACATGCAGATCACCCATGGGGGTGCATGAAGCAGGGCAGGGCAGAGGCAGTCCGGAAGTCGGCGGGTTTTCATGGCCATGAAATATGGGCCTGGGAGTCTATGCCCCGGCGGATGGCCTAGCTCGGCATGGACAAGGCCCATGGACCCCAGCAGGATCCGGATCTACTCGTAAAAGCCTTGGAGGAGTGTGCCCGGGAGCCGATACAAAGGCCTGGGCTTATCCAGCCGGACGGCGTGTTGCTGTCCCTGGACCCAAAGACTCTGCGTCTTATGGAGGTGAGCACGAATGTCGCAGATCTGTTTGACCTGACCCCCGAAGATGCATTGGGACAGGGCTTCGAAGCCCTGTTCGGTACTGAGAATGCCCGTCGCCTGGAGGACCTGGAGGGGCTGGGCGACTGGCGGCAGGCTTGCGTGACGCGTTTGAATCTGGACACCTCTGCGGGTACCCGACATCTGGATGTCTGGGCCTACTACAGTGGAAACCGGTTGGTGCTGGAGGTGGAGCGACGGCCCTTCGTGGATGATCTGGCTTTCCAGAACCTCTTTCTATCGGTACGGGACAGCCTTTGGCGCCTGGATGCGGAGACCGACATCCAGCGCTATACCCAGGCCGTGGTGGATCAGGTACGCCGTCTGACCGGCCATGACCGGGTGATGATGTACAGATTCGACACCAACTGGGATGGCGAAGTGGTGGCCGAGGCTCGCGCACCTGGTGTGGCGTCCTATCTCGGGCACCGCTTTCCGGCCTCGGATATTCCGCCCCAGGCCAGGGAGCTGTATACCCGCAACCAGATCCGCCTGATTTCGGACATCGATGCCATGCCCGTGCCCGTGATTGGCCAAGAGGCGGGGCAACTGGACATGACGTACTCCGGGCTGCGCAGTTTTTCCCCGGTGCACATCGAATACCTGCGCAACATGGGGGTTCGCTCCAGCCTCAGCATCTCCCTGATCCAGAACAACCGGTTGTGGGGACTGATTGCCTGCCATCACATGGCTCCCCTCTATGTGCCCTTCAGGGTTCGGGAGTTTTACGAATTCATTGGCAAGACCGCATCGTTGAAGCTGTCCTACCTGGAAAACCTGGACAAATCGGCGCTCCACGAACGCATGCACCATCTGCTGAATGAGCTGACCTGGGTAATTCGCAAGGCCAATAGCATTGACGCCATCATCGAGACCTACAGCCAAGGCATCCTCAGTCTGGTCCAGGCAGAAGGCGGCAGCCTGTGCCTGGAGGGCGTCCGGCACACCTTTGGCAAGGCCCCTGCTTGCGAGCATGTGGAAGCCCTGGTGGCCTGGCTGAAGACCCTGGAGCCGGCCGCCGTTTTTCATACCCATCGCTTGGGTGACCTTTATCCGGCGGCTCAGGCATTTCTGGATACCGGGTGCGGATTGATGGTGGCACCCCTGAACCATGACATGTCCAATTTCCTGATGTGGTTCCGTCCGGCTGCGGTCACCACCGTCCGATGGGCAGGCAAGCCTGAGAAATCCCTGGTGATCAAGGACGGCCGTGTACACCTGTCGCCCCGGGAGTCCTTTGCCACCTGGGTGGATACCTATCAGGATCAGGCGAAGCCCTGGACAGCCCTGGAGATCGATTCCGCCAACGCCTTGGCGTTGGCCGTGATCGAGGTGCTCAACCAGCGGGCGTTGAAATCCAGTGAAGAACATTACCGGCTCATGGCGGATCATTCCACGGACATGATCCTGCGGGTCGACAGGGCCGGGGCCTGCACCTTCGCGTCCCCCGCCTGCAAGGAAATCCTGGGCTACGCCCCGGGAGAATTGGTGGGCAGCCATCTGACCGAATTCATCCTTCCGGAGGACCATGCCACCTGGCAAGGTGCCCTGACACTATCCGAGCCGGGCAAGCAATCGGCGCTGTTGCGCTTCGCCCATCGCGAGGGCAACGCGGTCTGGATCGAGGCGGCCTATCGGCTGTTGGGGTCCGATGACCCAAATTCCGAAATCGTGCTGAATGCCCGGGACGTGACCCAACGCCACACCTACCAACTGGCCATCGAAGACCTCCATCAGCGCAACGCCAAGATACTCGATGCCACTGGTGAGGGCGTCATCAGCCTGGATACCGAGGGGCGGGTGATCTACGTCAATGCCCGGGCCGCCTTGATCCTGGGACGTACTGCCGCCGACATGATCGGCAAGACCTGTTTCGAGGCCATTCAGTTGCTGGACGCCAAGGGTCAGGTCTATGCGCCCGAAGAGTGCCCCCTGTTCCTGGCCATGAAACATCGGGAGACCTACCAGAACCCCAAGGGGGCCATGCGACATCAGGACGGCCACCAGGTGGATGTGGAATATGTCTGTACTCCCCTGATCGAGAACAAAACCGTCACTGGCTGTGTGGTCGTGTTCCGTGCCATTACCGAGACCGGGACGGGCGCCGAGGTGGATACCACCACCCACGTCATTCTGGACCAGGCCACCGAGGCCGTCATGGTGACCGATCATGCCGGCCACATCAGCTCCGTGAACAGGGCCTTCACGAC